>CAZGCK010000014.1:10911-31997 GCA_964524175.1 uncultured Bacteriovoracaceae bacterium | reverse complement strand
GGCGCTCAGCAAGCAGCTCGTCTGCGTGAACTCTTGAGCCAGGGATCTCATCCATTCTTTCTGGTCCGCGAAAGCTCTACTGCTTTGATTGGAGTTCTGAACACTCAAGGGGCTACAGTGGGTTTGCGTCCAATGGGACTCAAGGGGTTTGGCTTTGAAGTGTATAGTCTGCCTTGAAAGGTCTCACTGGCCCGCAACTGTCTTGAACGGAAGCTTGAAGGCTTCGCTAATGTCGGCGACATCCCATTCGACATAAAAAAGAATATCCTGGTAGGGAAGTCGCTTGAGCTCGAGCGGATCTCTTCGGTCTTGCGCTTGATAGGTGCGCAGTAGAGTCATCCGCTGGTCGTAAGCTTCGGTGTATGCCGAAATGCCGGGCATCATTCTCTGTGTGAGTGAGAGCCTAAATCCACCCAAACCGCAGATCATCACCACAAAGCCAAATTGAAGGGCCAAGCGTGTTGAGCGTTGAAGCGGTCCGTGGAGAAACCCCAGCCAGGCTCCCAGGCCTATCAATGCAAAAAACATCATCGTCGAGTTAGAGATCCAGGAGCGATCGGGAGGAGGGTGCCCACCCAAGTAAACCGCCGGGAACATGAGAATCCAGTTGGAAGCTTCGATAAACACAAAACAAGCAGATGCTCCGACTAAAACTTTCGCGGGTGTCATCCCTCGACGGGAAGAAACGGAGCTAGCCGCCAGGAAAAAGCCAAAGAGCAAAGTCCCGACGAGCCACATCCAGTGTGAGTAAACGTACTGAGATGTGAATTGCCATGGAATCAACATGACTCTCTGCGCGACTTCTGAAAGGGGTGGCTGGATATAGTGAGAGCTTCTTGCTTGATTGCCAGGCGATAACGCCATGATGACAAACCCCAATAGGGAGCCGAGCCAGCACCATGAAGTGCTGATCGCTCGCTCCCGCTGGCCAGCAATCCAAAATAGTGCAGCGGCCCCTCCCAGTGCAACCACGATATAGATTCCGAGGGGTTCGTTAGCACTCGAAGCAAGCATCGCGAAAAGTGCCGAAGCGATCGCTGCTTTTCGTACTCCCGTCAGAGCACCTACCCAAAATGCGAGACATAGAATCCAGTGGCTTACCCCCCAGCCGTAGCAGGTGGCTCCAGATAGCCAGTTAAAGCTCTCTCTCGTGTTAGGAGTCAAAAAGAAGAGAAGGTGCGCGAAAAAAACTCCAAGTCCGATCCGAATTCCCAGTGGAGGGCGCGAGCCCCCTGATAGGGCCGTTGCGCGATAAACTGACTCGACGAGTGCACAAACCGAAATTGCGAAGTAGACGTAAGTCGCCCAAGTAAATGCGAGGAGACTGCCCGTATCACGAGCTAAAAGCGCAAAAAACGATGAGGTCAAAAGCGCTGACCATCTACCGATCCAGCTTAGGTAGGTTCTCCATGCCGTGAGGAGGATTCCTTGATTCAAGGTTTCCGCAACGGTCCTGTAGTCATCGGCCGCAACTCGGTTATGTTGAGCCAGGATAAAGACCATGACAAAAAATGAAAGCCCGCAAAAGACAAGGGATACAAGGTAGAGCGCGCTTAGCTTTCGTTCGAGTTTGTCCATGTTAGAGTTAAAATCCTACTGGACTCGCTTCAAGGTGTTGCGGTCGCGGTGATGAAAAGGCTCCTCACGCCCAGGCATCTGGATCACCGTATCTTGCTCGTAGCTAAAGCAATTTGGGTCATGGATCTTGAGGGTCAACTCATAAGAAAGAATCTTGAACTCCCGATCTAAGAAGGGATTCACGCAAATCCCAAATGTGCAGGAGCCATTTTTAGCTTCGAGACGAAACTCATTGGCGTTCATCTCGGCCTTTCCACCGGCGATAAGAGCAATCCCGCGAGGGATCAAAAAACATCGCATGACTTCCTGAGTACTAGGCTCCCAACTCCAATAACCCAGCTCCTCGTGAAACGTTTTCTCTTCGCCGAGTCGAGCCGCGCGGGTAGAGTACCTGAGCACATGCAGGTTTTGCTCGTGGTTTTGGACTGGGCCTATCTGCTCAAAAGTGATTCGCTCGCGATACTTGTTGTTCTCGACCCCGCGCTCATCAGAAGGGGCTATGTCATCTCCTTTGTCGCCTTCCCAGATACCTACAAGATCTGCCAAAGGGCCAAGCTGTTCACGTAGAGGATTGGTCATATAAAATGGATTAACCTCGACTTCGCGGGGGGTCAAGTCGACCATCCTTATTTACCAGGCAAATTGAGTTCGATCTCGCTCCCTGATAAGCTCGATCTCAAATGCGGCATTGGGTATCTGATTTGGATAGAAACGATCGCGATCGGGCGGCAGACTTTGGGTTTGACGGTGTCCAAGGGTTTTCTAAGTGGGCGCTAACAGCGAGATCATATGAAAAACCTGCGATATAAACAGGGCACTCCGATTGAGAAGCTTCCGACTTCGGCTCGTCCTTTGTACAGAACAAAGGCCCAGTATGAGTCGCGGTTGTCCGGCCTTCAAAACAGTCTCTCTCAGCTTCAAGAGTATCTGTATATTGAGCGCCAGAGGTCCGTGCTCATTGTCTTTCAGGGAATGGATACGTCCGGCAAGGATGGCGCCATCAAGCACGCACTGTCGGGGTTGAATCCCCAGGCGTGTAGCGTGAGTTACTTTAGAAGGCCTAGTTCTGAAGAGCTCAATCATGATTTTCTTTGGAGGGTCAACAAGAGGTTGCCAGAGAGAGGTCAAGTGGGGATCTTTAATCGCTCTCACTACGAGGAAGTGCTGGTTGCAAAGGTGCACCCAGAAATCTTGAGTTCCCAGAATCTTCCTGATTCCGACTTGGGATCCAAGCAGTTCTGGAAGAGGCGATATGAGGATATTGTTTCCTATGAGCGTTACTTGGCTAGGCAAGGCACTCACATTATCAAGATTTTCATTCATATCTCTAAGCGAGAGCAACTGAAGCGCTTGTTGTCTCGATTTGATGATCCCGTTAAGCAATGGAAAGTCTCAAAGGATGATATTGTCAGTCGCGAGCATTGGGATGCTTTTCAGAAAGCGTACGGGGAGTGTTTGGATCAGACGTCGACTCAAGATACGCCTTGGTATGTGGTTCCTGGCGACGACAAGAAAAATGCTCGTCTCATGATCGCTGGAGTCGTTCAATTTGAACTGAATACCATGGACCTAAAGCAGCCCAGACTTGATTCGCACCAAGAAAAAGAACTGGTTCAGCTCCGAGAGATACTGAACGAGACTAAATGATCAAGTAGTGCAACCCTGCGCTCACGATCGAAAGCAGGATCGATCCAAAGATAGCCGAACCCCAGTTCTTGATCTTGAAGTTGGGCAAGATAGCCGCGCAAATCTTCAAGACCGCGCCGTTGACTACAAAAGTAAATAACCCAAGCGTAATGATATTGAGCGGAAGTGTGAGAAACATCAGTACTGGCCATATCAAGATGTTGGCGAGACCGATGACCGCAGCTGTGATCAGCGCGGAGAAAAAAGATCCTACTTGAATGCCCGGCATGATGTAGGCCGTTACCATCAGCGCAATGGCGGACACAGACCAATGAAGAAGCGAATAGAGGGCTTGTCCGTTAGGGTTGATCATTGATTTTCTGAGTTTCCTGCGGCGGGGGTGAGGCTGTTTTGAATCACATCCAAAAATTTGGGGATCTCACCGTTTTCTATCAAACGGCTCAGCGAGATCAAGAGATGGTGCAGGTCGTTTGGCTTGCGTTTGGCAAGGATCAGGAGTTGATCGATGAGCTCCATGTCGCCTCGTTCAAGCTGCGCCGCTAGCTGATGCAAAATCTTACGAGAGAGCGCAAGCTCTTGTGACGTCAATGGCGCGGAAGGCGGCGTAGCCCGTCCTTCTAAGAAGTTGAGAAGCTGTCGGCCGATTTCACCTAGGTTAAGAGCTTGGTAGTCTGCGGAGCTGTCCAATGCTTTGAATCGCTCGCTGAACGTTTTCCACGCACTGTGAGCTGAAGGGTCCGAGTCGATGGCAGAAAGAATAGCCATCAAATCTAGGCCGCGCTGAGATTCTTGCAATACCTCTTTGAGGAGAGAAGTGAGCTGGTTTTGCTGGGGCGATCGATCGAGTGCCAAAGATCGCACAAAAAGGGCCCCCTCTTCCCACTTAACTAGATCACCTACTAGGTCAGCGTGTTGATTCAGGAACGGCATGTATTTGGAGAGGATCACTCCTAGATTATAAACGAGAGGCCCGAGTAGTTGGTTCTTTGGGCCGTCTCCTTTTCCTAGAAGATCGATGGCCGCAAGTCCGTAGTGACCAAGTGTCTTGGCGTTTTGGATCTCGGCTGGGTCCTTGAGCGAGAGGATTTGATCCACGATATTCCAGATCAGCTCTTGGTTCGGGTCTGACTCAAACAAAGGCTTAAGCGCCTCTTCCGTTTCGGGTAGGCTGGCTGCTTCAAGCAGTAAGGAGAAGAACTGACGCACTGATTGTTGATCGGGCGCTACACTGCTTACGGCTCGTCCCGCTTGAGTAAAAACGCTCAGCTCACAGAGTTTGATGACAAAGATGAGGTTGTTGCGAAGTCCTGCGCCCGGCTCTCTGAACTCTTTGGGTGTGCTGTAATTGATCTCATAGAAAAAGTCGCGAAAGATGCGAATTCCGCCATTAGCTAGGTTTTCGTTCAGGACATCGATGGTTTCGTGAATATTGAGTACAGATGCCTGAAGTTTGGGATCAGGCGGGTTATTGGGGTCGATTTCTGCCAGTGAGGTAGGATTGGTCGTTTCGGCGGCCTGAACCTCGGGCGGGTCATTTGGGTTGGCCGTTTGCTCGCATTTGTCAAAAGCCGGATATCCTACAAAATCGTAAAACGTTTCAGCAGTCTCGTTGATGTCGGCCACGGCTTGGGCAAGCGTTTTTATTTTTTTGCGGCCCTCTTTTGGATATTTTTCCCGGATCTCTGGTGGTCGCTCTTCGAATGGCACGTCACCCCAGGCGTCTCCGATCTGGCTCAAGAACAGCATGCCGACGTTCTGATCGACAGGTTCGGGAATGTAAATGTTGGCGTTGATCAGAACATTCGATAACCGATCAAGCCCATTGAGCATCCGCACCCGTAGCTGCGTCTCTCCTGGATAATAATACATGACGAGTTTCTTGTCTGCGGCCCGCTTTCGAAGCCATTCTTCAAGATAACCCGGAGGATATTGTTTAGGGTCATTGAAGCGCGTAGCAAAGCGGAGAAACGCTTTTAGGATTGGGCCATGCTCGGTAGGGTTTGCGAGTTTGGCAAGCACTGGCGCGAACTGCTCCTTAAGTGAGGCGGTCGTCCACGCTTGGGGGAGCTTGCCGTTGACTCGGGGGCCGTGAGGTGTAACGGCGTTCTCGTACTCTTCGATGATCTCTTGGTAGCGGGCTTCTTGAGCTGCTTCGCGGCCTACAGTCGGTAGACTTGAGCATTCCTTGTTGGCGACCCAACGCTTGATGCGTTCAGCGTCGTAGCCCTGCGGAAAAGGGGCGGATGGAGCCGGCGTTTTCGCTCGATAAAGGTCGTCCACATATGCGAGCAGCGACTGAAAGTCGGCGCGTCTAAGAACGGTGCTGCCATACACGCCCAGTCGTTTTAGTCCGAGTCTGGCCTCGATGTTGCTCGGAATCGGCGAGACGAGATCGATCAAAGGCCGGATGAGTTGGTGGCGCTCCCAGATGGGCAACACGTGAAGCGCGCGTCCGAGTCTGCCGTCGCGGATCTGCGCAAAGAGGAGGTGGGTGAGTGTCGCGATCTCTTGCTTGGAGTACTGCAGAGCCCGGTAGGCTTCGACTAGTAAGGCGTGATAGCTGCGCGCCGGTCCAGCGTTGCTTGAAGTGTATTCTTGTCTCAGTAATTGGAGGGCGCGCGTAAGGTCTGCGTACTGACCTCCGCTACCCACGCAAGCCGTGACAATATCAAACTGCGCCTCGAAATCGCGATGTGCGACGTCATCCCAAGCAACATTAAAGTCGATTTTGCGGCAGGCGCCAAAGTCAACGAGATGAATGCTTCGAGAGGCATGTGGTAGGTCCAAAGCGGCCCATGAATGCCGAGCAGGAGTGCGGCTGCTAGGCGCCGTTTTTCCAGGTGCGAGGCTTACGATCTCGGTTCTTCCTCGTTCGGCATGGCGATGAAACAATGAAAGCGTTGTGTACAGGATATCTTTGAGGCGACCATCTTGGGAGCGCGACATATCGCGCAGTTCCTTCAGGGCGGACAGGAACTCCGGTTTTGCAGAGACTTTGAGCAGAGTTTCAAGAAGCTTTGGATCTTGAGGAGCGTCTTTTAGCGCCTCACGTGCCAGGTCAATCAATGGATGGGCGTCGTTCACATAGAACGCGGCGCGGGCGCCCTTGATCGCGTGATGAAAGGGGCGTGAATCGGTTGAGATGCTGAAACTGCGGAGCCAGGCCGCAAGCTGAGGGGCTTGCGTTCGTTTCAGGCCGCTCACAAGCACGCTCCAGGGAGTATCTTGCGAGGGTAGGGGTTTAACCAAAGCTGCCAGGAGCGCTTGAGCTTTTGATTTATCGTCAAGTCGAGGGGCTGTCGCCAATAGGAGGAGGTCCTCCCACGCCAACCGCTCGGTCAAATCGCTCAATGCCGGTAGAAAGAGCCTGAAACTCCGGTCCGAGAGTGACTGAATAAAGAACTCAGCGATAGGGTGCTGGACGCCACGTGTGACGGGATAAAACGCTTTTGCTATATCGATTAAAGGCTCTCCAGCGGAGGTAGTCGCAAAATCCTCGAGAAGCTGAAAGTCATCGTGCAAAGACGGCGGAAAAGAGCAAAGGGGGGCAGCGACAAAAGTCTGAATCACTTTGTCGCGGGCGAAATAGGCCTGAACCTGCTCGCGAGGCAAAGTGCTCAGTTCGCGCAGCAGATCCATCGGAATGGATCGCATCTCCTGGGTGCCTTGGAGACAAGGGATCGGCTTTTGATATGCTTCAAGCAAAAGGCTGATTTTAGAAGCGTAATATGCGCGCTTTTCGAGGCTGTGATTCAAGATGGCGGCCCAGCCTGGCACAACGCCTTTGATTTCTTCTGCAACTTCGGGGACCAATCTGCCGGTGCCTTCAAAAAAGCTGCCGTCTGCGGCCAGCGAGACTAGCTGTTCACCCATGTGTGCAGTTGAGCGCGAGTAGGACAGAATTGACTCAACTGTTTCGGGACTCAGCGGCTTGGCGCTCGGTCCAGTCAGTCGATCCCACAGAGATGAGAAGGCACGCGACTCAGTCAACACGAGCGCAAAATCCATCAAATCAGATAGCAACGGAGCAGTAAGGTGTTCAGAGATTTGTGCCAATGATGCGAGAAGGAGTGGGTCGATAGCCCCTCGGGGAGCGTATGCCTCCCGCAAAAGCGAAATCGACTTCTCGATGAGAGTCTCATTCTTGAGGAGGACGGAGAGGGCTCCGATTGTCTCGGTCAATTCTCCTCGCGCATCGAGGTCATTAAAAGTTTTTTCTAGAGCAAAGAGCTTCTGAGGGGCGCGCAGGATCGAGCGATTGACGCTGTTGACGAAAGGAGCGAGCTCATCGTCCTTCAAAGTATGTACAAAGGTGGCAAAACTTCCCAGTGCTCCTTGAGAGTTGAGGCAATCGACAAGCTGTCGAGTCGTCGTGACATCGAGCTCATCACGCGAAAGGTCGACAGAGGAGCATTGTGCGTTCACGCGCCGGTAACCGGGTTGGTTACGAATTTCCTGATCGGTGTCATTTCCAAAAAAAGAAGAGGGTGAACATCCTGAGATCAGGAAAGAGAGCGCAGCAATTGAGATGCCAAATTTTTTTAAGTTCCCCACAGGAGAATTGGGTCTATATCGGAAAGCCTAAATCCGCAACACGCTGCGCAGTGAGTTAACGCAATGCGCACGGGTTTATTTGACGCGACTCGGTTGACCGTTTTCTGGCCCTACGCTAACACGCTCATCACTGAAGGAACCTCTTAACTCCGTTTCAAAGGGTGGGAATAATGAAATTAAAGACTCTGGGCTTTGCTCTTTCTGTTGCGATGACTTTTACCAGCGTTGCAAACGCTACTATGTACAGCGAATTGAGCGAGGAGGCACGTAACCAGATCGACGCTGGCAAACTCTATGCGCCCGAACCCATGGATGTCGAAGGGTCTGCTTGGCCAGAAGTAACTGTCTATCAACGTGTCGAAGCAACTCCGATGGAAGCGGCGGCTGTCATGTTTGATTACCCTCTTCACACCAAGATTTTTGAAGGGGTCACCAAATCCGAGCCTAAGTTCCCAGGCGCACGGTCGACCGAAGTCGCATACCGAATGACGTTTCCCAGGATCATCGGTTTCCCTGCGATCCCTGACGAGATTTATACAGTCCTCGACGTACTCGATACTTTTGGCAACGGCGGCTATCAAATCTCTTGGACTAAAGTTGCCGCGAGCAGCTTGAAGGACACTTATGGCGCAGCTAAGTTCGAACGCATCGATCATCGCTACACCTTGGTGAGCTACACCAGTTTGATCAGCCCCCCTAAGCCTGCTCTGGCTCGCATCATCACCAAGCTCGCGATCGGTCGCGTACATGATTCGGTGAAGGCTCTCGTGAAGTACATCGAAGGTGAGCGCGGTTCTCAGCAGCTCAAGGACCAAGTTGCGCAGCTCAAGAAGGCCTTGAGCATCGCCGAAATGGAAGAGTGATTTTTTAGCTTAGATCGAGATCTAGAAGAGCCCGGGCGATTCAGCGTTCGGGCTCTTTTTCTATGCGCTCAGTACGGGTGGTCACTTCGTTGAGGCGAGCGATAAATTTTTGCCGGTAGGTAGGGGATGCGCGCATGAAAGCATCCGTGTGCCCACCGCCCTCTACCAACCAAAACTCCTTTGGCTCTTTGGCTTTCTCAAAAAGCTTTCGTCCCAGCGAGATATCGATCACTGGATCCTTGTCTCCATGAATGACGAGAAGCGGGACAGGACTGATTTGAGTGACTTTGTCGCCTGGGGCATATCGATCACTCATGAGTAGGCATGCCAGCGGCTGAAAGGGCCAGGTCACCCAAGAGTTCGACATGACGCTTGCGGCCGCTGCACGATATGATGCGAATGTTGAGTCAGCGACTACCCAACGGATCGGAACCGATCCACCCAAGTCGATAATCGAGCGCAGCGCGATGGCACCTCCTAAGCTTTGCGCAAAAACAACTAATGGAGGTTGCGGCTCCTTGAATTGAGCAGCACGTGCGTGAGCCCACCTGAGGGCGGCCTTCCCGTCCATGACGGTGCCTTCTGGATCGGGCTTGCCCTCGGACTCGCCATATCCGCGGTAGTCAAAGATGAAAAAATCATATCCTTCTTCGAGCAAGAAGGTCAGGGCGATGAAATGAGAGGTCAGATTCTCTGCATTGCCGTGAAAAAAAACCAAGAACGCTTTGGGCGGGCGTCGCTCTCGATTGCTGAAGTACCAGCCATGCAGTCGGGTTCCGTCTTCGCTCGCAAAGTGGATCGATTCGGGGCGAATGGGCATGGTGCTCGTGTCGGAGTGGATCTCTCGATCTGGGTAATAGAGCATTTGAGAGCAGCCGGCGGTCGCTCCAATGAGTAACAACGCAGTCGCGAGTCTTAGGAGTTTTATAGGAACCAACGAAGCTCACTTCCGATTTCACGGACTTGATTCTCACCGCCTAAAGTGGGTCCAGCGGTTTTTCCGCTCACGCGAAGCTGGAGATTCTGTTGAATCGCCCAAGCAGCGATGGCCTCCGTCTCCCAGTAGCCGATGCGGTCCCAAGGTTGATTGAGCTCAAGACTGGCTCGTGCTTTGCCTAGGAGAGAAAGGGGCTTTAGAGGACGCCAACTCACGCCGACTTCTCCTCCTGGTCCCAGTCGCCCCGACTTGGAAGCTGCCGGAATCCATTCAAACTTGCCAAGTGCCAGCGCATAAATCCAACCCGTCTTGCGAGAAAAAGAGGCTGCAATCCCCGGTCCTGCTTCGAGCCCTGAGGCTAACGCATCTGTCCGTCCAAAATCGATGGGTGTGCTCGATCCAATTCTAACGGCCCAGGAGACTTGCAGCTCACCTGAGTTCGCAGGAAAAAGAGAAAGGATATCCAGGATTTTGAGCTCTTCGAGGCGAAACTCAAAACCGCCTCCTGTTCTACTTCCCCCGCTTAAGCGGAGTTTGCCGAACTCGACCTGCAGGCCGGGCGGAAATCCACTGCCAGGATCGGTTAAGTCATGAAGAGAGAGGCGAACGCCCAGTGTGCCCAAGGTATACCCATTGCGGGCCATGCCACCAAGGAGAAGCATGCTGGACTCGTGGGTCAGAAGTGGAGATTCTGCTCCGATCTGGGGTTCGACTTGTGCATCGGATCTCATGCCCAGGCTCGCGCGTCTTAAGAGGATGGTTCTAAAAAGTGCGTCATCCTGAGCGCTGAGGTTGCCTCCCTGTTTGCGACGCTTGTAATCTAGGGTAGTGATAGCTGACTCTAAAACGCCTACATCTGAGACTGTGGAGGCTTCTTGCTTTCCTTCGGTTACGTCTTGTCGCGCTTTGTCCTGAGCATCTGAGAGGAGGTCTATTTGCGCGATCAGCCTTGCATGAAGGGACGGACGACGCCTTTCGGCGACAATGGCTCCGGCCTGGCGATTGACTCTTTTGACGGTGTCCATAGGCAACGCGTATAAATGAAAGCCATGCGTGAGGTTCCACTCGGGTTTCGCGGCTTCAAGTAGAGCAATGAGCTGGTAAGAGCAATTTCGAGTGAGAAAAAGGTAGGAGAATTTGCCGGTCGCGAACAGCTCCCAAAGGTGGCTGACGAGAAACGCCACTTCGTCTTGATTCAACGAAAGGTCATACTCCCAAAGATCCCGGCTCTCAGCAAAGTTGTACTCGTTCACCTTGACGTAGTAGGGAGCGAGCGAGAACTCGCCACGGTATAAGCCCAAAAGACCCTTGAGCGCGTAGACGATCCCTTTCTCGTTGGCATCGACATGCGCTTCAAAATTTGCCCCGTAATTGAGGATCGCCTCTCCTTTGTCTTGGTTGAAACGAAGCAAGGTGTGGCCAAACATCGAGGCGGGGTTGTTGGGGTAGGCGCTTGAAAACACAAGAGTCACGCTTTTTGCGTTTAAGCCTTTGACCCACTCCTCGCGGGTAGAACAGTCCAGATGAGGGGTCTGAATATCTAGTTTTTTCTTAAGCCAAGAGAAGCGCGCAGGAAAGGCACAGAGGGGGTGCTGTTTGAGTCGCCCTACGGGAGGGTGAGAAGTGTTTTGGAATGCTTGAAGAGTAGCCCTGAGTTCTTTTTCCGGATCGGCTCGACCTTCGGGGCTTAAAAAGAAGGCGGGCTCGTCAACGTCGCTTCGGTAACCGCCGAGAGTTTTTTTTTCGTAGTGTCCTAGCTTCAGCCAGACAGGATCTTGAGAAAGAGATGAAACCGGGTCGGATTGACTCTGACCCGGTTTCGCCCCTAAGAGAACAAAACCGAAAACTAAAAAAATTAGCCTGTGAAACCGCATTGAACAGCAAGTGCGGGTTCAGACTGAATGACAGACTTCACCCCGTCTAGCATCTGAGCTGGCGTCGTGTTGATGGAAGGGAAAATATTCGAGTAACCTGCCTGAGTCGCTGCTTCGAATCGGGCAGCGCTAGAGCCTTTGCAACCAAAAATGGCGGCAAGTCCTCGCAGATGCTCGCCTTGGCCTTGGGCCATCTCGATCATCAGCTGACCTTGGTTGGCTTCCGCAAAGTACATCGCTTCTTTTTCGTTCTGGACGATGTCGTGCTTCGCGCAGCCGGAGGTGCCCGAAGTCATGCCAGACGTGTTCGAGAATGTGACATTGATCGAATTGCGAGTTGAACTCGAGAAAAGGGAGTTCTTCGAAAGAACTTTCCACCCCATCCCGCATCCCGAGCTCTGGTCGGCGGCGTTTGCCAAGTTGTTGGTGCTACAAATCACGAACGCCGTAATTCCTGCTACTGTCATTATTGAGCTTAAAAGCCTATTCCTAGCCATTTGATGTTCCTCCTTGAGATATGGACTCTCTCTTTTCTTATAGTAAGGGGATTTGGCTCTCCCTGCGACAGTAAAAGAGCATGAGCGTTAAAGAGTTTCTAGTATTGGCATTTAATATTACTACTGATGAGTTGGCGCTCCTGAATGAGGTCCGCTTGGGATGATTCAGAACTCGAGCTCTGAAAAGGTCATGGGATATTTGGCGCGGTGCTCTGGCTCATGTTGAGAGGCATTTTTACCCTCAATCTTGGGGAGAAAGAATGGCGGAGAGTCACTTCGTGCATGAACTGCGTCAGAAATCTATCGATGTGGACTTATAAAGTCTCAGTCAATCCCTCTTAAGAGAATGCGCTCGCAATCAATCCACCCGCGAGACTCGACAACGCCATCGCGCGTAAGCCTCGCCGCTTGACGAGTATGGCGGCGCCTAGGTTGAGAACATACATGAGGATGCCGCTTCCGACGTTGAGGATGTTGGGTAGTTCGATGGCAGATTTTTCTCCTAGGCACAAAGCGATGCCTAGAAGAGTCAGGCCTAGCCCTGGTGCGAGAGGGGACCATGTCGGTGCTTCACGGGCGGTATCTTCAAGGACGATTTGACCGAGGAGCAGGAGAGAAGTACCCGCCAGTGCGATCAGAACGGCCGTGCCGCTCTTTCCGAGCGAGGTTGTCCCCAACAGCAATCCACCCAAGGCTGGCAAGATCGCAAGCGGAAATCGAGCAAATCTACGGACTCTTGCCGCCCCTAGAGAGATCAGCAATGCACTGTCTAAGTTAGTCAGCGCTGCTACCCACATCGGACTGAGTTGAGCGAGACTTGTTATCTGTGCGCCTAAGCCAAGACCTGTAAACCCCATTCGCGCGGTCTCGCGGCGGAGGGTGGCTCGACTGAGAGGTTCAGCCGAGCCACGGATCAATCGAGCACCCATGATCACTGCCAAAGTGAGCACGCAGAAGGCACCTCGCCAGAGGAGCGTATCCGCCAACCCTCGTTCGTGGATCACATGACGGAGGCATGTGTAATTGAGCGCTATGAGCGCCGCAAATGCTGCCATGATGCTGGGTACTTTTTGTACAGCTCTTGAAGTCGCAAACTCGGAGTGAGGTTTGGGTGGCGATTGAGGTCTAATACGGCGACGACCACGTTCGATGTCGAGTGGTAGCCAAACCGACGCCATCCCAACGGATGTGGATAGAACTCAAAACCCAAGTCGCTCAAGAATCCCGTTCTTGGGCCGTCGGCCACGACTGTCTCGACGACGTACCTGAGTCCCAAGTGCTGAGCGTGCTCTACGGCTAGTGCGTTGAGATACGAATTGAGCCCGCGACCCGCGTGCGAGAAAGCGGTGGCTGCCTTTCCCACTACGAGGCAAGGTAGTTCAATATGCTTTTCAAAGCCATCGTAGTCGAGCTTGGTCCGCAGCTTTGCTGGCTCGGAGATGACATCCATTCGTTGAGTGGCGATCAGTCGTCCTTCTTCACGAATGCCCAACACTAGAGATTGGTCGTCATCTTCGCTCCAAACAAGCACGGCCTCGTCGGCGGTGAAACCTTGTGTCTCCCTCAGTCGAGATAGCCTTAGAGCGTTGACTTCGTCCGCGTGACTGCGGTCCAGCCGTACCAGTCCGTTGAGTTCGCGCTCTGTCTTGAGTTCTACCATCTCACATAAGATTGATCGCATTGAGTCTTACCGCCTTTGCATAAAGTGCATCCGGAATGCTGAGAGCGACGCGCGCGCCGATCTCGAGGCCAGAAACGATGCCTTGGTCCGCCCCTGCTCTAGAGAGGAGCTCGTTTACGGCTTCTTGCATCCATTGAGAATGTTCATCGGAGTCGATGTTAATATGTTCTCGTAGATAGGTCAGATCTGCACCAGAGATTTTCTCAAATTCTGGCAAGAACAGAGCGAACATGACCGGCACCAAGCTCTCAGCGGCAAGGATCCAGCCTGCGATCTCCTCTTCACTGAGGCCTGTGACGCTGTTCATGATTTCGACCGGATGGGTAGCTAGGCGAGAATGATCGTTGTAGTTGCCAAAGGAGGGCATGATTCCGAGGCTCTCGACAAACTGTCGACAAAGCGTGATGTGCGACGTGTGATTGGCGCCGGCTTCACAGAGTAAATTGTCAGTGAGTGCACGGCGCAGGCGGGGAGAGGTGGCGCGATCCTTCATCAGCGCCAGCATCGGCACCCAGAGCACGCTATCGATGTATTGGATCGCGGCGAATTCGCGGGTTACGGAAGCAGGCAGCCTCTGTTCGCGAATCAGTTGTCCAATAGGATGGCGGCGCATGCGATCCGCATGGATCTCGAGGCGCTGTTGGATTGTCTGTGCAGTGTCGGATGCAGATGGATTGGGTAGTAGTCCTCCGTTTTCGAGCGGAGACTGTTGCAGTTCGATTCTCATGTATTGATTTCCCTTCGTGAGAGCCAAGTAGCAATCCTTTTTCAAAACCTATAGTTTCTTAATTTCATGATTTGTAAACTTGGAGTAAACGGTTTTTCATGGATATCCAATCGCTCCGATACCTAATCGCTCTTTCCGGTACTGAGAACATCCGCCGCGCATCTGCACTTCTCAGAATTACCCCTCCCGCATTGTCCAAATCCATTCGACAGCTGGAGCGCAAGCTTGGATATCCAATCGTCGCGCGAAGCGGCCGCAACATCGTGCTCACGGATCGTGCCAAAGCGCTCAGCGCCAGAGCGAAAAAATTGGTTCAGGACTTTGACGATCTTCGAGAAGATCAAGACGCTCCTCAGGATCGAGAGGTGGTTCGACTTGTGACTTTCGAAGTGTTCTCGACTTATTTTTTGCAGTCGTTTGCGAAGCTCCCCTGGGAGCAGCGGCGCTTGTTGCTGCATGAGACGGTGCCTGGAGAGATTGAGCGTGCCATTCAAGAGGGTAAAGCCGATTTTGGAATCACTTATCTTCCAGTCGCAATGCCTGGGTTGACCTATGAAAAGGTCCTATCCATCGAGATGGGGGTCTATGTTCGGAAGGGAGCGTTTCCCAATCTAAAGCAGGTAGAGATTCCTTTTGTAGTCCCGGTCCCCCCGCTTCATGGGGCGGCCTCAAGAGTGAGGGGGTTAGATGGCTGGCCTGACGACGCCTATTCACGAAAGATCAAGTACCAGGTTACGTTGCTGGAATCCGCCTTGGAACTCGTGCGCAATGGGTGGTGTGCTGGCTATTTCCCTGTTTTTATTGCGGAGGCTCATAACAAACGGATGAAGCCAGAGATTCACCTCGAAAGGCGCCAGTCCCATTACGGGGGGCGCAAGTGCTATACTGACGTCTATCTGGTTAGGCGCAATTCGGACCCAGAAGGCAGCACCTACCGCCAGTTGTCGAAGGCTATCCGACTTTTTTGTCGCTAAGTAACTTCCTGCTCCACTTCCAGAAGTTCTATGATATGGTACGCCGATCGGTGGCAATTTGCCAAAACGACCATGGGTTTCATGTAGTTATCCAAGGTCGAGAGGTACCCGGTAAGGGTACAAAATATAGGTACAGTAAGTACCCAGAAGCGTCATAAGCAAGCGAGCGAATGCTTTTTTACAGTCAGCTTAAACGAGAGTTCAAGAAGCTTACCTGGAAGCGCGGTCAGACCTATTTCCGCGATAGTCGGGTGAGTGATGTCCGTATGGACGGTGATCTAGTCATGGGCAAGGTGAAAGGGACGGATGAAACCGCCTACGACACCGCGATTGTCATGGCTCGTGGCACCATTCTGAATTCCAAATGCTCTTGTCCAGCGCATCGACTTTACGAAGCGCATTGCAAGCATGTGGCAGCACTTGCCATTTGGATTGTGGAGCGAGGCAGTTTGCTGCGCTCAGGCGCTGGCGGTCTCGACTACGGAGTAGCCGAAGGCGCAAGCGCGGTTCGGCCGCTGGTGGTGATCAACCAGGAGCGCGCCAAGAGAGACATGCGCTTGCGAAAGCTCTTCCAAATGCACCCGGTGCTGCTGGAGTCGAGTTTCACTATTACTCGTACTCAGAATGCGGCTTTCATCGAAGGCAAAGAGATCGATGGCAGAACTTATTCTGTGCCGATCACTTTGGTCGAGGCTGCAGCCCTCCACACGTACATGGGAGCGCAGGACCTCAAGCCTGTGGTTCGGGCAGCGACGCTTGCTGAGCCTGTGGCCTTCGTTCGCGGCACTTTTCAGAATCGGTCGCTTGCGGCTCTCACGATTGAGCCTGCACTGAGGTATCTAGATCCATCGACCCGTGTCTATCAGGTGGTGACTACCAATCACCTCCATCGCCAACGGCAGCCAGGAGTCTGGCGCACAACTTTGGGATTAGAGCTTCAAGTTCCGCCCATTCCGGGTCTTGATATCCCGATGCTGGGCAAACTTGAGTCACCCAAGATCATTTTCACAGGTCCTGAAGCCCTCGAGAATCTTGCGGCGCTTTTGATGCACAAGCAGCGCCAGCAGATTGTTTTTGATCCTTCGATTCAAGCCGAGATCGATCCAATCCCGCTCAAGCTCACGTCGATTACGGTCGGCAAAAAGGGCGGAAGCAGTCGTAGTGTTTCCTACCTGTTCCAGAACGAGAAGTTTAAGCTCTCTTCTGAAGAGATGCAGGACCTGATGGCTAAGGGCCATTTGAGCAATGAGTTTGTTTGGAAAGACGGCCGCATTTATCGCCTAGAAACCACTCTCAATCGACTTTCTCAGCATAACAATCGCAGCGGCGTAGCGCAGTCTGAAGGGCCCACGCAAACGGCTGAAGGTGATGAAGCTCCTAAGTCCACGGGTATGCCGGGGGCGTTTGGCGCGCTCTATGATGATGGAGAGAATCCTCTGCATCCTCTTGCCGTCTATCGTCTCAGCCTCGAGCTGGGTGTTTCAGACGTCAACGTGGATCCCGAGTGGGACGAGTTCCATGATTGGTGGAAGCTCTTCGCGAAAGCAAAAATCCCAACTCTTCCCAAAGTGGAGTACGGATTTCAGCTGCGTGATTATCAGATCAATGGTCTTTCTTGGCTATGGAGCTTGTACAACCGTGGTTTGAGCTCGCTTCTTGCCGATGATATGGGTTTGGGTAAAACCCATCAGGTCTTGGCGCTCCTCACGAGTCTCTATCGCAAGCGCTCGCCTAATCGTCCTAAGCTACCCACTTTGGTGATCGCTCCGACCTCCGTCGTGGCTGCGTGGATTCAGAAACTGCAGAAGTACGAGACAAGCCTCAAATGGCACGTGTTTCATGGCAAAGGTCGCGCATTGCCGAAAGAGTCTGTTGATCTTGTCTTGACCACTTATGGGATTCTGCAGCGCGAGCCTGCCTTGCGGGAGCGCGATTGGCATATGGTTATTCTTGACGAGGCTCAAGCCATCAAGAATTCGACAACGCTTAGTGCTCGTTCAGCTCGTGCTTTGAGAACCAAGTTTCGCATCGCGATGACGGGTACGCCCGTTGAGAATCAGGCCACTGATCTTTGGTCGCTTATGGAGTTTTTGATTCCTGGTTATCTGGGATCGCTCACTCGCTTTAAGAGGCTTTATGGTGGAGGCCGGGATCCATTGAGTGCCGGTCAAGCGCAGGCGCTCAGGCGTTTGACCTCGCCGTTCCTCCTGCGCAGAACCAAGGCACAAGTGCTCAAGGAGCTTCCGGAGAAGACCGAGGAAATCGTTCATTGCCAGATGACCGCTCTCCAAAAGCAAGTCTATCGCGCCTATCTCTCTAGCGCTGAGGCGATGAGCGTACGCGCTAGCCTTGAGGGCAGCAACAAAGTCGATTACGCGGGCATACTGGCTTTGCTTACGCGGTTGAAGCAGGTTTGCGATCACCCTAAATTGCCAACTCTCAACATCAAGGATGCCGAGACGGGGCTTACCAAGAAAGCGCCTCGCAGGAAGATCAATCCACGCGAGACAGGCAAATGGGAAGCATTCGAAGAAATCCTTAATGAAGCTTTGGGATCGAATCTCAAGATCGTCGTCTTTACCCAGTATCTAGGCATGATGGATTTAGTGGGTGAGTCGCTTAAAGAAAAGGGCGTGGGTTACACCGAGCTTCGGGGTGATACCTCGGATCGCGCGGCCCGGTTGCTCAAGTTCTCTAGCGACCCTGAATGTAAAGTTTTCGTCTGCAGCTTGCTCGCAGGGGGTCTGGGTATCGACTTAACTTCTGCAAGCGTGTGCATCCATCTCGATCGTTGGTGGAATCCCGCCAAAGAGAATCAAGCCACGGACCGCTTGCACCGCATTGGTCAGACCCGCGGGGTGCAAGTATTTAAGCTGCAAATCCCTGGTTCAGTCGAAGACCGTATTGCGGGAATCATCGAGAACAAGCTCGCCCTATCTGACGCGCTCATCGAAGAATCGGCGCAAGGTCTCAAAGGCCTGTCGCGCAAGCAGCTTCTGGATCTGCTCAACCCCAATGCCGATTTGGGTGAGGATGCTGACGAAACAGAACTTGATGACGGTGGCGAAGACGAGTCTCGCGTCAGCATCATGGGCGCAGGCGCAAGCGTCTTGAATCATTGATTTTCAAAGCTACAAAAGGCTAGTTACTTTCAGGAACCTACTTTTCAACCTCATGGATCGGGTCCATAGTGTTTTGCAGAGGGACCTAAGCATGCTCACTCTTCGCAAAGCAGACGAACGTGGCCACTTTGATCATGGCTGGCTGAACACCTATCACACCTTCTCCTTCTCTGATTATCGCGACCCAAGACATATGGGCTTTCGTCATCTGAGGGTAATCAATGAAGATTGGGTTGCTGAGGCAGAAGGTTTCGATACCCATCCTCACAGCGACATGGAGATCATCACCTACGTTCTCGAAGGCGCTCTCGCGCACAAGGATAGCTTGGGTACTGGCTCAGTGATCCTTCCGGGCGATGTGCAGAGAATGTCGGCCGGCACAGGTATCGAGCATAGCGAGTTCAATCACTCTAAGACAGAAAAGGTGCATCTTCTTCAGATCTGGATTTTTCCTGAGAAGAAAGGGATTGAGCCCAGCTATGAGCAGAAGTCGTTCTCTGCCGCAGAAAAGCAGGGGCGCCTTCGCTTAGTTGCGTCTCGAGATGGAAGAGATGGGTCGGTGAGGATCCATCAAAACGCAAATCTCTATGTGAGCCTCCTTCAAGAGGGAGAAAAGATTGCCTACTCCAATCCTTCGAGTCGTCATGCGTGGCTGCAGGTCGCGCGTGGGATTTTGCGTTGCAATGATTTGGAGCTTCAAGCGGGCGATGGATTGGCAGTTTCTGGAGATGAGAAGCTCGAGCTGGTCGGTGCAGGCCCCAACAAAGCTGAACTACTCCTATTTGACTTGAGTTAGTTGGTCACGGAGTTGACGGCAGATCTTGCCGGTACCTCTAGACGTTTATATTACCTATAATTTGTGTATGACTAAAGGCGTCTTGGGCGCGGTAGTCGCACTGTTAGTTTTTGCCCTCGCTCAGGGGTTGTGCGGCTGCACGACCGTGGCCACTTCTGTGCTGCGGCATCAGACCGGCGAAAGCTTAGGGGTCGGCAAGTTTCGGGGTTTTGGTTACTTCGAGACTGCGCGGCTCGCAACGCCAGGAACCACCGAAGCTACTTACCTGATCGACCAAAACAAAGATGTTTTTCAGGGGATGATGCTCGGAATGCAGGGTGAGGTCGGAGTGATGCAGAGCCTGGATCTTATGCTTGGTACCAATTTCAGCGCTGATGGCGGGGGTTGGAAGGTAGGGGCCAAGTATCAGTTTTTGAAGATGGGCAATCTGGCAGGTGCTGGCATGCTTAGTTATGGGGCGCGATCAGCCAAAGGCAATGTCACCTATCTCACAGCGGATCAGCCGGTTGAGCTGGCGACGACATTGTCGGCCTATACGTTCGACTTTTCAGCTCCAGTCTCGTATCGAATAAGTCCTGCCTTCGCGGCATATAGCGGATTGATGCTGTTACGTACTAGCGTGAGCGGGAGTTTAGGGCCGGACGTTGTGAGCATGACGAACTATGACCTGGGCTTCAATCTCGGGTGCAAGATCAACGCAGGCAGATTTGAGGGGACTATAGAGTTCGCGTTTCTGCGTGTAGGTGACCCTTTTATGGATTCAACCCGCATCGTTCCCTATGCTGGCTTATCCTTTGGGGTGGCCTTTTAATGCCTAGTTAATTTCGGCCGAGTCTGAACTTCTTAATATTTTGAGCATTCTGCTTAATTTTTGAGTAAAAATTCAGCAATTGCGTGGGGCCTAAAGAGTGACGTGTCGAAGTGGACACGCTTAAAGTGACTCAACTAGAACGATATAATTTAAAGATCGATCATGCGGTACGTTGCTGGACTCTTGTTAGAATTTCCCATTCAATTCGCGTTTGCCACGATAGTGGTAACGTGTGCCTCTTATTTTTCCCTTGCACGGTGGGGCTTTCGGCGCGCCTGCCGAAAGCTCAAAGACCTCCAGGTCGAGCGTGTCAGGCGTTCCACGGGCATCCTGAATCCCCATCTCAAGAGCTCCCGTTTCGACCCTTTTGCCCATTTGCCGCCAGAAATGAAGGCTGCCGAACTGGTTCAGGCGCAGGGGCTACGTTTCGAAAATCGGAGCGCAAAGCGGATTGACCAGGAAGGCAGATCCGAGCTGAGCACCGATGCCAGAGCATTCATCGATTCGTTGACGGATTGGGAGCATCATCACCTAACGTCTTCTGAAAGCTTTGTTGAAGCACTTTCCCATTTGGCGAGTCAACGGCTGCAACCAGAAGGGATCGACTTAAATGAAAGAATATCGCCAATTGGCGGTACAATTTTGCAACTCATTGGGGAGTGCGAGAATACAGCCTTACAAAGAGAGTTGAGGCACGCCTACTCGGGCTTAATAACGGGAGCGAGCCAGAATCTTGCCTATGCGTCGCGCCGGATTAAGGGAGTGGCCAAAAAAGTTAAAGAAGAGTTCAATCATCGTCTCGGCGCTGCCCACCAGGAGCTTCAACGATTTAGATATGGCCTGATTCAATCGATCTGTCGGGATGCAGAGCGCGAGATCGCCATGTTTCAGAGTCGTTATCAAGGGTGGAAGCTCAATCCAGTTATTTGGGGTAGCGAGACAGCATATCGCGCCGAGATGGAGCGTCTTCGAGCAGATTTGACTCAAGCACGCGACGCTGATGATTTGAATCGGGTCACTTTAAT
>CAZGCK010000014.1:7668-10901 GCA_964524175.1 uncultured Bacteriovoracaceae bacterium | reverse complement strand
GTCGAACACCTTCGTTCTGTGAGTCGAGATCAGCAAGAAATCCATCGAGAGATCTCAGGCAAACTTCAAGAGGCAACTCATAAGATCTATCAAGAAGCCTCTTCTGCGAGTGGCTGGGTTTATGAGGAGAATAGTCGTCTGACAAGTACGGTCACTCGCCAGATTGTGAACCAGATGGAAACCTGGCTTAAAAACAATCAGCATCAATTGGTAAATGACGAGGGGTTTCGTATCCAAGAATTGATTAATCGGATTTTGAAACTCGACGAAGGCGCTACTGCAGAATCAGCAGCATAGTACTTATATTCGGCGCGTCAGACATCATGAGTTTACGCTGTCATATTGAACAAATTGTGCTAGGCTAATGCTCGATATGTGTCCTGTCCGCGTCAGAGTCCTCGAGCATAGTGCTCATGTCCTCTTTAGCGGCTCCCACAGCCTTAAGGAGGCATGAATAAATGGGTAAAAAACTGTACGTAGGCAATCTTCCGTTCTCGGCAACTGACGCCAATCTTCAAGATATCTTTGCTCAAGCTGGTAAGGTCGAATCCGCTAAGGTCATCATGGACCGCGATTCTGGCCGTAGCAAAGGTTTCGGCTTTGTCGAAATGTCTTCGGATGCTGAAGCTACCGATGCCATCAACAAGTTCAACGGCGCTGACTATCAGGGTCGCCCAATGACTGTTTCTGAAGCTCGTCCAATGGCGCCTCGTGAAGGCGGCGGCGGCGGTCGTGGCGGCTTCGGCGGCGGACGCGGCGGCGGCGGCGGTGGAAATCGCTGGTAAGACCTCGAAAGTTTGATTGAGACTGGGGGCTGAACTTGGAAACAAGTCAGCCCCTTGTTCTTAGTCACTTTCATGATTGTTCAAAATGACCGAAAATTCTCAGACCCCAGAATCCTCACAACCCGTTCCAACCCCAGTTGAGCCTGTTTCTTGGCAGTCTCTTGGGCTTTCTCAAGAGACCCTCGATCTCATCGAGAAGGCTGGCTACAAGCAACCCTCTCCCGTGCAGGCTGCTAGCATCCCAACCGTTTTAGAAGGCCATGATCTGATCGCCTCCGCGCAAACAGGTACTGGCAAAACCGCAACTTTTGTTCTCCCGATGGTCGAAGCGTTTCAGGGCCGTCAGGGAACATTTGGCTTAATTCTCGCTCCAACGCGCGAAATCGCGCAGCAGATTGAAGCAACCATCCAAATCTTTGGAGCGCCTCGCGGCGTTCGCTCCGCGGTCTTGATCGGTGGCGTCGATATGCGCCATGATCAGAAGGCACTCGACTCTTATCCACAAATCATCGTGGCGACTCCTGGCCGACTCTGCGATCACTTGGATCGCGGCAATATCTGGCTTGATTACATTGAAGTCGTGGTTCTCGACGAGGCCGATCGCATGCTCGACATGGGTTTCTCTGATCAGCTATCGCGGATCATGGAAGATGTGCCCAAGCAGAGACAGACCATGCTGTTTTCGGCGACAATTACGCCGGTCGTGCAAAAGCTAGCGCAAAAGATCCTTTACCAGCCCAAGTCCGTTTCGATCGGCAAGCCATTATCGGCAGCGAAGACGGTTGAGCAGCGAATTCTGTGGATGCGCGAAGAATCCAAGAATCGTGAGCTCCAGCGTCTGCTCAGGCGCGAGTCTGGAAGCATCATCGTGTTCACTCGCTCGAAAGATGGAGCCACCCGCGTGTGGCGTTCGTTGCACAGTGCGGGATTTTACGATGCGACTTATATCCATTCAGACCGCCTGCAAGCTCATCGCGAGCAAGCTTTGGCAGAGTTCAAAGAAGGCAAGTACCGCATCTTGATTGCTACTGATGTCGCAGGACGAGGGATTCACATCGACGACGTCGCACATGTCGTAAATTACGATTTGCCGATGGAAGCAGAGGATTACGTTCACCGCATCGGTCGTACGGGTCGTGCGGGCGCCACTGGCAAAGCAACGACTTTTGCGACGGATCGGGATCGTCGAAGCATCAAAGAAATCGAGAAGCTTCTGGGGCGTGAGCTCCTGGCTGATTTCACGGACAGTTACCAGCGTGATGCAGGACCTCCCGGAGATGATCGTGGTTATCAACGTTCAGGCTCGCGCAATTCGCGCGGTAATGTGGGCGGTGGTGGACGAAGCCCGGTCTCGCGAGACAGCAATCGCGAGCATGCTCCTGTGGCGGGTGCGTCGGGAACGCCCGTAAATCCGCGAGATCCTTCCAGGCCTCCGGGACCTAATGACGGTGCGCCCAAAAAGCGTCGTAGGCGTCGCGGTGGTCGTGGCGGCGGTGGGGGAGCTCCGGGTCCAAGTGGGGCTGGGCCTCAGGGTGGCGGCTCGCAGGGCTCTGGTTCTCAGGGTGGCGGGAGCGGGCCAGTTAGCTAAATTGGGTTGAACTCTAAAGAGACACGCTCAATTGTTAGTTTTTGCCATCCCTACAACATACGAGATCCAAGCATAGGCATTATCCCCATGCTCCGCGATCACATATTCTCCCGTGCCTTCGCCTTGATGTTCGGTCTCCCAATACACTTTAGTTTCAGCGAAACCCGCCTCTTTGAACGCATCCCTCAATTCGGGGATAGACCAGAGCCGCCAATCATACTTAAAAGCGTTGCGTACCTCGCGCCCATTTTCCATTTTGAAATGGATCGCATATTGGGCGTCGTGTGTGATCGGATCAAAGGATTGCTGATCCCAAACATAAGTATACTTGCCCATCTTTGGGTGCTTGAGCCGCTTCCGCTCCCGCATTGTCTGAATCATGCCAGGACCACCAGCAAGGTCGACTATAAAGATGCCGTCATCGCTAAGCGAGCGCAGGCAAGATCGAAAATATCTCACTAATGTCGTGCGGTCTTTGAAGACACAGTATGAAAAGTTAAACGCGATTACGATGTCTGCCTTGCGATCGGGAAGGGATAGGACGTTCTCATTGAGAATGCTTAAGCGCTTTTGTTGTTCACTAGTCAGCTTCGCGGCATGGCGTTTTTTTCCGTAGGCCAGCGGTTTTGGATCGAGGTCCACGCCAAGAGCCCGGTTGCGGCGGTTGCGCTTGATCCATTCGCAGCTGAGCTGAAAGGTCCCGCAGAAGTCTTCACGCAAAGAGCGCGCGTATTTTCCTCGGAGTTCCTTATAGACGGACGCAATCCAATCGATGTGGAACTTCGGGCTCTGAACCGCTTGCTCGTAAAGGGCGTATTTATCGATAGGTCCAGCCATGGGGAGGTCATTTCTGGCATAAA
>CAZGCK010000014.1:0-7648 GCA_964524175.1 uncultured Bacteriovoracaceae bacterium | reverse complement strand
CGCTCTGATCCGTGCTAGGGTTGCCCGATGGCCGTACTTGTTAGTGCTCATGATCTCAGTAAAGCTTTCGCTGCTCGTCCTCTGTTCGATAGTCTCACCTTCGCGGTGGAGAGTGGCGAGCGCATCGGGCTGATTGGACCAAATGGGGCAGGGAAGTCGACGCTTCTCAAGATCATCGCCTCTCAGGTTCAGCCTGACTCGGGCAAGCTGTCCTTGCAACGGGGGTTGAGAGTCTCTTATTTGTCGCAGATTCCCGAGTTCAAGGGGGGGGCGACGGTCTTTCAGACTATTTTGGAAGGGACCCCCGATCCAGATGATTGGGAGAGTATGGCGCTTGCGCAGGAGTATTCTTCCAAGCTTTCGCTAGACGGAACGGTGCCGGGCATCGGTCCCGAGACCCCGATAGCGCAATTGTCTGGGGGGTGGAAAAAGCGGGTTGCCTTGGCACGTGAACTGGCTCGCAAGCCGGATCTCTTTTTGCTGGATGAACCTACCAATCATTTAGACGTGGAGAGCATTCTTTGGTTGGAGGATCTGCTCGCACACGCTCCTTTTGCTGCGATTACAATTACGCATGATCGGCTCTTTTTGCAGCGGATCGCGAATCGCATCCTAGAGCTTGATCGCCGCAATGCAGGTGGCTTGATGAGCGTGAAGGGCGATTACGCCACCTATCTAGAGATCAAAGATCAGACAATGGCGGCGCAAGAGCGCCGCGAGGTAATCCTCAAGAATACTTTAAGGCGCGAGACAGAGTGGCTCAGACGAGGTGCTAAGGCTCGGACGACTAAGCAGCAGGCGCGCATTCATCGGGCTGGTGACCTCAAAGATGAGGTTGAGGAGCTTTCTGTCCGCAATCAACAGAGGACAGCGCGGTTGGATTTTCAGGGAGCTGATAAGAATCCAAAGCGCCTGATCGAAGCTAAGGGGATCGCTAAGTCCTATGGCGGCAAGACCATCTTTAAAAACATCGATCTATTGATCGGTCCGGGCAGTCGTATCGGTCTGCTGGGCCCCAATGGCTGTGGCAAGTCGACTTTGCTCCGAGCTCTGTTGGGTGAAGAAGAACCGGATCAGGGGACCGTGCTGCGCTCTGAGCATCTCGCGGTGGCGTATTTTGAGCAGAATCGCGACAGCTTGGATCCTACAAAAAGCGTGGCGAAGACGATTTGCCCTTCGGGTGATTTTGTGGATTACAGAGGGGGACGCATCCATATCCGTAGCTACCTCGATCGTTTCTTGTTCACGCAAGGTCAAATGGATATGGCAGTAGGCAAGCTTTCGGGGGGCGAACAGAGTCGTTTGTTGCTTGCTCGTTTGATGCTTCAGCCTGCCAACGTATTGGTGCTCGACGAACCAACCAATGATTTAGATATGGCGACGCTCGTGGTTCTTGAGGAGTGCCTTACGGAGTTCTCGGGTGCGGTGCTGTTGGTTACGCATGATCGGTATTTTTTGGACCAAGTAACGACCAAGATCTTGGGATTCAATCCATTTAAACTGGACGAAGGCAAGATCGTCGCGTTCGAAGGCCTTGAGCAATGGGAGATCTGGCATGCGGAGCAAGAGCGACTCTCGAAGCTGCCTGCCGCTAAATCTTCGCCTGTGAAGGATACGTCAGTCGCAGCTCCTCCGGCTCCGAAGCGCAAACTGAGCTACAAAGAGCAGCGTGAGTTTGAGGCTCTCGAGCCTCAGATCAAGAAAGCAGAGGCTCGCATAGAGGAGTTGACCGCTGAGAGCGCACGCCCTGAGTTTGCCTCTAATTCAGTGAAGCTTCGCGAGCTCACCCATGAATTGGCTGAAACGCAGGCAGAGCTTGATCGCCTTTATGAGCGTTGGGTAAAGCTCGAGGGATAATGATTTAGTTCTTTGAGGCTTTAGGTCCGACGATCGCCTCGATAATTCTTCCGGGGGGAGTAGTCGTGCCGTCGAGTTTGGGCGCCAATCCAAAAGTTGCTTCAATGGTCGGTCGGATATCGAGATGCGAGAAGTTTTGTTTCGCGGCAGGTGCGCGTATGCTCTTGGGTGCAGTTTTGCTGTATGGGCTCCTTCCGTAGATCCAAACGCTTTTCGATCCGGGGTAGCCTGATCCATGGTCATTCCAATCGTTGCCGTCCCCACGTCCGTGATCCGTGGTGACGATGAGCGTGGTTTGTTTGCCATAGTCGCCTAGTTCGTCGAGAGTGGTGACCAATTCTTTGATCCAGGCGTCGTGTTGTCGAAGGGTTGCGAGATACTGCTCGTATTTTCCTTTGTGGCCCCATTCATCTGAGTCGTTGAGTGAAATGAATAGAAAACGAGGCCGCTTGGACTTTAGATAATTCATCGCATGCGCGAAAGTGTACTTGTCGTATCGAGCATCCTTCCAGTTTGGAGTATCGGCTTCTTGCTGTTGGTTGATCTCTAGGGAGCGTTCGTTACTTTCTAGCTTAAGCGGACGATTACCTGCGTTGATAAAGTGAGAGCCCTGCACATGCTCGACTGCGAGAGAGATTTTCTCCCAAGACGCGATTGTCGCGACCTGCTCGGGTTGTAGCTTGAGATCCTGAATGAGTCTTTCTTGCAAGGTCTCGACTTTGATTCTTCCACACATGTTGGTGAAGCAAGGCTGAGTCGCTCCCGCCATGATACTCTGATAACCCGGTAAGCTGTTTTGAGCTTTGTTGGCAACGGTTACTGTGTCGCCCCGGAGCACGTCTCCATAGAGAGGGCCTTGCTTACTGAGCTCGCCGGATAAAAATGGAAAAACGGGAGTGTTGGGCTCGGTGCTTTGTCCGGGGTCAATGCCATGAAACACCTCCTGCCAGCGAACACCATCCAGTGTAACAAGCACAACGTTGGAGGGCTCTGCGCTAAAGCTGGTTGTAGCAGGCAGGGTCGCGACTGCTGCGGACGCTACAAAAGCCCATTTGATTCCTCGCCAAACTTCTAAAAAAGCATCCATACTTTTCCTTTTTCTGAAGGGGCGAAATCCTTCCGCCCGTTCGATCATCATCAGGAAAAAAAGCTAACCTGGCAATGGTTTGGCAGGGTTTTTATTTGAACAGGATTTAAATAGGAACTACCGATGACTCGCGTGCTGCGTCATTTCTTTGGTGAGCAAAGAAAGCTTCAAATCTAGCCAAAGTTGCTCAGGCTGACCGGGTTCAATGAGATTGCTGAGCGATATGCCAATAAGGCGTACGGGCTGTTTGCCTGCCTCTGTGGATTGCGCGAGCAACGCTTGGGCGGTTTCGGCAAACAATAATGGGTCGTCTGTATAGCGGTCGAGTGTGCGACTGCGAGTGATGGTTTTGAAGTCATGATAACGCAGCTTGAGTGTGACGGTTTTGGCTCGCCTCTCGATCTTGCGCAGGTCTCGAGCGAGCTCTTCGGCCTGGTCTTCGAGAACATCGTTGAGCGTTTGGGTATCGAGCGTGTCCTTGCTGAAGGTGGTTTCAGTACCCGTGCTTTTAGGCTCAAATCCTGTTTCAACTTCGCGGTCGTCCTCACCGTGTGCGAGTCGATAGAGAAAGATCCCAAATTTTCCGAGAGCTCGCTCCATCTCGGGCAAGGGACGCTTTCGGATATCGCCCGCTTTATAGAGTTGCATGGAGTGGAGGATCTTGGTGGTTGCAGGGCCAACTCCCCAGAGGCGCTCGACAGACAGGTTTTCGACAAAAGCGAGGACTTTTTCAGGAGGCACAACGACTAGTCCGTTGGGTTTGCGCAAATCGCTCGCAACTTTAGCCACAAATTTGTTGGGTCCTACACCGGCGGATGCGGTGAGGTGAAGCTCGCTCTGAATTTTATCTTTGATCCAGATGGCGAGCTTGCGCGCGAGGGGTTCGCTCAATTTGTTCGCTGTTACGTCAAGGTAGGCTTCGTCGAGCGAGAGGGGTTCGACCAGGTCGGTCACTTGATTGAAGATATCTCGGATGCGGTGACTGGCTTCTCGATACTTCGTGAACTCTGGGCGGACAAACACGAGCTGTGGGCATATCCGATAAGCCTTGGCGCTGCTCATTGCAGAACGGATTCCAAATTTTCGCGCTTCATAGGAGGCAGAGGCGATGACCCCGCGGCCATCCGGACTACCCCCCACGACTACGGGTCGACCCCGGAGCTCGGGACGGTCACGTTGTTCGACGGAGGCGTAAAACGCGTCCATGTCGACGTGGATGATTTTTTTTCCCGCTGCCACCTTCGTTCTAAAATAGCACAAAACCAGGGCTATTCATGCCTCATTCTGTTATTTCGGGTAACAGGATGAAAACACGCCTCTGGTTATCGTGGGTGGTTTTTGGGTGGGCCGCAATTGTAAGTGCGGACTCTCAATTAGATCTTAGCAGGATCCGTCTGCCGGCCGGATTTAACATCGCTCAAGGGCTCAACATGCCCAATGGAGTCGCAATTCATGATGGCAGCTTGTATGTCGCTGAAGTGAGCCGTTACTCCGTTTCGATCAAATTGAGAGCCGGCTCAAGACTTCAGCGAAACCTACCGTGGTGAACGCGACGTTTCCTAAAGACAAACATCACGGATGGAAGTTCATCGCATTTGGTCCGGACGGCAGGCTTTAGTGCCTGTGGGAGCGCCTTGGAATATCTGTCTTTCGAAGGATGAGCGCTATGCCTCGATCATGAGGATGAAGCCTGATGGCTCGGAGCTTGAGGTCTTTGCCAAGGGTGTCCGCAACTCAGTGAGTTTTGGTTCACCGATAATGGCCGTGACCAAATGGGGGATGACCTGCCACCTGACGAACTCAATCGAGCTCCCCGCAAAGGGATGCACTTTGGCTATCCTCATTGCCACGGAAATGGGATTTCAGACCCTGAGTTTGGAAAAAGGCGTGATTGCGCGGGCTCAGAGTTTTTGAAGCCTGAGCAGGCGCTTGGACCTCACGTGGCGTCTATGGGGATTCGATTTTACACGGCAAAGCAGTTTCCAGCAGTGTATCAGGGCGCAATCTATAGGATTTCGTATGCACTGAGTCAGGATGGGGCTCTTTGATTGCTCTTGGCTCGAAGCTTTGCTAGGTTCCCGGGTAGACCTATTGTCTTTGTTTGGTAAGGAGAGGTGGCCGAGTGGTCGAAGGCACACCCTTGCTAAGGGTGCAGACGGGAAACCGTCTCGCGAGTTCGAATCTCGCTCTCTCCGCCATTTAAAGAGACTTAGACGGCTCTTCCCCATATCGAGGGGCATGAGGATTTTGCAGAGAATCAATTTCTGATCGCAAATACTCCATCCCACCCACACAGTGCAATCACTCTGAGTCGATAGTTTTTGAAATTCCTAAAGCCATAGGCACGTCTTGAAATCATCTCCATCTTCGTGTGGAACCCCTCTGTGATCCCGTTGTTCTTTGTAAATCGCCACATGCGAACGATGGGCTCGATCCAGGATTTGAGGGTTTGACCAAACGTCTTGAGCGGCACCCAAGGGCTCTCCAGCAGTTCGTTCAGGTGCCACAGGAGCTGCGGAATCAAATGTGAATCCTATGCGACGACACCCAACGGTCCGGGGAAGTATCAGCTTACACTCAAAGGCAGAAAAGGGCTGAGTGCATTGTTTTCTGTTGTCGTCGACCAAGGCTCAGCCCTTTTCAGCGGATTATTGCTCGATGGCGAAGAAGACTCATCCATTCAGATTCAGACTTGGAACGATGTCGGGCCTGCTCTTCGGAAACTGGATCAGGTGGGCAGGTTGTCTGCAACTTTGGTGACTTCTGACAAGTCCGTGTTTCTTTCAGAAAACAACAAGGATGTTTTTGCTATCGGATCTACCTTCAAACTCTACATTTTAGGAGCACTCGAACAGTCCATCGAAAAAGGAGTGCATAGCTGGAATGAGATCCTCCCTATCAAAGAAGAGTGGAAATCACTTTCTTCTGGCGTCATGCATACCTGGCCCGCAGGCAAAGAAGTAAAGCTCCTCGAATACGCGCAGAATATGATCTCGATCAGCGATAACACCGCAACCGATCATCTTTTGCATCTCATTGGGCGTAATCAGGTGGAAGCAATGCTTGCCCCTATGAACAATCGCCACGAATCTGCTTATCTTCCCTTTCTTTCAACACTAGAAATGTTCAAGCTGAAGTGGGCAATCAAGCCGACGGATACGGCCACTTATTTGGCTTCCGGTGTTTCTGATCGACTTTCATTTTTAAATACCCTTAAAAAAGTTCCGCGCTCGGCGGTTGGCACGAACGGGGTGCCTTTGGATAAGCCTACTCTGATCGACAAATTAGAATGGTACGCTTCAACTCCAGAAAACTGTGAAGCAATGTTCTGGTTGGCAGATCGTAAGAGTCCTGAGATTCGCCAGGTACTCTCAAAGAGCGTTCCCTTCATCGGTGATGTAGGTCAGAACAGCAACCATTGGGCGTATGCTGGCTACAAGGGAGGTTCGGAGCCAGGAGTAATCAGCATGACTTTCCTACTTGAGAGTAATAAAGGCAGTCGCGGCTGTCTTGCAGTTAGCTGGAACAACGCGAACTCCCCTGTATCGGAATATCGTTTTATGGATGTGGTGAGAAAAACGTTGAAGTACTCGAAACAAATAATTCCGTGAGAAGGTCGTTTGTTCTCCCTTGAGTTGCGCCCAAATGGTCTAGTGCGCTAGTCAAAAACGGGAGAATTCGTTTTATTTTTTAAAATTCCACTGACTTTTTGAAGGGGCATGGTGAAATTTCTCCATTACTGGAGACTAATGGATGAACAAGCCGTGGATCGCTATTCTTGCAGTTCTTTTCGCTACTCCTTCCTTCGCTCAGGCACTGTGTAGCAACGATACTTTGGAGCTTGCGCAGAAAATTGTACGAGAAGTTGAACGACGGAGGACACCTCCCTGGGAGCCTGCCTACCTCAATGCTCAACTCGCACTGACCGAAGCCTTGGCCTGCACTGGCAGAACTTCAGAGAAAGAATACTGTGACTCTGCAGGAAGAATTATAGCTGAAGTCGAAAGAGTCTCTCTCATTATGCAAGCCAACGGTACATTTGTTGACATTTCTTCACTCGTTAAACAACGCATCGCATTTGAAGCACGCTGCAAGCAGACTCAGTCCTTGACTCAGCTCGACATCGTTTGGGTCATCGACAACAGCGGCAGCATGCGTGATCATCAAAACAAATTAATTCAGAGCGCGAGCATCTTCTTTGCAAACCTTGTCAAGTTATCAGCACTCGACTGGACGATTTCATTGCTCTCGACAGATACTTCTGAGCGGCCCTACCTAGGTTTTGGCGCGGTTGAACTGAATTCAAAAACACCGAACCCTGTCACTCTCTTTCAGTCGGCCGTCGGGGGCCTAGGTATATTCGGCAGCAGTCGTGAGAAGTTATTTGAGCCTGTCGTCCAAAACATTAAAAACGCCCCTGGTTTCTTCCGTAAAGATGCGATGCTAGCCCTGATCTTTCTGACAGATACAGAAGATCAGAGTTCCGTAGCTGCAAAAGACTTCATTGATTTTCTTGCTCAAACTAAAGGCGACCTCAGCAAGGTCGTATCTTACGGAATCCTAAATCCCCAAGACTGGGGATGCCAGCCCTCGGATGACAACTGGAACTATTCAGGCAGTCGCTATGAACAAGTTATCCAGGCGACTCAGGGCAAAGCTTTTAAACTTTGCGATGAGAGTCTTGAGCTGTCTCTAGATGAGCTG
>CAZGCK010000013.1:11384-52276 GCA_964524175.1 uncultured Bacteriovoracaceae bacterium | reverse complement strand
AGCAAACCGACGGGAGCGGCAGGACCTCATTTTTCCTGCCTCGCCACGGCAGCGTCAACAGCAAGCAAGTCATCGCCGCCAACACCAGCTTCGGAACTCTTTACAGCTTGGTGCTTGAACCCGAGATCACGGTCGACCTGGCTTCGACCGCTTTCTACGAGATGATCGCTTACTCAACGGTCCCTCCTTCGGCATTCACTGTGCAACAGCTTCTGGAGCTGCGAAAAAAGGCCTACGAGGTGATTGCCAGGGCTATCGCCAACTACTGGATCAATCCGAGCGCAGACAGCAGCAAACTGCTCAAAGCCTATCGCAATGCGCTCGCCGCCGACTCTGCGTTTGTCACTCAGTTGATCAACACGGCGATTGCGATCTCACCCACCTACAATCTCTACTCTTATGTCCCTTATCAAGTAGCCAACAGCCGCCCATCTCTTCCCAACTACAGTCCGTCACTCGGCAGCCCTATCGTCACGGAAGAGAACTCTCTGGATCTCTCAGCAAGCGGAACTGACACAGACAAAGACACGCTCTTCTATACCTGGGTGCTCTCTTCTTCTGCGCCAACCTCTACGACACTGTCCCAAGGTACGCGACTATTCGGATCGATCGCAGGAAACGCGACCTCGCTGTATCACTACACTTCTGATCTAGCGACAAACACCTGGTATCAAGCAACCCGGATCGTCTACCTCACGGCTGTCATTAGCGACGGCGGCACGCCGGTGCTTCGAACTTGGGCTATCAACGTCGTCAATAAAGAACGCGCTCCTGCCTTTACCTCGACCGGGCCCACGACAGGCACTGAAGATGCTTTATGGACCTACACTCCGACAGTTTCGAGTCCCGAGAATGCGCCCATGATCATCAATCTGCCAGGCGGGGCATCGCCAACGCCTGCTGGCATCGACATGTGCGTGCAGCAAGGCTACTACATGGCTAGCCCACCGATTTCTGGACTCTCCAATCTCGCTGTCCCTACAGCGGGCTCGCTCGATTCTGCGCCTACTTATCTGTGGCAAGTCGCCGGCACACCCTGCACGACTCCAAACTTAATCACTTGGACGCCAGACAACCATCAATCGGGACCCACCTATTCGCCCCAGACTATCTCCATCGTAGTGACGGACTACGCTGGAGCCACGGCAACTCAAACTGTATCCGTTAGCGTGACAGACGTGAACACTGCGCCCACCATCACTTCGACTCCTGCAAACCTCAACATCACGCCTACATTTGCCGCTCCTCCTTCGGTCACCTCAGACCCTTGGACCTACAATCCTACCTTCACGGACCCACAGTCGGCGGTAAATGACCCCGGTATGTTGCTGCCCGGTGGACGCAACTTCAACGATGTCTTTACGTGGACCCTGACCACTTCTCCTGCCGGTGCTACCGTCGACCCCGTAACTGGGGTCGTCTCCTGGAGCCCAGCGGGCAACCAGGTAGGAACCAACAACTTCACCTTGAGCCTTGTCGATGCCCACGGAGGCACGACCACGCAATCTTGGTCAGTTTTCATCAACGACGTGAACGCACCCCCCGTCATTGATGTCACCCAATGCGTGGCCATAGCGCACTTGCAGACCCCAGTCGCCGCGGGCGTAAACTACACCTGCGATATCACCGTCAGCCAATGGACCACGGGATCGCTGTTTCAGATGGCCATTGCCAATCCCCCTGCGGGAGCGATTCTCAAACCCGGCGCCCCCGGCACATTCAGAGACAGCAACTTTACGTTTGGCTTTGATCTATTAATCACGGACGCCGTGACAAGAGATGCTGACTTGGGTCCAATCATTTGGCCAGGAATCGTAATCACCATAACAAATGACGGCAAAGGCGGACAGTTCGCTCCTTTGAGCTCAAGCCACACCTTCACTCTCTCCATCCCGCGCGAAGACTTGCCGCCCGTCCGCGTGGCGACTGACCCTACCCCTGCAACCACAGTTTATACGACCTGCACGGCACCCGATTGCGTGGTCAATCAAACGGTTCACTATACCTATACGACCCGATTCACAGACGACAACTCGGCTCCTCGCAACACTCCGGACACCTTTGCGTATGCCATCACCCAACCCGTAGCTCCCGCTCCGACCCATCCCATGACCATCTCCGCAAGCACGACGACCGCGCCCACGGGCTCGGTGACTCTCGATTGGTTAGTGGAGCAGGCAGACGCTGGACAACAGTTCAACTTCACACTCACTACGATCAGCGGCGACAACACCAAGGTGACGGCTGGTCCAAGCCAAGACGTCCTCGGCATACCAATCACTGTGTTCGAGACCAATCGCCACCCGATCTGGGGCGCCACCCCTTTAGCCGCGACTTCAGGCCAAAATGGCGTCTTGTACAGCATCGACTATGGCCCTTTGTGCACGACCAATGCCACTACCGAACCCAACAACCAACTCACTTTCGCTCTCTCTGCGGGGGCCCCCTCGGGCATGGTCATCAACCCGAGCTCAGGGCTAGTCACTTGGACCCCGACCTCGGCACAGGCAAAGACGGGAGCAGCCAGCTACACCATTCTCTGCGAAAGCAAACTGGGTTCGCCGCTTCCTGGGCTGGCTAGCAAGACAGTCAACGTCGCTCTCAATTTCGTCAATCAGCCGCCCGTTTGGGTCAGCCTGACGGATCAGATACTCGCCGTAGGCACTCCGATTTCGATGAGCTTCCAGGCTAGCGATCCAGATGACGACACTGTCACGCTCAACTACAGCGGTCTTCCTGGGACTGCGATCTTCACTTCGACAGGCGGCCAAGGCACTTTGACGTGGACTCCCTCGATTACCGAGCTCGGCAACTATGCCGCCAACTTCACCGCCACCGACAATGGCAATGCTCCAGGACCTTTGACGGCTAACCTTCCGATCAACTTTAATGTCGTTAACACACCCGTCATCCTCAGCCACCCTGTCGTGCGTGCGACGGCAGGCTTCCCCTATCACTACAACATTCACTCCTTGGATCCTCAGGGCGGGGGCCTCACTTTCCAGGTGGATGTCAGTCAATCCCCCTCAGGCGTAATCGTTACTCCGATTGCCGGTTCAAACGGCACTGCCGCGGCCGTCACGTGGGACCCCACGCTCTCCTTCGCAGGCGACCAGCCCATCACGGTGAACGTGATCGATGCGGCAAACAACGTCGTCGCACATAGCTGGACGATATCCGTAGGAGCCAGCTGGACCCAGAGCCCTCCGCTTGTCAACAGCGTCACTCCCACAGTCCCCGTAGTCCTGACCGAAGGGGTAAACCAAAGATTTGTCGCGACGGCCTCTGACGGTGACGGAGACTCGCTTCACTACTCTCTTTACTGGGGCAACGCCGCTGGGACCTCCTACACGTGGATTGCGGACAGGGCGATGGGCGTAGGATTTCCAGCAACTTTCTCTTATGCTCCGTCAGCAGCGGATTCTGGCGACCATACCGTCAAGATCGCCGTAAACGATGGCGCCAGCGCAGATGTAGAGTACCTCCTCAGTGTTCACGTGCGCGATGCCTTACCTAGCAACAACTCCTCCCACACGATCGCGAGGAGCACCATCACGGGCATCATCGCCAACTCCAAGAACTCCAGAACCTACGTGATGACAGGTGGCGCGGACGCCTCCGTCCATGCCTACGACGCCGCCAACGCAATAACAGGTGGCTCAAGCGCCAACTTCTCATTGCTCTCAGGCAACAAAGAACGCATGGTTCTCTACAACAATTACGCGGAGGCCAACGATTTCACGATCTACTTCTCCACCCTGGGCAACATCACTGCGAGAGGCAACACCTACGTTTCCTACGACTCTCAAACAGGACCTCCGATGGAGTGCGGAGCTGGCTGCTTTAGCCCGACTTTCTTGGCAGGCACGCCATCTGTCGGCGGCTCGCAAACCGCCAGGTACGCAGCTACGAATTATGTCTATTACATCAAGTCGTCCGATCGACGTTACATCGGCACCTACCTCACCAACGGAACCCCTCAGGCAGACATCGACCTAGGAGCCGGCGCGAGCGCCAATGCGCTCCTGCTCGACAGCAGCCATCAGAAGCTCTTTGTCTCAGTGAGCGGACTGAACACGATCAAGGTCATCAACACCGCCACGAATGCAGTATCGACGATTACCAATTCCGTCGGCACCAATCCATCGCCTATGATCTTGAGCGCTGACTCGTCCAAACTCTATGTTTACAGCCCCACTGACGGAACCGTCACTGAAGTCGTCACGGCTACCAATGTTGCGAACTCGCCAAAGTCTGGGTTTCCGACCTCCGCCCTCATAGGCGCAGATCCCCGAAGTGTCTTCACTGGCAACATGAGCGACGACATTATCTACTTGAGCGTCCCAGACAGCAGCGAGGTGGTCACGTTCGACGTACTATACTCGGGCCTGCACTCGTATACTATGCCTTCGCGTCTCGACGAGATCTCGCTCGACACGGCAAACTCAGCGCTCATGGGCGCCACATTCTCTACCGGCAAAGTGTATAGACTCAAGTAAGGACTATTTATCTGAGCCCTTCTCCGCTGACTTGATTGCTGCGTCGATCTGCTGCGCTGAAAATGGAGCTCCAGATCCCCGATGCCTTTGAAGCAGGCCAACATACTTCTTGAGCTGGAGCCGCTCGATCACAAAAGCTCCTGCCTCGATATCGGCCGCTCCGGCACCCTCTTTGAGAAGCTGCGGAACAACCGAGGCGACCTCTCTGTTGCCGTGAAACGCCAATAGCTTGGCGGCCAGGGCGCGCGTGCCCTTATCGTTCTTTGCAAGGTCTAGAAGGATCTGCCGAGGCACCTTGCTGTGGGGACCCTCGAGGTAATTGGCCAGCGAATAGATCGCCGTCCTCGATGTCGCATGCTCTTTAGAGCCCACCGCGGCTCTGAGCAGAGGGATTGCCTTGAGGCTTTGAAACTTGGAGAGAGCGTCCAATGCCGCCCCTTTTGGCCCGAGCCGCTTCTCGCGTCCGTAGTAAGGAACCAGAATGCCTTCGATCTTCTTTCGATAGTCAGGCAGCGCGACCGCATAGGCAGTGAGCGCATTCACGGCCCCGATCGCCTCTTGCCCGACGGTGGGCCCATCATCATTCAGCGCGCGCTCAAGAAAAGCGATAACCTTCTGCACTTTTGCATCGTTGAGCTTCTTCGGCCACTCCGATCTTGGCTTAACAGTTCGCGCGATCGCGGCCAGAATCCGATTTTTCTCATCACCACCGTGAACGCCCTTCACTACGATTTTGTCATAGGCCTCGATGACAAGGTCCATTTCGCCCTCTTCAGCCCATGCCCACTCTTTAGCTTTTTTTCTGTTGGCGTTGATCCTGTTCACTTCGGCCTGGGCTTCTGCCAGTGTTTTTCCCTGAGGGGTCTGCTGATCCCTTTTCTCGATGGAAGCGGGAGCCCTCGAGCGCCCATCATTGCTCTTCGCGTACCAAACACCTGCACTCGTCACGCCCACCGCCACTGCGACGCCTGCTGCTGCCCAAGGAGCGCGCCCTCGGACTCCCGATCGCATAGATCCATCAAATCTCTTATGTCTCTTCATCGGCGTTCTTCTCCATGACAACGGATAGCCATCATCCGCGTAAGCCCGTCTCAGCTCTAGGATACATCCTCATTCGCATGTCTCGCACTCGGCAATTTAGTCCTATTTACAGGACCTCGCTCCATCTAGAGAATCTAAAGCAGGAGAATGTCCTATGAGCTCTCACACGATCCCCCCGCCCCAGTCGATCGAGCCTCTAGACTCGGCGATCTCAGGAGCACCGCTCCCTTTCTCGGGCCCAATGCCTACAAGTCGCTTCGCCAAACAAGAAGCACACGAGAGAAGCCTCAAGGCGCTGCTCAATGCCCAACAGGAGCGAGAGTATCACCTGATGGAAAAAGCTCGGATCATGACCGAGCTTGCGGACCAGCTTCGCAACTCTCAAGATGAAGAAAGAGCTCATGCCCAGCAAGAGATCCAACTACTGCGCGAAGCGGCCGCGAGAACCGGTCACCAGATCCGAGAAACGGCTGCCAGAACCGACCAGCAGATCCGAGAGACGGCTGCTAAAACCGGCCAACAGATCCGAGAGCTCGAGCAGACGATAGCCAAGATCAGCGAAGATCACATCACCCTTCGATCCGCGGCCAGACGCAAGCTCGATACTTTCTCAAAAAGAGAAGAAAGGTTCAAAGCGGCGATCATCGGCTATCGCGATCGCCAAAAGAAGCTAGAAGCTGAGATCGGTTTTCTCAACGAATCGCTGGGACGTGCTCATTCCCAACTCTCTGTCCTCCGATTCGCCTCCGCGCAAGCCGAAGCATTCGAAGCCGAAGTAAAAACCCTTAAGCAGCAGTTGGACGCGGTCCGATCCTCGCTCACAGCTACGCGCCAGCGGGCTGAGTTCGCGGAGAATACCGGCAAAGAGCGCGAACTCGCGCTCCACGGTCTTCAGCGTCGGGTGCAGGAACTCGAACTCAGCACCCGTGAGCTCGAGAACAACCTGCACCAAGCGCGTCGGGAGGCAGAGTCAAACGCCACCACCTTAGGCGAGACCACGGGCCTACTCAAAGGCTCCCAAGCCTCGCGCGAGCAAGCTGAACTCCAAGCCAAGAAGCTCGGAGAAGAAAACATCAGCTTGCGAAACTCGCTTGAGGCCAATCGACGTGAGACTGAGTCACTTCGCACAGCTCATCAGAGCGCGATCGAGGCGATGTCTCAAAAGCTCCAGGAAGCCCAAGCCAACGCCCAGGGCTATGAATCCAGAGTCGAAGAGATGAGCAAGCAGCTTGGCCTATTGAGGGATGCTTCGCAGGAGCTCAGAGCGCAGGTCGAAGAAGCTCACAATCACAGTGAAGAAGAACCTCGCCCGGTCCCAGTGCCTCCTCCATTCCGGCCAGAACGCAAGTTTTCGGATGAGCCCACCATCAGTACCGAGTCTTTAGAGCCCGCAGCCCAAAAAAACGCTCCAAGCCAACTCCATCCTCTTCAGCGACTTCTGGCTCTCAAGGAAAAAGAGCTCCAGCGCGCTGGCCATGAGCTCAATCGACTTCCGCTCAAGCATCCTGCTCGCAAGCAAGCTGAAGAGATCTTCGAAGCCCTTACCGACCAAAGGGATCGGGTGCGCCAAGTCCTGAACGAATACGTCTCCCCTGGACAGTAAAACACTTCGTCCCACCCCGAAGGATGAGACGAAGTCGTCTTAGGCTCTCGCCACCTGTGGTTGTGGGGATACCAAACTCATATGCGCCAAGCACTCTTCGAGCGCTTGCTGAATGCCGCGCCCGATTCGGGCGCCTTGCCAAAACCCCGAGGCGCTGACGACCTGGATCTCGCAATAGACTCGGTGCCCATCCCCCTCACGCTGGAGATACGCGCGATACCGAGCCCGATCATCTCTGCCGCGGCGGCGGATCTCAACCCACTTAGCGATTCGTCTTTCAAGGATTCTTCGAATCGCCCTGGATCGGGCCACCTGATTCCAACTGACTTCTCCGACGATATCATCTCCAAATCGTTGTTCCACGGGGTTCCTCCTGAATGAGATAAGGCGACAGCCGACGCCAGCCCTGCGACCCAAACCACAGGAAGATAGAGCCGCCCAAGGGCAGCCAGGATCCGGGGAGCCCACCCCGATCCTGACTGCTGCCCGCCCTGGTAGTCGAACCTGTCTGTTGGATCGCCTTGCATGTGAATCAGACTACGTGCGCCCCCTAAACCGGGGATTAAAAGCGCATTAAAACAAATTAATCCTGTGACTTGTAGTATTGGCTCGCGCCTACTCTCAACTTCTATAGTTTACTAAGAGCCTCTAACAGAGTGAAAAGCGTTACGAGGACAACCAGATATGAGCCGAGACAAGGAAGAGAGGATGAAAAAAACCGGAGCATCCCCGGTGCGGGCTGTGAGGATTTTTTTCATCCTCTCTGACGAAGGCGTAGGCCATAGATGGTTGCCGCAGTAGCTTTTCATTCTGTTAGAGGCTCTAAGTAACCGTAGTAGAAAGAGAATCTAGGTTAGTCGCTTCGGCAATCCAAAACTAAAAACGCTGCCCACCCCAAGCTCGCTTTCCGCGAGCAAAAGTCCTCGGTGAGCATCTGAAATCCGCTTTGCGATCGCAAGGCCTAGGCCCGTGCCCTGCTCGGGCGTTCCACTCGAGCGTTCAGCCCGATAAAAACGCTCAAAAATCTTTGTCAGATCCTCAGGAGGTATGCCGGGGCCGCGATCTTTGATTCGAACCCAATTCCAATCCGCCTCACTCGAAACCGTGACCTGGACCGAGGGCGAATACTTGATCGCATTCTCGATCAGCGACTGCAGCAAAGTCTTCAGGAGATCCGCATCGCCTTGAACCTCAAAATCGGGCTCCCCGTGTTCTGTATCGATATCAAATCGGATGGCTACCCCACGGGTTTTCGCAAATGGTGTGAGCCGAGAAACAGCTTCGAGCGCGACCTCGTCTAAGCGAACTGGATCAATCTCAAGAGCCGCCTCCCCTGCGTCGACACGCGCCAAGAGCAGCAGATCCTGAACCATTTTTGAGAGGTGCTCGAGCTCCTGCGAAGCACTGTCAAAAAAAGCAGGCACCTCCGAATCCGACGGAGGTCGCTTGCGAATCAAATCCAGCTCGCCCCGCAAAATCGCAAGCGGTGTGCGCAACTGGTGAGAGGCATCGGCAACGAACCGCTCCTGACTCTGAAAAGCCTGCTCCAAGCGATCCAGAAGCCCATTGAGGGTCTGCGCAAGCTCTCTGAGCTCATCGTGAGCAGGCGGCACTGGAATACGATCCGAAAGCTTAGAAGGACTCAAACTCCTGGCCTTCACGATCATCGCTGACACGGGAGCGAACGCTCGTCTTGAGAGGTAGAGGCCGCCAAACGCAGCCACGATCAAAGTGAGCGGAATGAGAATCAAGAAAAAGGTAATGAGCCCCTGTGTCTCTTGCTCAACCAAAGTGAGCGGCACCGCTATCTGAAGCAAGAAACTTACGTCATCATTTTTCTGAACAAGGTAAGTCAGAAGTCGATAAGATCCCGTCTGCGAGGTGCGAATCCCCTTGCGAGAAGCAGCTCCTGCCGCCGCCGCAGGAATCTCTGAAGAAGGGATCGTGCGAAACACTGCGCTCTGAGTCCGTGTCAGCCGGAGATCCTTGGCTGAGTGTGGCAGCTCGAAGCGCCCCAGGCTTCGAGAGCGCGCAATAATGCGGCCATCCAGCGTAGATAGCTGAACGTAGGCGCTACCCACTGAAAACGGAAAAATCTTCCCTCCCGCGGATAAGACATCGGGAGTGACCGAGAGATTACCAAAAAGATCGACCTCGATCCCTTGGGCGACATCGAGAGCGTGATTAAACAGATCGGCGTCAAACTCGGACTGAATATTCTGCGTAAATACCCTAAAAACAAGCGCGCTAAATGCGATCAGCGTCACACCAAAAATTGCCACGAACAGGACAGTCAGGCGCGTGCGCACCCCCCCTGGCAAGCGAGATAGCCAAAGTGGCCGTTTACTCCGAGCGGAGAACATACCCCGCTCCGATCACGGTATGAATGAGTTTAGTCTTGAAAGGGTGATCCACCTTCTTGCGTAAAAGGTTGACGTAAACATCGATCACATTGCTATCGCTGTCGAAGTGCACATCCCAAACATGCTCACTAATTGCAGTTCGTGAAAGCGGACGATTGGGGTTGCGCAAAAAATACTCCAGAAGCGCAAACTCCTTGGCAGTCAGCCTGATCTCCTTGTCCTCACGCTTGACCTTGCGAGAAACCAAATCCACCTCAAGATCAGCGAATCTCAAGACGGAAGCCTCAGAAGATCCACTCGCTCGCCGCATGAGCGCGCGAATACGAGCCAAAAGCTCATCAAACGAAAAAGGCTTAGTCAGGTAGTCGTCCGCTCCGGCATCCAAGCCATGCACCTTGTCTTTGGTCCCACTCAAAGCGGTTAACATGAGAATGCTGCCTTTGAATCCATCGCGCCTGAGATGGCGAGCCGTATCGAGGCCGTTCTGATCGGGAAGCATGACGTCGAGAATGATGAGGTCGTAGGGATTCTCTGCTGCTAAGACCTCGCCTGCGCCGCCTGTTTCGGCTGCATCCACGACATGACCGGCCTCCGTGAGACCCTTCTTGATGAAGCTGAGCATTTTTTTCTGGTCTTCCACTACCAAGATTCGCATAGGGATCCTTTCTCCTCAGCCGGAGTCACAGCCCGATCGTGCCTTTGTATTCTCGGGGATCGTCTACAACTCAGCCTTGCATGGGCTCTCACTTAGGTCTTTCGAACCGTTATAACACAGGCCGCTCCCGTTGAAACCTCTGCCCATGGCATGACGGTTGCTGAGCTTGTTTTATTATGAAAACTCACGACTTGTTACATCGGGTCAGCACTAGAAAGTTCGAGATTTTCCTGATCGGAGCCTTAGCGATACAGCTCGGATCAGTTGGCTGCTCCTCCCCTGGCAAACGCACCGCCTTCGGCGCAGGTGCAGGCGCAGCAGCCGGTGGAGCTGTCGGCGGCGCTGCTGGCGGCTGGAAAGGGGCAGGTATCGGTGCAGGCATTGGTGCCATTGCCGGCGGAGCAGTGGGCAATTACTTAGACAAACAGGCCAAAGAGCTCGAAAAAGTAGCCGACACCAAGCGCACCGCGAACGGCATCTTAGTCAATCTCAAGAACGACCTCTTGTTCGACACGGGCAAAGCAAACCTCAAGGCAAGCGCGCAAACCCAACTAACGCAGCTAGGTGAGATCTTAATAAAGTATCCCCAAAACCGAATCCGCATCGAAGGATTCACTGACTCCACGGGCAGCCCGGACTTCAATGAGCAACTCTCCGAGCGCCGTGCCGAGTCTGTGCGAGAGGTACTGTCACAGCAGGGGGTATCGCCATCTCAGATGAGTGTCGATGGCTATGGTCCTTCGCGCCCCGTTGCAAGCAACCAATCAGCTGTGGGACGCGCTAAGAACCGACGAGTCGAGCTCTTTATCGATGTGCCGGAAGCTAATATAAAAAGTTAAATACATATCATTTAAAAACTTAAGACAACCTCACACTCTGAGTCTTAAGACCTGACAGCCATGGACTTTTCTCACTTTTCGAATGCAGCTTTAACCCTTCTCTACTGCGAGCGGAGTAACTCGAGCTGCTCCATAAAAATTCTCGGCATCCACCGCAAGTGCACTGAGCCGCCCTCATTTAAACGAGGAGGATCCTACTCACCCCAAGGCCAAGAACTCAGCTACAAACCCAGGAGCGGGTTGCTCTTTTACACGGTCCGGCGCACCTTGCTGCGCGATCTTGCCTTCGTTAAGCACGACGACCTCGGTTGACATCTCAAACGCTTCGCGCTGATCATGGGTCACATAAAGAATCGTCAGCCCCAGCTTGCGATGCAGGTCCCGAATCTCACGCCTCATCTCGGCTCGAAGCCGCGCATCGAGGTTCGACAAAGGCTCATCGAGCAGCAGAACCGGTGGCTTCATGGCCAAGCCGCGCGCCAGAGCCACACGCTGCTGCTGGCCTCCCGAAAGCTGGTGGGGATATCGGTTTCTAAGATCCCCCAAGCGCACCAGACCTATCGCCTCGTCCACGACTCGACTGCGCTCAGCCAAATTGACAACGCTGCTTCGCTTGAGTCGCAGCGGATAGCTCACGTTCTGCTCGACAGTCATATGCGGCCACACTGCGTAGGACTGAAACACCATTCCGAGCCCGCGATCCTCGGGGGCTACATTCACTCGCGCGCGGGGCTCCCCGGCGCGGCGCTCGAAAACAACGCGATCACCGATCTGGATCACACCACTGGTAGGCTCTTCCAGACCAGCCACCATTCTCAGCAACGTCGTTTTGCCGCACCCACTGGGCCCCAAAAGCGCTACAAACGCGCCATCAATAATTTCTAGAGTCATCGGCTCGAGCACTTGCTTGGACCCAAAGCACTTGGTTACTTGATCAAACCTAAGCAGGCTCATAGCTTTTCCTCCGAGTCAAAAACCCGCCCATAAGCGCTACAGTGAGCAGTATCCAAGCCAACGCCGCAGCCGAGGGTTGATCCGCGTACTCTTGCAGATCGAAAAGCACCGTCCCCAAAGTCGCAGCGCCTGGTCCCGTCAACAGGACGCTCATCGTGAGCTCCGTGACCATCGGCAAAAGCGTGAGCAAAAACGCCGCCCCTAGACTCTGCTTGAGAAGCGGCGCCCAGATCCCCACCAGGAGCTCACGCGTGCCTGCCCCACACACTCGGGCGGCCTCCTCGAGCACGGGATCGACCTGCCCAAATGCCGTCACCATCTGGCGGGCACCCACTGCTGCATACTTGAGACTGTAGGCAAACGCCAAAAGCAGCATAGGCTGATTCAGAGGCAACCCCAAGCGCGAGAGCACGGCGGCGCCAAAAACCACACCCAGCGCCAGCACAGTACCTGGCGTCGCGAACGGCACTCCCAGAAGCTCAATCATCCAGCCCGATAGGCGCCTCACTCGCGGCAGTCGACTTCGCTTGGCCAAAAAGCCTAGCCCAAAACCCAGCGCGGTCACAGACATCGACATCCCGACCGCCAACACAAAAGAATTAAATACAGCCTGTTTAAAATCTCCCAGCGTCAACACATATTGCAGATGCTTCAACGTCCAGTTGGCGGGGTCGTAATCTCCAGCTACCGGGGCCAACGCAGAAATCCCGAGCGCAACCCAAGGCAAAGCCACCGCCATTGCCAAATAACCCCAAGAACCAAGTGCCGCCGGCCCCTTGAGCGTGCCCAACCTCACTACTGATCGACGTGAAGAACGCCCTCCCGAAATCGCACCGTCAAAGCGCATATCTCGCCTGCGCGATAGCCAAGCCGAAACACCCAATACAGCCAAGGCTAGCGCCAACAACAACGCCGAAAGCCGCAAACCCTCTTCCAATCCACTTATGCCGCCCAATTTGATCTTGGAGTAGATCAGCGTCGTAAGCGTCATCTGGCGCACTGGCAAACCCAAGATCGCAGGCACGCCAAACGAAGATACCGCATACAAGAACGCGAGGCACATTCCGTTCAAAAGCGCGGGCCAAAGCAGAGGCAAGCTGATATCTCGGAAGACACGCCACGGGCGCGCCCCACTCATTCGCGCGGCCTCTTCGAGAGCGGGATCCAATCGATCAAACCCAGCTCGAAGCTCGAGATAGGGAAACGCGCAAGCTACCGAGGCTTCCACAAATACAATCCCCCAAAACCCATAGCTCCCCTGAGCAGGCAAAAACGCCTTCAATAGTCCCACGGTTGGATTACCCAGAACCACCCATGCCATGCCCAACAAATACGCTGGCAACGCATAGGGCACTGCAAGCATCCCGCTCAGGCTCCGCCCACCCGGCAAGTCCGTTCGAGATACCAGCCAAGCCAGGATCAATCCCGCAGCTCCTGCTAGAGCAGACACCGCAACGGCCATTGCCAGAGTATACAGCGTTGCTTGCAGCACCACGGAGCTCACAGTCCTTTCGCCTAGTGAAGCACGACTTCCGAGAACTTGGCCTTGATCTGATCTCGTTGGCCAAAAAGCTCGCCCAAGACCTGAGGCGACCACTTCATCAAGCCACCGGCCGCTAGCTCTGCCCAAGGCTTCGCTCCTTCAGGCGAAGGAATGCTAGGAACCGGCGAATACATCCACCCCCCAACAATCGCCTTCTGAGCATCATCCGTGAAGAACCACTCATAGACGAGCTTACTGAGCTCTGGGTTTTTTGTCCCAGCGAGAATCGCGATTGGGCTAGGCACCTGGACTGCTCCATCGCTCGGATAGACGATCTTAACTGGAGAGCCTTTCCTGCGCGCTTTCAGAATATTCTCAAGCAGCACCGCACCCACCGGACGCTCACGCGTCTCGATGCGACTGATCACAGAACTGTTGCCTCCTGCTGCAACCAGCTCAAACTTGCGAAGCGAAGAGAAGTACTCCCACCCATAGAGTTTTGACAACATCGCCACAAACGTAAAGTTCGTGCCCGACTCGAGCGGGCTTCCCATGGAGAGCTTGGATTTCCATTTCGAATCGGACAGATCTTTCCAACTCTTGGGCACCTCTTCTGGCTGATAAGCTTCGCCATTGTAGCCGATCACCATCACGGGCACGCGAACCGCAGCAAAAGCATGGTCGGGATCTCTCAGCTGGGCAGGAATTTTCTTTGCACCCGAACTCTCGTAGGACAAGAGCTTGCCCTGTTTTTTTAGATCATAATACCAAAACGGATCACTGGTCATGATGATGTCGGCCTGCGTACCCCCCGCGGCCATCTCTGCAGTTATCTTGGCCGCGATGTTTTCGCTGCCACCTTGAAACCACCGCACGTCGACGTCCGGAAGCGCCTTCTGAAGCAATGGCTCCATCTCGGCTATCACCTCTTTATAGAGGCTCGTGTAAATCCAAACCGTTCTCTTGTCCTCGCAGCCCGTCATTGCCAGCACCTGCAACAACCCCAAGAAAACGATCGCCCAACTTTTGATCATCTGTAACCCCCGCCCCATTCCGCACCGACCTATCACTGACCCCATTGTAACGCAATGCAATATAAGCTAAATTTGGATCGATCCAGGGGGTTCGCACGCCCTGATTTTGATCCAAAGCATGCGATCTTGAATCGAGCTGAAGAGGTCGAAGCTCCAGAATAAAGACCCACCTTTAGTCTCAGGATTTAACACTTTTCTTTCGCATTCCAAGGCATTAGATTCGCGTTCTTGAATAGCCTGAACGAAGGAGTGCCGCCCTTGAACCACGTTTACGTGACCTACCCTGAACCTCATCTCGATCGAATGAGAAAGATTCTGGCAGCCCATCCCGAAGTCAAAAATCTCACCGGCTACACCCCGACAACCTCAGTCTATGTATTTATCATTGTCGCACTGCAGATAATGCTTTGCTTTGCCATGCAGAGCCTTCCCATGTGGGGTGTTTTTTTGGCAGCCTATACAATAGGCGCCGTAGCCAACCATGCCCTCTGGGTTCTGATCCATGAATGCACCCATAACTTGATCTTCAAAACCTCTCTCGCCAACTCGTGGCTGCAAATCTTCGCCAATCTTCCGATTATTTTTCCGACCGCGATGTCCTTTCGCATGTTTCATATCAAACACCACCTTCATCAGGGCGACTTCGACCGCGACGCGGATCTGCCGCGCCCAGCAGAGGCGCGCCTCGTGGGCAACTCGGCCTTAGGCAAATCCCTATGGTTGCTTTTCTTCTTCGTCTCGCAACTAGCGCGCGTGCCCTCGATCAAAGGTATCGAAGTCATCAATCGCTGGGTTCTTGCGAACTGGATCATCGAACTGACTTTCTTGGCCAGCATCACTTGGTTTGCGGGCCCAAACGCGTTGATTTATCTCGCTCTTTGCAGCATCTTCTCGATCGGACTTCACCCCCTGGGAGCTCGTTGGATTCAGGAGCACTACATCGTGCACGAGAAGCAAGAGACTTACTCCTACTACGGCCCGCTCAATAAGATCGCCTTCAACGTGGGCTTTCATAACGAGCACCACGACTTCATGGGCGTGCCATGGTCGCGCCTACCTAAGCTTCGTGCGATCGCACCAGAGTTTTATGATTCGCTCTACTGGCACAAATCGTGGACCCAGCTTTTGATCCGTTTCTTGTTCGACCCCAAGATGAGCCTGTTCAGCCGAGTGATCCGCGGCAAATCCGCCGCTCAAGAAGCGATTCATCAGGGCACACTCGCGACGGAGAGCGCGCCCGCGAATGCCGATGGGCTGACCCGCTCGGCGGCGCCCAAAAACTCTGTCCAAGTGGAGGCTTGACCTCTGAATCGTTTTACGCGTTTTGGATCCACGCTTGCTTTACTTCTTCTGCAGAGCGGTTGCGCGCACTATTACCTGCCAACACCTCAACTCGAATCTCCTGAAACACTGGGCCTAGACCAGGTGGCTCGCGTCGAGCTCCTCGGGACTCAGTCGGGACCTGACCTCATTGCCGATGCCCAGACACAGCCCGCAGACGCGGAGACGGGCCAAGTTCCTGACCCAGCTCTTCAATCCTCAATGTTAAATTTTGTTTTTGGCGCGATGGTGCGAGTCGCTCACAACTTGGATGTAGGGGTAAGATTTCAACCCTCTGCTCCGCTTTTGGGACGAGTTAAGTACCAGTTTTACGGTGTTTCAGAGTCGGATGCGAAGAAAGGCAGCTTCTCGGTTTCGGGACTTGGCTCGGCGGGACTCTTGATCGGCTCTGCTTCAAGCACGGCCGCTACGACATCAACCCATGCTGCTGCCTCAGGCAATGCGATGCTCTACACGTTTCAAGGCGCAGTGATTGGCGGATACCGCTTGGGTGAACGGCATTTAGTATCGCTCGCGCCTTTTTTGGCTCTTGCAGGACTCTCGGGTACGGGCGCCACCGAGGGCAGTGGTTTCCGATATGGGCTTTCGCTGGGATATCAATACCAAATCGAGTCGTTGTTCTTCAGAGCGGACGCAACCTACGCACTGGGATCTTTTAACGTGCCAGCGGGAACGCGAAACGCGGGTGGGATTTTTCCGGGCGCAGTCTTTGGGTTTAGGCTCTGATGAGATTTTTAACCGATGCGATCCGGTCCGACTGGGTACCAGGCAGACCATTTAAAACAGGGCAACCCCTTTGGAACTGAGAACTTCGACTGCTTGAACAATTGGAACCTGGGGCAAGACTGCAAGCCCTGGCTAGATAGTTGCCCTGGGATATGCCATGCATGAGTCAACGGATCGACACATGCCACATGACCCCAAGCTGATCGCTTTTACTCGCACAGGCCTGCATTGTCCTCAGGGCGGTTTTCACATCGACCCCTCGCGGGCCGTGGATATCGCTTTGATCACGCACGCACATAGTGATCATGCGAGACCTGGATCCAAGCGCTATCTTTGCGCGCAAGACTCGGCCGGATTGGTCCGAGAACGCCTAGGTCCTTCGATCAAACTCGAAGCGATACCTTATGGACAAACCATTGAATTAGGTGCGACGCGCGTGTCGTTTCACTCGGCAGGCCACATCCTGGGATCTGCACAAGTGAGAATCGAGCATGAGGGCCGCGTCTGGGTGGCCTCGGGCGACTACAAACGAGACTTCGACCCGAGCTGCGCACCGTTCGAAGTCGTGCCTTGCGATACGTTCATTACAGAAGCTACGTTTGGGCTTCCGATCTATCGATGGCGCGCCTGTGCAGATGAGGCCCGAGATATCTATGATTGGTGGCAGACCAACGCACGCCAAGGGCGCACCTCCCTTCTCTATGGCTACGCGCTAGGAAAAGCTCAGAGAATACTGGCCGAGCTCGCACCTCTCGTTGAGGAAGGCGAGGGCGATCATCGAATTTTTGTGAGTGACTCGGTCGAAAGCCTGAATCATCACTATCGCGAGGCGGGCATTCGGCTCGCGGCGTGTGAGCTACTGGGGCGAGACACCCATGGAGTCAATGCGCGAGGCTCATTGATCATCGCTCCTCCTGGACTTGCCGGCTCAGGACTGATGAGCCGCATCGGCAGTGACTTTGAGACCGGGTTTGCGTCGGGCTGGATGCGTGTCGGACGCACTCGTCAGGGTCGGCGCTATGACCGGAGTTTTGTGATCTCAGATCACGCCGACTGGCCAAGCTTGCTTCGAACAGTGCGCGAGACGGGTGCGCGGCAAGTCTTCGTGATGCACGGCGAGAACGACACGCTTGCTCGCTATCTCAGCGGCAGCATGGGCCTGGATGCGCGACCCATCGAGGAGCTGCGAGCATGAAGAGATTCATCGGACTTCTCGAGCGACTTCAGTTTAGTCCGTTTAACCGTGACCTTCCGTCAGACCTTGCTGAATACATGGCGAGCGAAAGCTCTGACGACATCGCTTGGACATTGCTTCTTCTTTCGGGCAGCCAATTGGGTGAGCTTCTGCCGCTCAGACAGCTGAGACAGTGGGTGCTTGCAGAAACTCAGCTTCCGGAATGGCTCTACCAGGAGTGCCTAGAACGCGTTCAAAATCCAGCTGAGTGCCTAAGTCTACTTACAGATTTGATCAAGCCGTCAGCTGGGACGGAAAGTAGCCTGGCATTGAGCGAATGGATCGAAGTCATCCTTCCCTTCCGCCAATGGACAGCGCAAAACCAGTTGAACCAACTCAAAATCTGGTGGAGCGCACTCTCATTGGCCGAGCTGACGCTCGTGCACCAGCTTTTGACCGGACAGTTCAATGCCCGCGTCTCCAAGCGCACAATCGAACTAGCGCTCTCGAAAGCTTATGACGACGAAGGTCGCAAAGGGATCGCTGCGCGTGTCCTGGCAATTCGGACTCGACTAGGTGAGTCCGTACCCATGACTCAGCTTGAGCTATGGACCTGCCCTAAGATTCCATCCTCATAGCCTCTTCGTTGCGAGAGTTCCCAGCGAGCCCATAGCTGAGGCCACACGAAAAAAGAACGCGATTGCGAAACTCAGCCGCGTTGAGCATTAGTCTTATGCGAGAACGACGACCCAGGCTAGCTAGGCAACTGCAGCAGAACGAATGATGAGAACAGGCCCTAGCCAAAGCGCTTGGTTAGATACTCGTTGATATCTGCAGATTCGTACATCCATTCAAACTTGCCTTCATTTTCGATTCGCAGGCAAGGAACCTGAAACTGACCGCCCCCAGCCACGAGCTCTTGGTCATACTTTTTGTCGCGCTTCACGTCCCGCATCTCGATATTCAACCCCAAGCGCTGGATGTTTCTCCGCACGATGACGCAAAACGGACACGCCTGAAAATGATAGAGTACAAGAGATCGGGTTTGCCGATCGATCTCGACTTGATCTTTATCGCTACGCATACGAACCTCCGGAGAAAATAGCCGATCAATGAACAAAATGATCGGTCCCAAAATCGCGCGCACTGCTCTAAAAAAATACTTTATGACCAAGTTTTACTCTCCCATTGTTGATCAAAGAGGCGATCCCGCCATTCAAGCAAATCAGCAAACTCGCTCGCGAGCGATGGAGTTGACCAGCAACGCCGCATCCCTACCCCCATCGTCACATAAGGATGGCGCTCGACCGGACTGACCCCTTGGAGAACCACAGCCATCGCGATATCTGCGTAGCTCAGACGATGATCGATGAGATGCGTTCCGCCACCTGCCCTCAGTTTTTCTCGCAAAAAGGTCAGAACATTCCTAATCCGCGTTTCGTACTTGGCCTCCGCAGAGGCATCGACTTGAAACTCACTCTTGATATACGAAATCCCGAGCCGAGCCACTCCGCTGAGCGGCTTGCGCAACCAGCTCGGCACGTAAGGAGGTAGCGCATCCGCACGACCCTCGATATTTCGGTCGAGCCGGATCAACAATAGGGCTCGAGCCGCGTCGAGGGCTGCCTCACTCTGGTCATTGAACTCTTTGAGCTCAACAAGACGCTCGCCGGTAAAAAGCTTTTGCTGGCCCTTGGAGTCTGCAAGTATCGCAATTTCCCAAGAATCCATGACGACCGGAACAGAGGACTTGTGGTCTACCCAAACTGGAACCGTAACCTCGCCAGAAAAACGGCGCGTCTTCAGCCTCAATGCAGGCATCCCGATTAGAATCTCGTGCTCAATATATCGATACGGCACACGATGATGATCCAACGCCCACCGAGCTTTGAACGTCCAGGGTGAAACATTGATGCCGATCAGATCGCCACTCATCAAGCTATATTCAGAAAGTTGACGCACAAATCCAATGAAATAATAGGCAAGTGAAAGCTCCGGTTGCTCATAGAATCCCTCGCATGCTAAAGCTCACGAAATGCTGCAGCGCAAGCCCAACACTCTTCGAAACCTGCATATCTTGACCCAGTTTGCTCTCCTCTTTAACTTAGCTGTGATCGTTTGGGGCGCCTATGTTCGAACGAGCGGCTCGGGCGCTGGCTGCGGAAGCCACTGGCCCCTCTGTAACGGCGAAGTTATCCCCCGCTCCCCCGAATTAGCAACGATGATTGAATTTACTCATCGCATCACCTCCGGCATGTGCCTGATATTTGCCGCAGTCATCGCGTGGATGGGTCGAGTTGCTACTCAAGGCTCCATTTTGCGTCGTGGATCGCGTGCCGTGCTTTTGTTTACTCTCAGCGAAGCGTTGATTGGAGCGGGGCTGGTGCTCTTTGGATATGTTGCGCTTGATCCGTCGCTGGGGCGTGCGATTTCGATTTCTCTACACCTGGCTAATACTTTCTTACTCCTCGCATCGCTCACAGTGACGGAGAGAGCAGCTCATCAAGCACGTTTCGGCGAAGCCGCTATGACTTGGAAAAAATCCGGCCTATCGAAACTTTCGACGACTGCCCTAGGCTTGATGCTTTTGGTGGGCGTCATTGGCGCGCTAACGGCATTGGGCGATACCCTTTTCAAAGCGACGAGTTTAGCTCAAGGGTTTGCCCAGGATTTTGAGCCGTCGAGTCACTATTTGCTGAAACTGAGGGTTTTTCATCCTCTGCTCGCAGTATTGCTCGGAGTGTTCCTCTTTTATTTTGGAGACAAAGCCGTTGAGGAACGACCACACGATACAAAACTTGCACGCTTGAGCTTTTCGCTAAAAGCCTTAGTCGCGTTTCAACTCGTACTCGGTACGGTCAACCTCGTTTGGCTAGCTCCTACGGGGCTGCAACTCTTTCACTTACTGACGGCCGAGTTCCTTTGGATTTGCCTGGTCATGGTGGTGGCACAGCTCCATGGTTTGGGCGATGAGAAAACTCAAGAGTGTGTGGCGAACCTACCTAACCCCTTGACGACCGCTGCAAGCGCATGTGTGAGCTTGCCTGAGAGCGCGTCGAATCCTGCCGACGGATCTCGAGTCTCCTCGTCCATATAAAGCTTGCGGTTAAGCTCGATCTGGATCGTTTCATGTCCCGCTTCGGGGCGACCGTAGCGTTGCGTGATGCGTCCTCCAATATAAGGCCAATTGTAGGCGATCTTGAGTCCTTGCGCCTCAAATGAAGAGATCACAAGATCTTTGAACTCGGTGGAAGCGCTTTTTCCCTTCTGATCGCTGATGACGACGTCAGCTCGATTCTCGCCGGAGTCGACGTGAGCGGCAGTGCCCTGCGAGGGCATACTGTGGCAGTCGAGATGAAAAACTCGCGTGTGAGAAGGATCGATGCGCTTTCTAAGCTCAGTGACTTTGCGATCGATCTCATTATGAAAGGTGTCGTGATAGTCGCGCACTAGACGATCATGAAGATCACGTGAGATCGGGCGGTTCATGATGCGATCACCCCGAGTGGTCATGACCCAATGAAAGCCTTTGCTGAATTCACCGCTGGGAGCCTCAACGCCTTCGACTGCGTCAGCGTCGATATCGTCCGGATATCGGTTTAGGTCTGCTACGTACCTATGTACGCATGTAACTAAGGCAGGCAGCGAGAGCTGGCGCGTTAGTGGCGCATAGAGCCGATCAACGAAGCGATCGACATCGGTCAGCATGATCCCCTGGGAAACACCCTTGAGCCAGGTGGCTTCGGGCGGGATGATCTCTCCGCTATGGGGAATAGTGAGAAACAGTGGAAGTTTTGGATGATTGGCACCTAGCCAGCGAAGAGCTTGCATCTTACCGAGCACTTTCTCACAGCTACTGGTGTCGGACACCGGTAAAAAATACATGCACCACCTAGATTCATGTGAACTTTCGCAAGAATCTCCGACTTTTCATTATCGTCTCGTCCCTTTCAGGTCACCCTGGAGAATGTTATTCAAAGCACAAATGCACTCGCCCACTCGACCCATCTTTGACGCTCTTGCCTCCCAGTTGCCCGCTTCGTCAGAACTTCTGTGGCTTCCCGAAGAAGAAAGCGCCGAAGCTGAGTCCTGGTTTGCTTCACGAGGCGTGAAAATCGATCTTCAGTCTCGCGTAACTCCCCCATTGCTGGATCTGCGCTGGATTCACCCTTCTAAAGAAAAGTTTGATGCGATCTGGTGCGGAAAATCTCTCACCGCATTTAGTCTCGAAGACGTGCAAAGAGTCGTAGCGAGCTTATTTCGAGGACTTAAACCTAAAACCGGCGTCCTTGGACTTCTCTATGCTGAAGGTCAAACCTCTCAAGAAGGAACATCCACGACCCATCGTTACGGCGAGACGGCGCTCGCGGCGCTGCTCAAACAGAACGGCTTCGCGATACAGCAACGAGGAGAACTGCCTCGGAACAATGACAAGGAAAAATGGGTCGCTCTGATCGCTCGCCGATGCTAAACTCAAGTCAGTGCGGCAAACACGAAGTATCCACACCATCGATTGCCAGTACCTCCATCCTCAGTTTGCAGCTGCCTATTTACTGACAGATGGAGACGAAGCGGCGTTCATCGATAACAATACCGCTCACTCGGTTCCGGCGTTACTCAGTGAACTCAAACGCTCAGGGCTAGATCCTGAGCAAGTGCGATATGTCATCATCACTCATGTGCATCTCGACCATGCAGGTGGCACGTCTGCGCTGATGAACGTATGTCCCCAGGCGCAGCTCTTGGCTCATCCAAGAGCCTCCAAGCACATGATCGATCCATCAAAGCTGGTCACCAGCGCGCGCCATGTTTATGGAGACGATGCCTTCGAAAAACTCTATGGGCAGATCGAACCAATCGCGGCCTCGCGAGTGAGAGAAGTCCAAGATGGCGAAAGCATTCCGTTCGGATCGGGCCACCCCCTGCGATTCATTCACACGCGCGGACATGCTAATCACCACTTTTGCATTCACGATCCAGAGAGAGAGGCGATCTTTACGGGAGATTCGTTTGGACTCGCGTATCCTGCGCTCCAAACAAACGGCCTTTTTATCTTTCCTTCCACCAGCCCGACAGATTTTGACTACAAAGAGGCTGTTCACAGCCTGGAGCTGATCGTAGCGACGCGGTCATCGCACGCATACCTGACTCACTTTGGCGCCGTCGATAATCTCGCCCAGGCCGCTGACCAGCTTCGCGCACATCTTGAATTTTCTCAACAAGCCATGATCCATGCCGCTCAAAGCGATTTGCCCACTGTGGACCTCGCCGCATTTTGCGAAACGCAGCTCCGTGCCTATTTTGCAGAGATCGCCAATCGACGCAATCTTCTCTTTGGACAAACTCAGTGGGATTTGCTCAAATTGGATCTAGAACTCAATGCAGCAGGTCTTGCGCATGCGTCATTGAGGATTCGCAACCCGAAAGGAACCTGACTATGAAGTTTTCTCCATTTATCCCTCGCCGCAGTTTTCTCAAAACCTCTTTGACGGGTCTCGCATTGCTTCCGTTTGCTGCCGTGGCATTCAACGCGTGCACGAAAAAGCAAGAGGCTCCGCTTCCAGAGGGGGCGACAGCACTCAAAGAAGATGACTCTGTAGCAGCTGCTCTGGGATACAAAGCCGTTGCCGACAAGGTCGACCTCGAGAAGTTCCCGAAGCGCAAAGCACCTGGTGGCGACAAACAGTTCTGCGATAACTGTCAGTATTACACAGTTCGCAATGAAGGCTGGGGCGATTGCCAAATCCTTCGCGCCGGAGTAGTGAGCGCTAAGGGCTGGTGCAATACTTGGGTGGCGAAAACGGGCTGATAGCTCCGCCGCCTTCAATCAACCTAGATCCCCTCACCCGCAATGTCACTCGCCCAATATTTAGCGAAGTGGCGTCGTCCATCGATTTGCCCAAGGATCAAAGCCATCTTCACAAATGCGCATTCAGGCGTCATATCGCCCGCCCAATAGCCGCCTTCGGAGAGTAGAGCCTGACCTGCCTCGTATTGCCCAAGATGAGCGCGGCGCCCAGAGGACTCTTCGCTATGCCCTTCGGTTACTAGCGCTACAGGAACTCCCATGCGCTTTGCACGGCGAAGCAAATGGATAAACGAGGACTGATGAGTGGGTGCCGTCGCCGACGGAAAAATCACGAGTACAAGCCCTTTGAGCACAGGCAAGAGTCGCTCGGCCACTTGCTCGGCTGGGAACCCGGGCGTTACATGCAGCAATGCGACCTCTTCGCTAAAACGGGGTTTGAGGCGCGGCAGAGAGGGTCGCTTTACTTTGCCGTCAACATACTCAATCTCAGTCCCCACATGGGCCAAAGTTCGTGCTCGAGGACTCTCAAAAGCCCAGAATTCAGAAGCGCTGCGCTTACGAACTCGATTGCCCTGATAGAGATGGCTATCGAAAAAAACAGTGACTTGATTGACCTGCCTGCTTTGCCCTCGAGCCGCGATCTCTACGGCCGAAATCAGATTGCTTCGGGCATCCGTCCTAAGCGCAGACAGCGGCCTAAGCGCGCCAGTAAGGACAACGGGTTTTATGCATGGCTTAAGCAAGAACGAGAGCGCGCAGGCTGTATAAGCCATCGTATCGGTTCCATGTAGAACAACAACGCCATCATAACTCCGCCACTTCGAGCGAATACGATCAGCGAGAAGCAACCATTCTGAAGGCCCCATATGAGCGCTGTCACAATTGAGCACCACATCGACATCACAAACAGCCAAGCCCGCTAACTCCGGAACTCGCTCTCGAAGTCGACGCTTCAAAGCCAGCGGAGATAACTTGGGTGTTCGCAATGGAGACTGAGCCGTAGCGCCAGACTCCATTCCAAAAGTGCCGCCGGTGTAAAGAATCAATACTCGGGATGCCTTCACAGAGACTAGAGTACATCGAGCAGCCTAGCGGCGCAAATTCTCTAACCAAATCTTCAGCCTAAATCCCCAGCCGCGTAACTTTTCACGATCGACCAGCCGCATAGGCCGATTCGGTCCCCCTAAATCACGCGCTTGACGATCAACCGTTGCGGATCCCTTGTCGAAGATTTGATCACCGTCTGAGATTGGAGCGGGCCGTTCCCGATTTGACTTAAGGGAGAGGACGCTTGTCTTATAGGTTTTCATATCATTAGATTGTCATGCACGAGGGATACCGCATTGAAGATTCACAACTTCCTAACTCTCTTTCACGATTGTATACGCCGCTGGGAGAAGCTCCCCGATCCGGATGACTTCGTAGAGAGTTATTACCGCACGCTACTACCCTTGACATCGGGCATTCTTTTTGATGATCACACAGCCCCCTTGGGTACCGACTTTTATTCGGTGCTTTTAGACCTGAATTGGAAACAGTATCGACAGCAGTCGCTTGAGCTTGACCCAGTTCGAGAAGAAATACGACTCCGTCGCCATCTCAAGGATGTCGAGTCTCTGTTCGGATTTGAACTTCAGGGAGAGATCGTCCTATTTAGCTCATTTGCTTGTATGGATGGGTACGCGCGCTTTGATCGGGGCACTCATCGCGTTTTTCTAGGCGTGGATGAAAGCCATGCTCGCGGGACATACCTGGATGTACTCACAACGCATGAATTGACCCACGTAGCGCGTGAATCTCGCCCCGAGGTATGGACGCAATTAGGACTGGATCCTCGGATGACCCACGATCAGTTCACCGAGCATCAACCGGTGATCGAGCATCTCATGGGCGAAGGATTCAGTTGCGCTGTCAGCGAGATCTTAGTGCCTGAGCAAGATATTTGGAGCTACACGTATCAAACGCAAGATGCATTGACCTCAGTGCTCAAGCACAGCTCAGCGGTGAATCAGACGATTCATCGAGAGCTCAGCTTTTCGGATGCGGACGGAGATTATGGAAGGCTCTACAATCCTTCGATCTATCGTGCTCCAGTTCCGCAGTATTCTCACTACGTTTGGGCTTGGCAGTGGGTAAAGCAACTGATACGTGATCGCGGTGGATCGGTCGAGGATGCAGCTCGACATCTCATCGGAGTTTGCTCGCGAGATTTCGAATCTAACGCGAAAGCGTTTAAGCTAGGCAAAATCCAGTAGAGACCTCCCAACACCAGTAAATTTTACCGGTGTTCACACCGATTGTCCGAATCTCGGACTACCCTAAAAACTTTGCGATTCCCCGGCCTGCGACAAATCCTAGTGAAACGCAACCTTGAATCAAGAATCCACCAGTGGGCGCATCCCAATTAAGCATCTCACCTGCGACGAAAACCCCCGGGTAATCACGCAGCATGAAGTGATCATCCAAAGCTTGCCACTCGAGCCCACCCGACGAAGAGATCGCCTCATCGAGCGGCTGCGGGCCTTCGAGCCGGAGCGGAAATCGCTTCAACTTTGGCACGAGCTGAGCGAGATCTTCGAGCACCGTACGATCTGAAAGATGATAAACCAAAGCCAACGCCGCCTCGCTGAGCCTCAAAAATCGCTTTACGCGTCTCAGCGGAGAGAGATTTTCGCGCGACAGCGCTAGTTTACGCCAAAGCTGCTCCTCACTCAGATCGGGCTTAAGATCCAAATGCACAACACCTGACTCGCCCGCGAAATACACCGGCGTGCCCTCGACCCCGTAGCGGGTCACAACAAGGTCTCCGCTGCGCGCCCCTCGCGAAGAGGTGAGCACTACATTCTTAATCGGTTGGCCCTCGGCCTCTTCCAAAAATTTCTCGGGCCAGTGTACGCGATACCCCACGTTCGAGGGAGCGAACGGCATGAACCTTAGCCCCTTACTTACAAACATGCCCGGCCACCGTAACTCGCCCAAAGCGTAGCTACCCCCCCCCAAGCAGAAGCATACGGCATCAAAGTCACCTTGCTCCCTCTTTCCGCCACGCGCCCACTCCACGCGCACACCCTGCGTACGCGCGGTAAAATCGACGACCTCGCACCCCGTCTCCAAACGAGCCCCCAACCGCCCCAACTCGCCCAACCAAGCCCGCAGTAACTTTGAAGCTTTCATTCCTTCTACAAAATAGCGACGACTTGTTCCCTTAAAAGTCTTGATCCCCAGTTTCTCGATCCAAGCAATCCACTGAGCCGGTGTAAACTTGGCCAGAGCCGCAGCGATACGCGCATCCCCTGTGTAATGCCCCGCAAACTCCTCAGCACCGCAATCATAAGTGATATTGAGCCCAGAACTCCCCGCAATCAGAAGCTTGCGTCCTGGAGCGCGGCCCTTCTCAAAAACTATCACCTCATGCCCCGCCAAAGCCACTTCGTAGGCTGCCATTAATCCAGCTGGACCCGACCCCACTACCGCTACAAGTTTTCTATTTTTAAGGGGTTTTTCACCCATATCGACTTTATATCCCATTAATTTCTTTTAATCCTGTTTTCATCAGCACTTAAGCGTCGAAGCCTATTTTAAATAGTCGAAGGAGTTAAGAACCATGATGTTCAATAACAAGAAGGTGATGCTGGGAGGTGCCATTTCTGTAGCTTTAGTTTCAGGCATTTCGCAAATCGCCCCAAACTATAAAACAGCTGAAGCTGTCACGCTTCCAGCCATCGCTCCGGCAACCCCACTTGCGGCTCCGGCCGCGACGGAGTCATTACAAAATCTTTTCGTGAATATTTCAGACAAGATGATCCCTTCTGTGGTGAACATCTTCACTTCCAAGAACATAAGACCCCAAGGAAGGGGCTATCGAACCCTGCCCCCCGGGTTTCAATACGATCCGTGGGCTGAGCTCTTTGGGCAGCATTTTGGCGGCATGCCTCCCGGAGGCATGGGAGGCGCGATGGGCCCCACAGACAACGAGGTCCCTGGAGCACAGAGCGCAGCTCGCCCTCATGCGCTAGGCACAGGTTTCATCGTCGAAGTATCCTCAGGCAGGGGACTCATTCTCACCAATCACCACGTGATTGCCGGTGCTGATGACGTCAAAGTCAAGCTCACGGAAAACGAGGACGAAGCCGAGATCCCAGCAAAAGTCATCGGCAAAGATCCGGAGCTCGACATCGCTCTCCTCGAAGTCAAAACCACCAAGCCCCTCAAAGCTGCCGCGCTCGGTGACTCCGAAAAACTCAAGGTCGGTGAATGGGTCGCCGCCATCGGCAACCCATTCGGACACGGCCACTCCGTCTCGCACGGTATTGTCAGCGCTAAAGCGCGCGCGCTTCCGGGAGGGTTCGGCAAATACCTGCAAACCGACACACCCATCAATCCAGGCAACTCAGGTGGGCCATTGGTCAATCTTGCAGGCGAAGTGATCGGCATCAACAATGCCATCGATGCGCGAGGCCCGGGCATCGGCTTCGCTATCCCTATCAACTCGGTCAAAGAACTCCTGGGCCAGCTCAAAAGCGATGGCCGTGTAGATCGCGGATTCTTGGGTGTCCAAATTATGCCGCTCAAGCCTGAGCTAGCCCGCGCCCTCAAAGCTCAAGCCGCCCCTGGCACTCCTGTCGTGACGGATGTCGTGCCTGACCAGCCTGCCGCGAAAGCGGGACTCGAAGCCTACGACATCATTTCTAAAATCAACGGCAAGACCGTCAAGTCACCCGAGGAACTCACGCAGACGATCTTGCAAGTACCTGTGGGCAAATCCATATCAACTGAAGTCATTCGCGGGGGCAAGCACATGACCTTCGAGGTCAAAATTGGCAAAAGGCCTGAACCCAAACGCAGCTAGTTCAATATCCCCCAATAGGGCGGGCACTGAAAGGGAGCAGTTGCCCGCCCCTACGCCAGCAGTTGACAGAAAAAAAAGGCATCCCATAAAATAAGAGAGAGAAGTCCCAAACCACACTAACCAGGAAGGAGAGTGCCTATGAGAACCCAGTACAGACCCCATCAATTCAGAGTTGAAGGACGAGAAAAACATGCTCGCCCTTGCAATCTTTGCGAGCGCAAGTTTGAGCCTCGCAACGCTTTTGTGCGATTCTGCTCAGCTTGCCGGGAGCGAGACGAACTCCTTCGATTCAACGAGTGGTTGCCTCAAATCGAAGAAGAGATCGTCGAGAAGATGTCGGCCTAAACAAACGAGAGAAGGGAGAACGCAAGATGCTCACTGACTTTCACTTTAAAGACTTCATACCTGATGCGGTACTTCGCCACCAAGCCAACCGGACTGTCGACCGACTGCTCGAGCTAGCGCCCTATGGAGCCGTCGCGGTGGCCCTTGTTGAGCCTGACGGCAATCAGTTTAGGTGTAAAATCGAGATCTACTCGAAGAACGGGCCGTTTATCGCCGAGACAACGAGGCCTACAGCGATGCAAGCCGTCTCGCAGGCTGGTCAGGCCCTGACGGCCAAACTGCTCCGATGGCAAGACCTTCGTTACTCCAAGCCTCACTTAGCGGACCGGTATCTCTTGGCTCGAAATAGAGCCTGAATCGCTACTTCTGGGCCCCGGTTCATAAAACAAGTTATGAGCCGGGGCTCCCTATCGCTTCACAAGGAATGGTCACGAGAGTGTGAAACCGCCCTAACTCAAAATAAGCGTTTCCAGACCCCTGCCATCCTCGTTTAAATAGAGATCCAATATTTTTATCTAAAAAATATTTAAAATTAAAGACCCCTTGCTCAACCTCAGATACTTCGATCCGCGCATCTTTGAATCCAAAAAACTCCCCTGCAATCGGCCTGATGCACTTATAGATGCTCTCCTTTGCAGAAAACACGAGCGTCACAAACTCCTCGCGCGACCATCTTTGCCCGCGTTCAAAGTCGCTCCTCTCAGTTTCAGTCATGACAGCATCAAAGATTCGATTCACAGTCTGAGTTGACATCACCGCCTCAACATCAAGTCCTATGCCCCTCACACGCTCGACCGGGGCTGCGACCGCCGCCGAAACTCCCTCCGTATGCGTGATCGAACCCACCCATCCCACGGGCCAAACAGGTGTGCGATCCGCGCCAAACTCCACTTTTCCCGCTGCTCCCGAGTGCCTCAAAGCTTCAAATGCACAGAGACGCCCGGCTAAAAACTCCTGCTTGCGCTTCTCCACCGCACTAGCCAATTCCTCTGGCAACACAATGCCCGCTTGCCTCAGGCGCATCTGGGCGTCATGACCCAGCGGAAGCACTTCGCGGTGATAGCGACATTCGGAACTCAAAAACTTATCTGGCAAACCTCCATGAGTCATCAACACAGAGGTAACGCGCAGGTCTTCGCTCAGTCAAGCTTGCCGTTAACCCATGTCATCGTCGAACTTGGGCGCCGTCACCCGAATCAAAGCGACATCTTTACTTGTCGACACCGCACCTCGCTCATCGCGAGCAATCACTCTGGCTTTGTATTCAATCGTTCGACCACTCATTGCGAGGCGCTTGATCTGATCCGATGATAATTCGGCCCGCCAAGTCGTTCCACCCACGCGCTGCATTGGGATATCGATCAAGGTACCTCCCAACCGGAGCCGGACTTCCTTCACAGGGGACGCAAGATCCTGCACATCAGCAAGAAAGTATTGGGGCTCCTTGGGCTGAAGAAATCGATTGAGCTCAATCTCCTCGGGAGAGCTCCTGGGGTTGAGGATCAGAGGCGCATTGACTGCTGCCTGAAGCTCTTCTTTCTGAGTTTTAGCTGAAGAAGTGCAACCTCCTGCAAGTAATGAAGCCGCGGAGACTGAGGCCAACATCAGAGCTATCTTAAGGGGAGAGTTGAGCATGCCTAAAAACCTTGCAAGCGAGATACCGCCATGAAGCATCAAATTATCAAAAGCTGCTTGCTGCTTTACCTGTTTGCGCGACCCGTGCAGAATGATTCTTATGAATCTCCTGCTCAAACCAATCGCGCTTTTAACTCTCACAGGACTATTGCTCCTCAACTCCCTAGCCCGCGCCGAGGGCGGAAGCATTCATAATCACTTCACCCTGGATATCATGCCTCTTGCGATCAGCCCGGGCAATCCGGGTGGAGGCGGACTGGGCCTAACTTACGACCGCTACCATGACTGGCTCAAATCAGCGTACTCGATCACCTTTGAGGCGCAAAGATCCTACGGATCGGCGAATCACATCGACCTGATCGCGAACTTGGGTTTCTTTACCGAAATCACGCGCTCGTTTTCGATTGGCGCGAGACTGGGCCTTGTCGTCAATCATCCCGGAAGCCCAGTTGGAGTGGGGATATTGGGCCTTCGCTTGCCCGCGCTTTATCCGGAGAAAAAAGAATTCTTTTCGTTCTTCTACGAAGAGATCGACCTAGGTCTCGCTGGATCCGGAGAGCGTTATGCGGCGCTAAGGCTAGGGATGTTGCTCCTGTAAAAAAACGCAACTCAACGATATTGTGACATCATCGATTTTTCCTGGAGTACAGCTCATTAATTCCTTAGAGCCCCTTCCTTTCTGCACACCCTCTGATGTAATCAAATCGAACACGGAGAACCTACCCCATGGTCAAAATGTCTGTCCGCTACACCGGTCAAAAACACTGCGAGCTTACCCACGGCCCATCGGGCACACAAATCGAAACAGATGCCCCCAAGGACAACGCTGGGCGTGGCGAGCGATTTTCGCCTTCTGATCTCTTAGGGGCCTCGCTTGCCAGCTGCGCACTCACAACGATTGCGATTGTAGCCGAGCGAGATGGCATCTCCGTCGAAGGCGCAACCGCCGAAGTCGTCAAAGAAATGAACCCGCAACCCCGCCGAGTGGCGGCGCTTCCCGTAAAGATCACCTTGCCTAGCTCTATCCCCGCAGAACATCGCAAGAAGTTAGAAACCGCCGGGCATCAATGCCCGGTAGCCTTGAGCCTTCATCCCGAAGTGAAGGCATTGATGATGTTCACTTACGTCTAGGTCCAAGATATTGAAGAGTTTTTGATGCGTCTAAATGCCCAACCAATAAACTTGTAAAATTCTCGGCACGTCATTCCGATACCTAAAGAGTATGAAAAAATACGCTCTTTGGTCTGTCGCTATTTTACTTCCCTTAGGCCTCTTCATTTCGACAAAGGTCCATAGCCAAGGTCAAGGCCTCCCGGCCTTCAATCCCGGCGCGGAGTGGAAGGCCTCGGACGAACTCTTCTCAGTCAACGATGAAAGCTGGACCTTGAACGCGGACTCTCGCGTATTTGCGGCGAGCTCGATTCATATGAACACGACCATCGGCGACATGCTCACCCCAGATAAGCTCGACTCAGTGATTGCGGAGTACACCCAGGGAAGATTGGCCGCCATGCGGTTGGTCGGGATCGACGACTGGAAGGTCACCTCCCGAGACCTCAAAGTCCGCTTCGGGACAAAGGTACTCACCCTCAAAGGCACGTATCACGATAGCGGTCGGGTCCCTGTTCAGTTTGAAGAAATCAATCTCTTCAAAGGGAATAAGTTCGTCACTTTTCAGGTCATCTACCCTCAGGACTCGGACTATTCTCGATCTGGCAAAGCCACAGCCACTCTCGAAAAATTCAAGGCCGCCTACCGCGTCGGAGGCGACAAATGAAACACTCACTCACTTTTGCATCCGCGTGGATTCTCATCGCATTCACTGCGATTTATGCGCAGGCTGATGACAATACTCAAACCTCGGATCTAGCAGAAACCATAGAAGCTCCACAACCATCAGAGGAAGCAGAAGCCCAGACTACAGAAAGAGCTCCTTCACTAAAACAGATCCTTGAGGGCCCCTGCAAAAACGTAGACCGAGCGGCGCTCGAAAGCATCGCGATCACAGATGAGAGCGGCCACAAGCACGGTGATCTCACCACGAGGCTCGAGGACACTGGAGCACGCACTTGGCAGTTTAATCAGATCAAAGACCAGCTCATTGCAGCTTCTAAAGAGGGAAATCAAGATCGCATACAGTGTTTCGACGAGATCTACTCAAGCGCCATCAATCATGCTGTCGATTATTGGGAGCGCCGCAAAGCAGTCTGCGTAGATGGCAGCGACGATACTGATGGCTGCAACTATGCGCAAAAGAATCTCAATTTCCTCGAGAAAGTCAACTTGGACTATCAATCAGGCATCCAAGTCGCTTTGAAAGAATGTCTCGAAAGCTGCCCCACGCAGGCCGTCGCCCAAGCGAGCGCCTGCCCACCGGCACAAAGCGGAAAGCCAAACGTCTCTCTCGAGGCTCTCCTCGACACGACGACTGTTGCCGGACAGTGCTGCGAAATCTTTAAGGAACACGATTCTGATTTAGCAGCCCTCGCCTCGGATCCAAGTACTCAAGCAGACTTTTTGGAAAAATGTAAAGCACTCCACACTGGTCAAGGCGCCGAATCATACTCGTGTATCTGGAAAGCCCTGACTGGAATCGTACAAGGCCTAAAGTCTCAAGTTACGAGCATCGCTTCCCTCGCAACGGTAGGATTTTATACAGGACTTATCTCTCTCCCTTATGAGTTTGCCAAAAACCCTGGTGAAACGGCCAGCAAACTTGTCGATGGCCTGATGAAGTCGTTGGGCATTCATCCCGCCTATAATGATTGCTTGGGACCGGGTCAGAAGGGGCGCTATACGTGCGAAATGCTCGGCAACCTGACCACACAGCTGATTGCGGCGCCTGCTTTATGGGGTAAGTTGTTCCAAGTCCTTAGCACCGGAGCAAAAGCTGGAGCGGCCTTAAGCAAAGTAGCATCCGCGATGGCAAAGACCAAAATTAGCGGAGCAGGTTCTGCTCTCGGCAAGGGAGGGGCAGCTATCGCCAGAGGTGGCTCAAAAATCGCCTCAAAGCTCAAATCAGGTGTCGCTGCAGCTCGATCGGTTGGAGCTCTCAAAAAAACGTTCTCTGCACTCAAGAGCACTAAGGTGACACAAAGAGCCCTCGATCGGATCAAAAATGCACGCAAAAGTGCTGGCCAGCGACTAGCCAATGCCACCAAGAGAAAGCAACCTTCGGAGCGCCTCGCAGAAAGCGATGAATTCGTAGCTGCGGCCAAGGGCGCTAAAGTTGAAAGTGCAGCATCGAAAGCCGAGGGCGTCATTGACGCCGCAGGCGACGCAAGCCGCGCCGCTTCGAAGGGTGCTGATGTCGCAAACGATGCAGCCGCGCTTAAGAACGCAGCTGCAGTTACAGAAGCTCCCGTCGCGGCAGCAGGCAGAGTTGCACGAACAAAAGCGTTTGTAGGCAGTACAGCAAAAAGTGCTGTCGAAGCAGGTAAAAGTGCCGTGGGCAAAACCGTGGAAGCCGCCAGAAAAGCTGCCACCAAAGCAGCTCAAGCTAGCAGAAATGCAGCAACGCGAGCAAAAGAAGCTGTGACTCGCCCCAGAGGCTGGAAGAAGAGAGCAGCTGAACTTGATGCTGAAGTCGCAGCAGAGGCCAGCGCAAAACAAGCTGCCTCTGTAGCATCCAAAGCCAATGACGCCGCCAAGGTTGCATCCAAAGCCGATGACGCTGCTCAGGCTGCATCCAAAGCCGATGACGCTGCTCAGGCTGCATCCAAAGCCGATGACGCTGCTCAGGTTGCATCGAAAGAGGCTCCCGCTACACAAGTTGCAAAATCTCAACGCGACATCGATACTCAGATCATCGAGAGACCTCGCGCCGCAGCCAAGAATAAGCCTGCCGCTGATTCTGCCGCTGTTAAAGATCTCAAATCCAAAAACTGGGGCGACGAGGCCGTCCCCGCTGATTCCGCCGCTGTCAAAGATCTCAAATCCAAAAACTGGGGCGACGAGGCCGTACCCAGAGAGGATTTGATTCGCGACTTAGAGGTTCCAGCCCCCAAGACGGCTTCTCAGCAGACTGCTGCAGGAGGCAGTCCTTCAAGAAGCGGTGCAACACCCAACCGGGCTGCCTCACAGGCAGATGACTTACCTGGACTTAAAGACGGAGCTGGCAAGTCTCAGGCGGCAAAGAATCCAACGGGCGTCGAAAAGCTAGCGGCGGAGCACAAAGCTGCCAGGGACGTACTGGGCGACTTAATCAAGAAAAGAAAAAACACCCCAGCTCAAGATCTTCCAGCCTTAGAAGCCAAAATCGCTCAACAGACGAAAGAAGTAGCTGCGCGGAGAAATGAGCTACGTGCTTACGGCCAAGCCACAGCCTCTGGTGGAGCCACCTCCGCGGGCACGGGCCAAAAACTTCTCCCTGCTAGAACAGAATCAGCCATTGCATCGGAGGCCGCAGCCGCAAGCAAAACCCCGGGTATGCTCCGTCGTGCTGCTGGCAAGGCCGCCACAACGTTTAGAAACCACCCTACCAAGTCAAGCGTCATTCTCAACACCATCCAAAACGTTGGAGAGCAAGAAGATCGCCAACCAAGCCAGGTTTCTGAGGATACCCCTGCCGAGGGATTTACGGACTCGCCCACCGAAAATCCAGAGGCACCCCAAAGCACTGGACCCTAGAGCTCAAAAAAGCTGATTGATCCAGCCCACGTCCTTCGGATCTTTCGCAACGAGCTTCACCGTCTGCTTGCAAGAGTACGGGCATCCACCTATCTTAAGTGGCTCCGCCCCCAACCTCTCGCGCAGATAATCCGGCAAGTACGCCACTGCGCTCCCACTCGACACAAGACTCTCGAGCATCCTCAAGCTCGATGTCAGATACTCCACTCGTCGCGGAAACTCGTCGTCGCGCCACCCATCGAGCGATTGATTGACTCCCACTTTCCCCAGCACTGGATTGCTTGGGCTTGCAAATGAATGTCTCAACAGCTCTTCGACCGGCACGGTCTTTCGTGCAACAGCCGTTGAATAAAGCGGGTGCCCCTGCCCCACGCAAGTCTGAAACTTAACCTCACTCAACACTTTGGTGACAAGCCGCCCTTTGGCCGGCACATCCAAAGTCACGATCGCCAGATGCACGTCTCCTCTCTCGACCTGGTCAAGCGCCTCCTCATCCGTCGTGGCCCTGAACTCAAATTTCGACAAAGGATGCTTTTTCTTCAACGACTGCGTGAGTCTCAACCCCATCTCTGACAACAGAACCTCCGGCCCCGCGACTACGACGTGAAGCTCACCTTTCTCTCCAGCCACTTCAATCCGAGCAGCCTCTTCTAAGCGCACGATCTCCGCGGCCCTCCGCTGCAGAAGGCGCCCTGGGTCAGTCAGCTTAATCCCTCGCCCCTCGCGGCTGAACAGCTTGATCGCCAACTCATCTTCAAGTCGACTCACTGCCTTGCTCAACGCCGCAGGCGAGGTCCGCAGCCTCTCCGAGGCTCGGTGAATGTTCTCGTGCCTAGCCACAGCCAAAAAATACTTGAGCTCAAATATTTCCATATTAGAAACATCTAGCATTAAATTGTTTCTATTGAAATAAAACCAGCGAGCTCGCTACTTAGGCAAGGGTTTCTTCTGCAATTCCATATACAAGTCAAGAGTGAGCTTCACCTGATCGGAGACGCTAATCGTGACAAACAGCAGACGAGCTGACTTCACTTCAACCCCAAAAGACTTAAGTGAAAGCGCAGTCTCACCGCTTAACCGCAACCGTCCATTCTCAGGCACTACCCGCATCGGGATCTTCGCTGGCTGAGAAACTCCATGGATGACCCACTTTCCCTCTACTTCGATCGAGGTCTCGCGGTCATCTGCTATCTGGCCGTTCTCATTCATCGACTTGACTGAAGTCACTTTCAACTCAATGGCCGGGTAAGCGATCGAATTTCGCCCCGAAGTCGGAAGCAAGTTCTCGTCGTTGCAAACATGCTCCTGAGGAAAATCAGATGCCTCATACTTCAGCCCCAACGCCTCACGCATATGGCAGTCCCGCTTGGCGTCCCCTGAAACGAGGAGATCCAGAGGCACCTTGAGACTTCCAGAAGTGCTCTCGGGTTTTGCGAGATCAATTTTGAACATGCCTGTCACGGCGCTCGCCACTCCCTCGTGGGTCCCCAAGGAATAGGGCAAGCGGTACCGAATCCCCCCTTCTCGCTCAGGAACGACTTTGGCAAAATAGACGTTGCTCTGAGCAAAAGCTCCGCTCGAAGCAAGCATCAATAGAGCGAAAGCTGCTGCTAACTTCTTGTTGCCCATCACTTGCATCCGTAAAATTCTCACTTCCTATAGTCTTATCCCGTCTCTTCAACTCAGAGCAAGTAGCAGAATCAAAGGATTCCCAAATTCTGCCCCGCCCAAGGGAAGTCCGTCATGATTTAGACTCTCTTGAGGAACCGTATGCACTCACGTTCCGGGAATCTGACCCGTGGTCTAATGCTTGGCGAATGTGTGGTTCAGATCAAAGAGGGGGTCAAAGCCAATCTTTTTCAAGCTGTTTTTCTCCGATTCATTGGCTATTGTCGCCGCATGCAGCACTACCAAGACCACTACCTACAGGCCCTCAACACGCGCCCCGGCGACCTCAAGGTCAATCTCCTCCACGAGCTCAGAACTCACCTCAAACTTTCTCTTTCCGATGACGAGATCTATGCCCAATGCAAAGACGCCGCAAATGGTCTCCTAAAAGATTGGCGCGCTAGAAAAATCGACCCAACTAACAGCGAAGTTGTGACTCGATTCTACGCTGAGACTGAGCTCTACCTCTTTGATTTGCTCGCCATTGAGATTGATACGACCGACGCAAGACAAAAACAGCTGCTCGATCTAGCAACTTTTCTCAAATCCCAGGGCAAGCTGAACGGCATCGACTATGGTTCAGGCATCGGGACATTAGGCATCTATTTCAATCGGCATGGCATTCGCTGCGACTTTGCCGACGTGTCGGAAGCTAACCTCTCTTTCATCAAACGCAGACTTGAGACCCGCCAGCTGACGGACCCTCGCTGCATCAATCTGATGAGCGGGACGATCGAGTCGGGACGCTACGACTTTGTCACAGCCTTTGACGTCCTGGAACATGTTACAGCTCCCGTTGATTTGATCCGAGAGATCAGTGGCAAGCTACGCGAAGGGGGCATCTTCATTTTCAACCTGCTCTGTGAAGACGAAGACGACACCTTGCACATTATGAAAGATCTCAATCCCATTCGAAAAACCATCCGTGGCTTTGGACTAAAAAAGGTGGGCTCGTTTGGCGAGTTTAAAGTTTATCAAAAAGTCCAAAGACCACCGGGAGTCAACGCGTTGCTTCGGTGTCTTGACTCAATTTTTTGGGAGACCCGCGAAGGAATTCGCAGCCTGAAGCCTAAACGAGCGTCCACATAGGCTCTTGCCCAAGAATCACCGTTAGCACTGCCAAGGGCGAGACTCCTGCCCCACCGCATAGGCATTTCCTCAACTCGCGTCCGCAAGCGACTCAGACTCCAAACGAGAGCGAGCAGATAAAAGGGAGCTTATAGCCCATGCGGTGATAGCTGCCGCCATCATTCTTCGATGTCGCATTCTCACCTCTCCAGGCATGAGAGTTTGCAAGTCCAATACCCTACCTACCTTCGAACTCCTAACAAACTCACCGTCCGATACCTCTTCACACCCGCTCGAAATAGCACGACAGCAAATACCAAAAACCCGATCGACGCAGCCCAAGCAACGCAGAAATCCTTCACGCTCGCACTCTCTACCAGGTCGAGAGGCAAAACCGCCGTTGCCGCCGCAGGCGTCAAAAGCAAAGCGACACGACCCGCACCAGAAAACATCTTGCCCGTGGGATAAACCGACAGTGAGACCGTCATCTCGATCAAAAGCTGCCCCACATTGCTCCCGCGCGCGATAAAGAATGACAACGACCCTGCCGCGATAAAAAGAGCTGCGAACCCGATTGCCGAAATCGACGCCGCCATCAGACACCGAAGGGCGAGCGCTGGCTCGAGCCAAATCCCGATCCCTATCATGCCCGCCAAGCCCATAAGCAAATCACCTAGCGCCACAGGGCTTGAGCGCGAAATGGCAGCGAGCAAGATCGGATCCCTGGGCGTAGCCAGCATAGGCTCAAGCGCGCCATCTGAGATGGTCTCACCGAGTTCTCTCAGCCCGCCCAAGAAGAAATTCACAGCACCCCACGATGCCGTCACGATCGCATAAAGAGCAAGGAAGTAAGGCACCATCTCTCTATGTTCGGTTTTTCCAGCAAAGAGCATCCCCCACATGCCTGCCAAAAAAATCACATTGTTAATGAACATCCCGACCGCACCAGCGATCAGATTAGGGAGATTAGCTCGATGAGCATCGAGATTGTAGATCAGCGCTCTTGAAATCAGGCGAGACCTCATCCCTCAGCCTCCATAGCTTTGATGATGTTGCCTAGCATGCTGATAAAATCCCAGATTGAAGAAAGCTAAAGCTACGCACACTAACCCCACTCTCAACGCCCAATCCTCTGGTGTGAGTTGGTAAAACGATCCTTTCACGCAAAAGTGCGCCGGCTGAAAAAACACATCCGCGGGTGGAAGGTCCACCAGATGAGTCCGCCATGGCTCACCATAATCGACAAGCGGACCAAACACTCCGCCGAGCGCCAAAAACACCTTGCTTACAGGGAGCACGAAATAGACAGTCTCCGCCCAAAGCACCTGCGCAGATGCGAACGTCAAGCCCACGAGAGCTTGAAAAACCCCTAACACTGGCAGAAAAAGAAGCAATCGCAGCCCCGTCTCCATCGTAGCGGCCCAACTCACACCCATCAGCGGCATCATGACGAGAAAAATCACGAGATAAACCAAACGCGAACCCAGGCATCCCCCAAAGAGGCTTGCAAAACTCATCGCGAACCAAGAGCGCGGCCGCGCTAGCGACAACGAAAAGTCGCCTGACGCTCGCGTAAAAGTCGCGGAACGCAAAAAAGTCATAAAGAGAATCTCCGTCACGCCCACGTAAAGCATGACTTCCTCAAGGGTGTAGTTGCCCTGATAAGCGTTGAAGCGCTTCCACAGCTGCCCCACGAGCCAGATAAAAAAGGGGAAGAGCAAAAACCCCGTGATGCCGCTTGCTAGGTCGGAAAACTGCTCCTTGAAATTAAACCACGCGTACCTGACGTAAAAACATGCAGATAAGAAGCCCGCCTTCACGTGCGCTTCCCCGTATAGATCCGCCCCAGGACTTCTTCCAAGGTCACTTCTGAAATTGCGATATCTTGCAGATCATCCCCATAATGCGCCGAGAGCAGCGCCAACCCCTCAGTCATAGGGATCTCTCGAGTCGAAAGCTCGTAGCGATGCACATAAGTCTCAGTATCCGGAAGCAGCTGCAGCTTCTGCTGAGAAGAAAGCGCCCCTCGAGTCGCACTAGCCGCGGTTACCTGGATGCGTCTAATAAAAGACAAATCGCCCTTTAGCTCGCGCAGCAACCCATCGTACCGCTTCACGCCCCCATCAATCAATAGGCAGCGATTGCAGAGCGCCTCGACATCGGAGAGATCGTGGCTCGTCAACAGGAGCGTCGTGCGCTCTTCGACCTGCCAACGACGGATCAACTCGCGCAGTTGATTCTTTGCCACGACATCGAGGCCGATCGTGGGTTCGTCAGCTAACAATATTTTTGGACGATGAATGAGCGCTGCGATGACTTCACAACGCATCCTCTGCCCAAGCGAAAGAGTCCTCACGCGCCTAGGCAATAGCTCTTCGACCTGAAAGAGAGCTGCTAGCTCAGCGATCCTCGTCTTTTTCTCGGCGCCCGTCACATAATAGATCTCTGCGATCAGATCAAAACATTGCCCTACGGTCATGTGCAGATAAAGTTGGCTTCGCGTGCCAAACACCAGACCCAGGATGCGATTGGCCTGAGGGCTCCCTGCAGCAAAACCCGAGATCAGAGCGCTGCCCCCGGAGGGCCTCAAGATCCCGCAGAGCATCTTGATTGTCGTGCTCTTACCCGCGCCATTTGCGCCTAAAAACGCTACCGATTCGCCCGGCTGGATCTCGAAATCGAGCGAAGCCACAACGTCGGGCCCGCTGATAGAAAAACGCTTCGAGAGGTTCTTTACTAGAAGCGACGGCGTGCCCATGATTGTGCCCCTAGAAAGAGCCCGGATCACTCAAAGCGACCCGGGCCTCTCCCATTGAATTAGTAGCGGTAGTTATCAGCCTTGTATGGACCATTCATCGGTACGTGAATGTACTTGGCCTGATCTTCTCTCAAAGTCGTCAACTCAACATTGAGTTTCTTGAGCTGCAACCTTGCCACTTTTTCGTCTAGGTGCTTTGGCAAAGTGTAAACGCCCAGCGGGTACTTGCCGGTGTTCGTAAAGAGCTCGATCTGCGCGATCGTCTGGTTCGCAAAAGACGATGACATCACGTAGCTCGGATGCCCCGTGCCGCAGCCGAGATTCACAAGACGGCCCTTGGCAAGCAAGATGATCCGCTTGTTGTCCGGGAAGATCACGTGATCCACCTGTGGCTTGATCTCTTCCCACTTGTACTTCTC
>CAZGCK010000013.1:5288-11374 GCA_964524175.1 uncultured Bacteriovoracaceae bacterium | reverse complement strand
TCTCCAAAGACGCGACATCGATTTCGTTGTCGAAGTGGCCGATGTTGCAGACGATGGCCTGGTTCTTCATCTTCTTCATGTGCTCATGAGTGATCACATTAAAGTTGCCCGTGGCCGTAACAAAGATGTCGGCCTTGTCAGCGGCATAGTCCATCGTAACGACTCGATAGCCTTCCATCGCCGCCTGCAGTGCGCAGATCGGGTCGATTTCGGTCACCCACACTTGAGCCGACAGCGCGCGCAGGGCTTGAGCCGAGCCTTTGCCTACGTCGCCGTAGCCTGCGACGACAGCCACTTTGCCCGCAACCATCACGTCGGTTGCGCGCTTGATGCCATCCACCAAGGATTCGCGGCAGCCATAGAGATTATCAAACTTGGACTTGGTGACCGAGTCATTCACGTTGATCGCAGGAAACTTGAGATCCCCGCGAGCATGCATCTGGATCAAGCGGTGAACACCCGTGGTGGTTTCCTCGGTCACGCCTTTGATCTGAGTGAGGCGCTTAGAATACCAGTTTGGGTGAACGGTGAGGCGCTTCTTGATCGAAGCAAAGAGAATGACCTCTTCTTCAGACGTTGGCTTAGCGAGAACCGACAGATCCTTCTCTGCCTTGGTACCCAAGTGCAGAAGCAAGGTCGCGTCGCCGCCATCGTCCAAAATCATGTTGGAATGCCCGCCATCCGGCCACTCAAAAATGCGATGGGTATAGTCCCAATACTCTTCAAGAGTCTCACCCTTCACGGCAAAGACCGCAACGCCCGCTGCCGCGATCGCTGCTGCCGCATGGTCCTGGGTCGAGAAGATATTGCAAGACGCCCAACGGACCTCTGCCCCAAGCGCCTGAAGCGTTTCGATGAGCACAGCGGTCTGGATCGTCATGTGGAGCGAGCCAGTGATGCGCGCGCCTTTGAGAGGCTTTGAGGTCGCGAACTCTTCTCGGATCGCCATCAAACCTGGCATTTCGGTTTCGGCGATTTTGATTTCTTTGCGGCCCCAATCGGCCAGCTTAATGTCTGCAATGACGTAGTCGTTCTTGTTCACGCGTTTCCACTCCTTGAGAGCAAGTAATCAATCGCGCGACACGTGAAAGAAAGGGTAAAACCAGGGAGGCTTCTCACCATCTTTTGTCGTGTCACACACGATTCAGTAGGGTGAGCGCCGTTGAAAGGACCGAATCCGAGCCTAGGGCCCCCATGATGGGCGCCTTGCAACGCTCCTCGCATTCGTGCCCACGATCATACTCGAAGTCCCGCCCTTCTGTCACCCCTGTTCTAAAAAACCCTATAATGACGCTAAGCAATAGCCGGGTCCGTTACCCAGAGGACCAGGCTCAGGTCTCCTCGCGACTTGAGCTATACTCAGCCGCTCGTCACATGGGACGACTGTGATGACTAGTGAAACTATCTTTTTACATTAGCTTAATTTAATTAAACAGGCCGACTGAATATTGACAAATGTGCCTAGGTTCATATCCGATGGAGGCGCAATGTCCGCTAGCCAATTCGCCAGTAGAAGCTAGATGACGAAGGCAGACCCAGCTCCCCGACCAAACCGAACCAGTCTTTTGACTGACCCTGTGCCTCCTGCTTTCCGGCCACATCTCCTGCTTCAAAAACATCTCACTTCGATTCATCATCAGGCTGAGAGCCGCCCCCTTTTGGGGTGCTTAAGCGTTTAAGGGCTCCATTGAGACCGCATCTCAAGGACGTCGCTGACCTGACACCCAACGATCGGCCTCGATCCAGGAGGCTGAGCCCTGTTCGTATGGCTGCTTGAGTAGCCCTCGTTCGGCTTTCGGACACGAAGTCTGCGACCTCTCGACTGATATGGGCCTTTGCTATGGCGTTGGCATCGACGCCAAAGAAGGTTGAGAGCCTTCTTAAATAGGCCAAGTTGCCCGTAGATTCCCTGAACATCGAGGCGCGTACCAGTGACGCCAAAGGAGCTCTGAATTCTTCCTTGAGAGTGACCCTGAGATCCTTGATACCATGGTCTAGATAGTGGGTTTCTACTCGGTCCTGAATTCGGAGAAGCTTTTCGAAGGGCGAGAGTGTCTGCTGTAATTCTGGTTCTCGTAGCACTGATCGAAGGACAGCCTCAAGATCGGGAGGCGTCTCAGAAGTCTCAAAAATATGACTAAACTGAGATAAGATGAGAGGCTCGAGACGCTCTTGGGCACCTGCCGAGGCATCCATCAACGAACCTAACACTGTCTTGAATGACTGAACCTGTTCAGGCTTAATTTGATGGAGTTGGGCGTAGTCGACACGCACCAGACGCTTTTTCTTCAAGTCAATTAGCCAGTTTCCGATATGCCCATCTTCGTCAAACACACCTCGGTGCTCAATAGCCCGAAGCTCGGCTTCCATAATTTGCGCAGCTAACGCACGACGGAGCTCTGGATCTGGGATGTCCGCAAGCTTCGTGTGCTCAACAAATTCGTAAACAGAAACTCGAGTCTGATGATCTTTGTCGACGAGCTTTTGGAGTCTTAACTTTGGTTCGACTGGCTCGACTGTGAATCCGGTTTTTGGGTCGGGATCAGAATTCTGATAGGCTCTTTTGGCCAGCTCATAGGCATCTCGCTCCATTTTGAGGTCTAGCTGGGATCCATTAGGATTTAGGGTTTTGTAAGCTGCAGCCCGCCGATCCTCTATGATCCGCATCAGACGTCTGACTTTTGGGTTGGGGTGATCCCGCAATTTGCCCCAAACCTTGACCCAGGCACTGTTTTCTCCTTCGATGAGATTCGAGACGTTCTTCTTCTGAATGCGAACGGACACGGTCTCCTTGCGCTTGCTTTTCGGATTAAATATGACGGCTTCGACAACATAGTTGAGAGATCCGGAGCCAGGAACGCGGCCGATGCCCTTGATCATGACATAGTTTTTTCCGAATGCTTCTTTGAGTTGACCGATCACTTCTTCTCGAATGGGAGGAAGTACGTTGTCGAAGGACTCCATGAGGTCTGCTCGACCCGCTTCATCGACGACGGCGTTTGTCACTAGATCTTGACTCGCCTTACCGCCTAGCGGCCCTCCCGCTTCAAGCACGCGCTTGAGCGAGACTCTGCCAGGCCGGTCTTGGCCGTAGCTGGCTAGGATTGCTGAGACGAAAACCTTTTTTTCGCTCTTGGGCAGGACATCTAGATAAGCTTCAAAAATCGTCATGATCGCGGGGTCTTCGATAGCCGAGCCGAAAATGACCTTTTTTAGCTCCTTTCGGCTTTCCGGGCTTTCGAGAAAGCCCGTCTGAGTATCGAGTAGGGATTGAAGGGTGAGCGCTCTGAAGACTGGACCATTTTCTTGAAATGAACGGCGTCCGAACAGGAGCCTGTCTGGGTAGATACCGGCGATACTAGGAGGCTCGTCTGTGACGCCAATAAAAAATTTAATGAGTTTGAGGCGCTCAGGGTCTGAAGTAATCATTCCTGCGAGAGCTTGAGGAGCATCGGCGTATTCAATGCCACGCGTTTTAGACCAGTTTGAAGCGTTAATTCTAAGATCCGCGAGAAGATGGGTTTCGGCCTCGTTAGGGAGTAGCTGTTTCTCGACGTACTGAAGAACGCCTACTCCGCTTGGGCTTCGATCTGGAAATTGTTTAGCAATGAGTTTGTAAACCTCGCGCACAATGGGTCGTACTTCACCCTCCTTGGGGAGGGGCGCCCTCTTTGCTTTGTAGTCATCAAGGAACTCGTTAAATCCTCTGATATTCGAAAGTTGCCATTTGGCCAGCCTCTCCTTTGTCGTGACAAAGAAGACCTTACTCACGAGGGCTGGGTCGAGGAGGCGTTCGCGGATCTTGGGATGTGAGTCGCGAAAGCTCAAGAGATAGTCAAAGACTTGGTCCCAGCGCGCGCGTGGAAAGAATTTGGGATCGTCTCGAAGGGACTCTAAGAAGGTTTCGGCAATGGCATCAGGACTGTGAAATCGATACCGATCTGTCTCAAATAGATTGACGATCTTGTTACTGCCTAGACGTCTGCCGATTTCGAACTCGATCTCACCTGCACGTTCAATATCGAGGCTATTTTCGTAGCGGGCCTTCGCTCCATGCTCCCGGATGTGCTCCGCAAATTTGCGCACCCCCTTTCGGTAGGCATTATAGAAGCCGAGATCGGGAATTCCTGCTCGAATCTTGCCCGAAGGAATCCAGCTCTCGATGGCTTCCGAAAGGCCGTACATCTGTTGATGCCCAGGAGCGAAACCCGCTTCATCTAAGTTTTTCCAGAACTGAAAAGTAGCCTCATCAACTGAAGGATATTTCTTGAGTAGCCTCCGGAAATATTGGGAGAGAAACTGATTGAACTCCTTTTCAGAGAGAATAGAGTTTTCTTGGATGAGTGCCTTGAGGGTCGAAAGATCCTCAGGGCGATCCTTTGACAGTCTTCGGATGAGGATCTTCGTGAGCTCGCTGTCCAAGAAGTACTCTTCTTTGTTTGGAACCTGGATTTTTCGAGTTGCAACAAAAGTTTGATAGAAGGCCTCCTGTCTAGACTTTTCGACCCGATCGAGTGTTCGTCTAGCTTGAGTACTACGTAGACGGTGTTTGGTTCGAAACACGAGATCTTGCTCCTGGATCGCTTCTTTTACTGCATACTCGGGCGACGCACTTTCAGAGGTTTCAGCATGCTCTTGCCACCGCCATCGGTCGTAAATAACAAGCTCTTCGAGGAGTTTGACGTCGACCAAAGAGGACTCCTGCCGAGTCAAGCTTTTGTTATCTCCCAGTGATCTGAGATCAGCTAGGATTCCCTGCAAGGATTTCCAATTCAGAGGAGAGGGGCCAAGTTCGGGAAATGAAGAGAGCACCAGGCTCTTCATTTGTTCGAGCGTTACTCCTCGAATGCCCAGGCTTTCTGCGTTTTTGGATAGCTCCTCCGAGATTGAGGTCAGCAATTCGGGATCAAGCAGGGTCTCTCCAGCATTCAGACTTTTATCCAGGTATCGAGTGACTTCTTTATAGCTTTGGCGAAGATCCCTGAGTCTTTGGAGCAGGGACGAAAGACTACTCTGGGGCGCTCCCATAAGTTTTCTGCGAATGGTTTCGCTTAAGCGGTTTCTAAAGAGTTGGACAACCTCCTGGTAACTTTTTGAGTCTCCCCTGGAGAGTGCGGGTCCAAGGGCTTGTCCAGCGGTCGTCAGCGTGTTTTGGTCATCTGCAGCCTCGATGAGGAGCTTGCACCACTCTGCATATCGGTTTGATTTCTCCTTGGAGAAATGAGCGAGATATTTCACGATCTGGGCAGCGGTACTCAGAGATTCTTCAATAGAATATGACCCTGCATTCTTTTTGAGCTCACTTCTAAGAATACGGTCGAACGAATCGCCAAGCTTCTCAAGCGTCGCCTCTTTCCGATCCATCTCTAGTATTGCATTCGAAAGTTCTCCTAGAGTTTGAAACTCTTTGCCCGAATTGTATCGATCTGAATAGAGCTTGCGATAATATTGCTCTCGGCCCTTAAAAGCGTCGCCCAGGTCTTCGAGGAGACCTTGAATGCGCCTGATTTTCAGTCCGACCCCTTTTATTTTTTCTACATAGTTGTCCTCGTCGATCGTAGAGCCGTAGCTTATTTTTTCGAAGTTGCGATCTTTCTCCAAAATGGAGTCGATCTCATCTGACGAGTTTTCAAAAAGAGATTTTGCAGTTTCGTATTTGTGCTTAATCTGATTTTCTTCGACTTCAAGAGACCGGATTTGCGATTCGGCTGTCTCACGATCTGAGTCAGTCGTCGCTTTTTCGAGTTTCTTCTTTACTGCGGCTATCTTCTTTTGAGTGTCTTTCAGGGCTCTGTAGGATCTTCCGAGATCAGGAGCGTCGACGCGATAGCCCCTTTTTTCTAGGGCCACCATAGCTTCCATCTGTTCATAATCTTTGGGGACGAATCCCTCCCCCAGGATTCTATCTCTCGCTTTCTCAAACTCGTGATGAAGATTCTCGTTGAGTTGAAGTTGAAGATCTAAGTAGGGTTTCGATTTGGGCTCGTAGGGAATAACGACTTCAATCTGATTCCAAATCTTGTCGAATTCCTTTTCAAAAGGTGTGTATTTCGCGTTGTACTTGCGAGGGTGTCCTTCTTGCCCGT
>CAZGCK010000013.1:0-5278 GCA_964524175.1 uncultured Bacteriovoracaceae bacterium | reverse complement strand
CTTGCCCGTGAACTGCCCAAACTTCTCCATCCTTGATTTTCTTGTAATACCATTCACCCACATTTGACGCTTTAACCAGATTTTCAACAATAGCTTGGTTGACTTGTTCGAGTTCTCCGGTGGCAAGTGCTTCCTTCTCCTTGAGGCCAAAAATACTGTAGTTTCTTGGCTTGTCATCGAGTCTAAATTCGGCGTTCGACCCTACAACACGAGCTTCGCCGGCTAGGAGACTGGCAATATAATCTGCCCGAGCCTTAAGCAGGGGGTGAGAGGTACTCAGGCTGTCTCCGAAACGAGTGAGCAATCTTTGAATTGAATCCCAGGCCGCGTGGGGCGAGCGTTTACCGTTGCGAATCAGGCGAAGAACCGACTTGAGGTCCACCTCGCTTTCTACAGTACGAGTAAGGAGTGCGCTTTGAAGGTTGGCCCGACGCGAGCCTTTCTCGGAGAGGCCATTTGCCTCCTTTTCAATCTCCGAAAGGCCATGCTCAAGTTCATGACCTAAAACAAAAGCGAGTTCGTCGTCGTTGTCTAGCAGCTTGAGCAACCCTAAATTAATCGCGACGATCTTTTCGCCGTTGTAGAGTTCTTTGAAGTGAGCATTGGGTCTTAAACTATCCAAGAGGACAAAGTGAATTTTTTTTGTTCCATCTTCGGGGCCTGCGACCTCCTTGAGTAGGGCACCAGACTTTTGAATCATTTTATGGAGAATATCCTGAAGTTCGGGAGAGTACTTGTGTGGGTCAACTGCGTTTCCTGGAAGCTGTCGACCTAGTTCGGATTGGGGATCCACATTGAAGTGAATCTCAACGTGAGAAGAGTCCGCCGCTGCCCACGGCATGAAGCCTAGCCCGAGAAGAGCAAAAGCCAAGAGGCTAACGATGCGGAGAATAGAGGACATGGTTTTCTAATCGGTTATTTTTGCGAACTTTATTAGCTATTGTGCGGCCCTGCGAGTCGCCCTCGAGTCCCGGTTAAGCGGCTTTTCCGTGTACGTCTAGTAGCGATATTCGATTTGAGACTGCTGGAGTCGAACGCCGCCAATGCATTGGCGAAGCTGGAGTTGAACGCAAGGGGAGAGGCTTTTACCTGCGAGGAGGAATAGTTAAGCGGGATAGCGAAGAGCCGCTCGTCAATCCAATCGATCTTGGAAGAAGCTGAATCATCTCAACCTACGATAATTCGCCCGACCACCGACTTTTTACTGCCCCAGGAAGGCGACCTCTATCGAGCGCATTGGACCGCGAGACAGGGCTCTCGACCAAGTGACATCAAACAGAAACAAACTTGTCGCACAGCACCTAAGCATCCCCAATTGACGACCTGGCCTCGCTCCATTACCGTGCGGAAAATACAGGAGAAACAAGGGCATGGTGCAGCAAATTCTGCCTAAAGAGGCACGCGTCGTTATCATCGGAGGGGGCATCATCGGCACCTCCGTCGCCTACCATCTGGCGCAGATGGGTTGGTCAGACGTCGTGCTCCTCGAACGCGACCAGCTCACCTCCGGCACCACCTGGCATGCAGCGGGATTGATGGTCACCTTCGGCTCGACTTCAGAGACCTCTACTGAGCTGCGAAAATACACACGGGATTTATACAAAAGACTCGAAGCTGAGACAGGTCAAGCCACCGGCCTTAAACAATGCGGATTTATTGAGGTCGCGACCGACGCGGACACCCTTGAGGAATATCGCCGTGTTTCTGCATTCAATCGCTTTTGCGGCGTCGACGTACAGGAAATATCGCCGTCGCAGATCAAGGAGCTTTTTCCGCTCGCGCGAGTCAACGATATCGAAGCGGGCTTCTACGTCAAGGATGACGGGATCGTGAATCCCGTGGACGTCACTATGGCGCTCGGAAAGGGCGCACGCATGCGCGGCGCCAAGATCTTTGAGGGCGTTCGCGTCACCGCAGTCTTACAGAAGAACGGCCATGTAACGGGTGTCCGCACAGCCCAAGGGGATATTTCGTGCGAGTATGTCGTGAATTGCGCAGGTATGTGGGCGCGTGAACTAGGTGCGATGTCCGGGGTCAATATCCCCAATCAAGCGGCAGAGCACTACTACCTCATCACCGAAGAAATCCATGACCTACCCAAGAACATGCCTGTGCTTGAGGACCCATCCCATCATACTTACATCCGTGAAGAAGTGGGCGGCCTCATGGTCGGCATGTTCGAGCCGGTCTGCGCGCCCTGGAAAATCGAGGGCATTCCGCAAGACTTCTCCTTTGGCGAGATTCCACCTGACTGGGATCGCATGACTCCCTATCTCGAAAAAGCGATGTCACGCGTGCCGCGCACGCTTGAAGTCGGTGTTAAAAAATTCTTCTGTGGACCGGAGAGCTTCACGCCGGACCTTCGTCCGATCGTGGGCGAGGCGCCTGAAGTCAAAAACTACTTTGTCGCTGCGGGCCTCAATTCGATCGGCATTCTCACCGGAGGTGGGATGGGTCGGCTAGTCGCGGGATGGATCGTCAACGGACTCCCCGATATGGATGTCACCGGGATGAACGTCGATCGCCTCCTCCCCTACCAAGCCAATCCGCAGTATCGGCGCGAGCGCACGGTTGAGATGCTCGGAATGGTTTACAAGTGCCACTATCCGACAAAATCTCCCGAGACGGCTCGAGGCGCAAAAAAATCACCTTTTCACGACCGGCTCGCCGAGCACGGCGCATACTTTAGAGACGTTTCAGGCTGGGAAAGCCCAGACTGGTACGCTCCGCCTGAGCATGAGGCCAAGGTCGACAAACTTTCCTGGGGACGCATGAACTGGTTTCCCTGGTGGAAAGCAGAACACGAAGCCTGCCGCAACAGCGTGATCCTCATGGACATGTCCTTCATGTGCAAGTTTCTAGTACAAGGCCGAGATGCTGGCCGTTGCCTCGACTACATCTCCGCCAACAGCGTGAACGACAAAACGGGCATGATCACTTACACTCAGTGGCTCAACCGCGCAGGCAAACTAGAAGCGGATCTCACCGTGACCAAGCTCACGGACGAGAAGTACTTCGTCGTCGTCACGGACACCCAGCTTCGTCACGCCGAAACCTGGATGAAGCGCAATATCCCAGATGGCGCTCACGCTTTTGTGACTGATGTGACCTCAGCTTATGGCCAGCTCAATATCCAGGGCCCTCGCTCGCGCGAGTTGCTCCAGACTTTGACAACCACGGATCTCTCCAATGAGGCCTTCCCGTTTAGAGCCGCGCGCGAGATCGATATCGGATATGCGCGAGTGCTCTGCGTTCGCATCACTTACTTGGGCGAGCTCGGGTACGAACTTTACATCCCCACCGAGCAAGCCACCCATGTTTACGATTTGATCGTCAAAGCGGGCGTGGACTTTGGGCTCAAGCACGCGGGCCTCAAGGCGCTAGCTTCATTGCGAATGGAGAAAGGCTACCGAGACTACGGCCACGACATCGACAACACCGACAATGCCTTTGAGACAGGCCTTGGCTTTGCTGTGGACTTAAAGAAGGAAAACTTCATTGGACGCGAAGAGGCACTCAAGCAAAAAGCAGCTGCATTGACCCGCCGACTTGTGCAAGTGCTGATCAAGGATCCTGAGCCGCTGCTTTATCACGCCGAGGTTGTTCGCAGAAACGGCAAGCCCGTGGGTTATATTCGCGCCGGCTCGTACGGACATACGCTGGGCGGCGCAGTGGGCTTGGCGATGATCGAGGCGGGTGAGCCAATTGATGCCGCCTATCTCAACAACGCAAATTGGGAGGTCGAGATCGCAGGCAAGCTTTATCCAGCGACGACGTCACTAAGGCCACTTTACGATGCGGAGATGAAGAAAATTAAGGCATAAACTGCCCTCCATCCCGCGAAGCGCGCTTTCCTCAATCCGCGTGAATTCATAACGCTCACACAGTCCGTCACTGCACTCGATTATTGATACAGAGGAGTAGCACTTGGAGTTGGCTGAGCGGACCGCGATGTACCACCAAGCATGCCACTTTGCTGATTGGTCGTGTCTGTGGCATCTGATTGCCCGTCCGAATTATTTGATCGAGTGCATGAGCTGCTGAGGCTCAAAGCGAATGTTAATGCCAAGGCCGTCCAATAGAGTCTTTTTTTTGTTTTCATCTCATTTGGATTCGCATGGATCATGCCAATCTGATCTCAAAGCAAAAGCGAGTGCTGACACAGTCCTCAACAGTATCTTGCAGATGTCAAACCATCCCAACTGCAAGCCAATAAAGATGGCGTGAGCCTTGCGAACGATTCTCATCCTCAGGAGAAGCTCATGCCTCATTCCATCCAAAGCCCACTTTCCTATATCGAGTTTGCGAACATGTTCGCGCGTCGTCGCAAGGAGCTCACCGATCTGCCAGTGAACGCAAGAACACTCGCAGACCAGCAAGAACTTCAGAACATAAAAAGCGCATTCGACCGCATCAATTCAAAAAGCTTTGGCTTCTGCGAATCATGCGACGAGCGAATTTCTGCGGGCCGATTACGTGCAAGGCCCTTTGTGCGTATCTGCACGTTTTGCCAATCTGAGCAGGAAAAGGCCAAGACACGCAACAGACCTTCTCCCGTGGCCTGAGTTTGCGATCTATTGAGCTCGAAACTCAACCTTGCTCGCCATTCAGAAGACAATACGCTTGGACCGCTCCCGCTCTTAGCCTCTCAAGATCCACCAGTTTGTACTGAAACAGGCCGCGACGAGGCGGCGACGCTAATCACTCTAAAGAGGTCGTCAATCGAGAAAGGCTTGGCCAGAGCGAAGAATGAATTCCCCCACTGCCCTACTGCCCGCACGTGATAGTTTGAAGTCAGGAGCACGACCGGGATATCGCAGTTCTTTGCTCTCAACTGCTGAACAATCTCGCAGCCTGAAAAGTCAGGCAATCGATGATCAAGAAGTATGACATCTGGAGGATTGCGCTCGATTTCACGAAGTGCGGCCCACCCTGAGTCTACCAAACGGCAATCCCAATTCTCAAAGCACAGAACATCATTCAGGCTCTGCCTCACTGCCGCTTCGTCATCAACTACCAATATGCTTCGAACGGGGGATAAAACAAAAACAACATTCTGACTGGGTTCTGCAGCCATTCGTCACCTTAGGGTTAGAGCTACCTTTCTCACACAGGTCCGGGATTCCCCAGCCCCAGTTTAGATTGACCCTCTCAGAACAGTCGATCAACCACGAATAGCTTTCGAAAATGGAGAAGATGCGGTTTCTGTTGATATCCAGATCCACAAACTGGTCCCTCAGTCTGTTGATGTTGATCGAGTCAATAGGATGATCACCCC
>CAZGCK010000012.1:53544-54846 GCA_964524175.1 uncultured Bacteriovoracaceae bacterium | reverse complement strand
TGAAATCTAAAGCCTTTTTTATTCCTGACGACCTACTGATTCAGGAAAGAACCCAGCACAAAGCTATTTCTGATGCCTTGCAAAGACAGCAGCTCGCGCAACTTGATCGGGCCGCAATGTCACACCAGTGTAGAGCCCGAACTGCTCGACGCCTTGAGCGAGGGTGATCTCAAATCCGGTGATTGCCGCTGACACGTTGTTCTCGCGAGCAAGACGGATCAGAGTGGTCTCAGGCGGATTGGCCACAGAATCCATCACAACTCGAGCTTGAGCGATCATGTCTTTTGCGAAGGGTGTGCGATCTTCGGGGTCAGGAGTCATGCCCACCGGAGAGGCATTGATGAGCACATCGCATTGGCCGGGCTTGATAGCCGCTGGCTCCTGCCATTCAAAACCATAGGAGCGAGCAAGAGCATCACCCGTCTGTCGATTTCGCGCCAAGATTTTGGTTTGGCGACAACCTAACTCCCAGAGTGCGTAAGCGACTGCGCGAGCCATTCCACCGCTTCCGACCAAAGCTACGCGGGACTGAGGCCCCACTCCTCGAGCCTTGAGCAAGTCGCGAGCTGCGAGATAATCGGTGTTGTACCCTTTGAGATAACCTTTACCCTGAAGGTCATCGTTCACCACTGTGTTGACTGCGCCTATTCTTTTCGCGGTTGGATCTACCTCGTCGAGGAGCTCGACCGCCTGCTCCTTGTAGGGCATGGACAGACCGCAGCCGCGAATTCGCAGTCCCCTCAGGCCCACGATGGCCGCTGCGAGATCGTGGGTCGTACCGCTTCTGTAGACGAAGTTGAGACGAAGCTCACCGTAGAGATAATTGTGAAATCGATTGCCGAAACTTCCGGGGCGGGCCGAGAGTGAGACGCAGAGTTTTGTTTCGGAATCGATTTGAGCCATTAAGCCGTGGTAGCCTCGGCTCAGGGATTTAGCAACTTTTGCAGGTACGGGGTAAGTTTAGAAATGACTCGCGAGGATCAGTCCTCTCCCTCGATCCCAAACGACTTGATCTTGCGATGCAGATGGCTGCGCTCGATACCTAAAATCTGAGCGCACTTGGAAACGTTCCAATCATTTTCTTTAAGCGTTTTAAGGATAAACTCTTTTTCGAACTCCTGTCTGGCATCTCGCAGGTTGCGCCCCCCTGCGGACGAAGGAACCGAATCGGCATCTTCGGATGCGCCCGTCTCACGCACGACGAGCGGCTCCTCATCCACTTTTACGCTTTGTGCTTCATCCTTGAGATGACCCAGGAGCGTCGCTGCGGTGATTGGCTTCCCTTCTTCCGCTTCGGAGGTG
>CAZGCK010000012.1:36102-53534 GCA_964524175.1 uncultured Bacteriovoracaceae bacterium | reverse complement strand
GAGGATGATCACGCGCTCAATTAGGTTCTTGAGCTCTCTCACATTGCCGGGCCAACCATAAGACGAAAGAACTTGCAGCGCCTCCGGAGTGAGCGTGCGTGGGCTGCGTCCGTGGGTGGTCGAAAACTCACGGAGAAAATGAAGGGCCAAGGCAGCCGTATCCTCGCGACGATCCCGCAGCGGCGGAATGACGAACGGCACGACATTGAGGCGATAAAACAAATCTTCGCGAAAAGCGCCTTTTTGAATCTCCGACTTGAGGTCCTTGTTAGTGGCCGCCACGATTCGGACATCGACTTGAATCGTCTGTGCACCACCCACTCTTTCAAACTTTTGCTCCTGAAGAATGCGAAGGATTTTGGCTTGAGTCTTGAGTGACATATCGCCAATCTCATCAAGAAAGAGCGTGCCCCCGTGAGCCAAGTCAAACTTGCCTCGGCGAAGCTGAGTGGCGCCGGTAAAAGCACCCTTCTCGTGTCCAAAAAGCTCGCTCTCGATAAGCTCTTCGGGGATCGCAGCGCAATTGATCTCGATAAAAGGTTTGTTGTAGCGAGAAGACAGCGCATGAATACTGTGAGCGACGAGCTCCTTGCCCGTGCCGTTTTCGCCCGTAATAAGAACAGAGCCCGTCGTAGGCGCGACCCGACGAATCAGCTCCTGGATATGCTTCATCGGCGGGCTCTCGCCTACGAGCGCCCGTGTTTTGGACACTTGCTTGCGCAGCGCCTGATTCTCGCGTGCGAGGTCCTGAACGCCGGCTGCGTTTTGCAAAAGCACGAGCAGTCGCTCGAGAGAAAGCGGCTTCTCGATGAAATCAAAGGCACCCAACTTGGTGGCCCTCACCGCAGTCTCAATATTGCCATGACCCGACATCATGATGACCAATTGGTCTGGCCATTCGGACTTGATCTGCTTCAGCGTCTCGAGGCCATCCATGCCTGGCATCCAAATGTCGAGGATGACAACGTCGGGCCGCTCGGTTCGGAGCACGTCGATTGCTTCTTTGCCTGAGGAGGTCACAGAAACTCGATAGCCTTCGTCCTTGAGGGCACCCGTGAGAGACTGGCGGATGGAAGCTTCGTCATCAACGATAAGCACGGTACGCGACATGGTGCTATCATGGTCGGAGTCGGGACGTTTGACAATAGGGAGCCACTAGAGGCGTTACTCAGCCATTTTGGCCTGAATGCCCTGGCGACTTCTCCGCCGCTCCTTGCCGTCTTCGGGACCGCCTTGCTTCATCGAAGTGGGGAGCTCGATCACGAATTTGGTCCCCTCGCCCGGAGCCGAGTGCACGCGAATGAATCCATCATGGTCATTGATGATGCGCTTAACAATCGCAAGACCCAATCCTGTACCTTCCTTTTTTGTAGAGAAGTAGGGCTCAAAGACGCGCCCCCTGACTTCCTCAGTCATTCCGGGTCCATCATCCCCCACCTCAATCACAGCCATTTCGAGCTGATCATGATAGTGGGTGGCAATTTGGATTTTTTTTGCAGGCGCGGCGATCGCGTTGTCGATGAGATTGATCATCACCCGCTTGAGTTGATCACGATCAAAATCGAAAATTGGCACCCGCGCCTCAAGCGACACAGCAAATCGAATGCCCTGGTGACCTTGCTCGAAAAGACGGACAACCTCAATAACAGCTTCGTTGAGGTCGTGCGGAGCTGGAGAAGCTTCAGGGAATCGTGCGAAGTTAGAAAACTCGTTGACCATCTCCTTGAGCTCGTCAGTGTGCTTGATGATCGTGTCGGTGCACTCCTGCAGGAGAGCGGCGTCTGCGCCACGCTGATTGCTTTTGCCCAAACGGCGCTGCAGACGCTGCGCAGAGAGCTTAATGGGAGTGAGTGGATTCTTGATCTCATGAGCGATACGTCTGGCAACTTCTCGCCAAGCCATCTCTCGCTGACCCTTGATGATATGAGACATGTCATCGATGACCACGACTACACCCCAGTGCGCATCGCTTTCTTTCAACGGGGTAGCGACGGCAGAGAGAGAACGAGTGGTCTCTGAACCGGCTTCGTGAAAATTCCATTGTGTGGTTTCAGGTTGAGTAGGGTTTTGGCTGAAGGAAGCTGCGAACGCCGTGTCGATCACCTGCGACAGAGGCGCGATCTCGCCACTAAACACCTTGAGATAGCGCTGACCGACAACCTTGCTGGGCTCAAGCTGGAGAAGTCTGGATGCCGCGAGATTGAACGTGGTGATTTCGCCAGAGCTGTCGACAGCGATAACGCCCGTATTGACGCTTGTGAGGACGGTCTCGAGCTGCAAACGGCGGCGCTCGAGGTCATTGCTAGCTTGGACCAGTTGGGTGCGATTGTCCCTGAGATCGTGAGTCATTTTGTTGAACGACTCAACGAGGACGGCGATCTCATCGTGGCCGTATGAGCCGATCGTGACGTCGAGGTTGCCGGCACCAACGGCTTGTGCGCCATACACGAGGCGCTCGACGGGAACGGTGAGCTCTCTAGCAAGATAGATCCCGATCCAGATCGCCACAAAAATAATGACCAACGTGATCATAATGAGGATCACGAGGTAAGTGGTTTTCATGGGTGATTTGAGCGGGTTGATGTCGCGATATTCGTCAAACGCGCCGGCAATTTCTTCGACTTTGTTGACGAGGCTGACAGGAATGTAGGAGTTGACCACGACAACACCCACGACGGCGTTAGAGGAACCACCAGCGGCGTGTGCAGGAACCAAGCAGCGAATCAAGTCACCGGTCCCGACGTGAAGCATGAGTGAGAAGTGCTCGCCCGTGAAGGCGCGCTCAAGCTGATCAAGAGGGAGTCGCGGGAAGCTCTCTACGGTTTCTGGACCCGAGGGCCTGCGCGCAAGGAGGCGCTCATCCAGAGGATCTGAGTAGTACTCGACAGCATCGAGTGCGAGAAGCTCTCGTTGTGACTTGAGATAATCCTCGATCCAGGGAGGATTGGAGGTCGCCAGGAGCGCGTCGCCACTGTTGAGCGGAAACGCGATGCGCTTACCGATATTCGACGCCAGGTGCTCGGCAAAGTGCATCGCCGTGTGGCCGGTGTTGAGGTAGTAGGTGCGCGTGATTTCGAGCGAGGCTTGAAGCGTATTTTGGATCTTGATCGAGAACCATTTGTCGAAACTCGAGTTGATGTAGATCGCCGAGATCGTGAAGAGAACGAGGGTCGGTATGATTGAGAAAGAAACGAACGCGATGACCAGCTTGGTTTTGAGCCGTGCGCCGAGAATTTTTCTCCGGCGCTCGATGAAGAGCTTGCCCACATTGCGGAAAACTAGCCAAACAAGCGCTATCAAAATAACGATGTTGATGTTGAGAAGGCCGAAGAAGAAAAGTGAAGTCAGGAAGGGGAGTGTGCTCGAAACTTTGGTGAGCTTAAACTCCGCGATAGTGAGGAGCACGAAGAGAACCACGAGCAGGATGATGGCAATCCACTCGCGCTTGCGCTTGCGCCGTTCGCGCGAGTCTAGCGGCGGAGTCGCGTGAAGCAGCAGCGAGCGGTTTGGGCCGGCTTCGGGTGGCGTGGGTTGGGACATTAGATTAGTTATCGCTGAAACCGAGAACCTTATAAAGGTGAAGGTGAGAGCGGCGAAGGCCGACAAGAGACGCCTTTTGGGTGTGCGGCAAGTCAATAAAGTGACGAACTTCACTTCCAATCAGAAAAGCGATTTACAAACTTATTTTAAGACAAGGACTTAATGCATCGCATCACAGGAAGGAGCCTGGCACCCTTGCCCTCTGCCCCTGATCAAGCAAATGAGTAGACCTCGATCTTATTCGCTCCACTCGCCTTGGCGGACCTGAGAGCCTCGGATGCGGAGTGGAGAAGATCGCTCATCTTGGATTCCGCCTCGCCAGGGGCGATGCCGGCGACCCCAATACAAGCAGTAATGGGCGCTGTGACTTTGTCGTTTCTCACAGGCTGCGACTGAATGGCGTCGCGCACTCGTTCCGCGACGAACTCAGCGCCAGCGAGATCGGTCTCGACAAGTAGAGCAAAGTACTCGTCCGCGCCGATGCGGGCGAGCATGTCGATCGTGCGGATACAACCCTTAATGCGCTTAGCAATGTCTTGAAGAGCCGTCGTGCCGAACTGAAAACCAAAATCCTGGTTCACCTGGGAAAAGCGATCTAAATTGATGATCAAAGCAGAGACAGGCTTCTTGAAACGACGCGAGCGCAGAATCTCTTCTTCGCCCCGTCGATACAGCGAACGAAAGCTCAGCAGACCCGAGAGATCATCCGTAGAGCTCAGCTCTTCGATCTTCTCGTGAGCCTTTCGAAGCGAGTCGTGAAGCTCCTTGAGCTTGAGCATCGTGCGAACGCGGGCGATCAACTCCTGGGACCTAAAGGGCTTGGTTACGTAGTCATCCGCGCCAGCTGACATACCTTTGCTGATATCTTCGAGCGTCATTGAACCGGACACCAAGACGATGGAGACGTAATCATGCTCGGTCGCCGCGCGAATCTTGGGAATCAGCTCGAGTCCTGAGAGGCCCGGCATGTTGATGTCGAGCAGAATGAGATGAGGTTTCCAAGCGCGTAACCGATGCAGCGCCGAATCTGCATCCGCAGCGCTTTGAACACTCAGGCCTTCGTGCGCCAGATACTGCGAAAGGAGATCGATATTCTCACGTTCGTCGTCGACGACCAGAACTCGTTTCATTTAGGACTCCCTCCTGATTTGCCCTTTGCGGCCCCAAGCGCTCCCAGCAAAAGCTTGGCCTCCTGATGATCCAGCTGAATCTCCAGTGTTTTTTCGAACTCGGTGCGCGCCTCATCGACCAATCCCTTGCGGTGAAACAGCTTTCCTAGGTGAAAATGAAGATCCGCATTGAAGCTGATCTGGGCGTTTGCTGTCTCAAGCAATGCTATCGCTTTGTCGATCCAACCTAGCTGGTCATAGACCGATGCTAGATTGATGTATCCCACCGGTTGAGCCGGGTGAAACTCAACGTATTTCTTAAAATGTGGCAGCGCTGATTCAATGCCGCTCACTCTCTTGGTCAGCTCTCCGGTGTAGCGCAGAGCTTGCTGATTCTTAGGATCCAGCTTCAAAGCCTCGTGAAACCGCGTCAATGCGCGCTGATACCTCGAATGCTCGAGATGATCCAAGGCTTCTGCGATCACTACCTTGACCTCGCTGCGAGTGCGGGCCTCTTCGATCAGCGTCTCGATCTTTTTGCGGATGTCACCCAGAACGAATGGCTTCAAGAGGTACTCGTCGACCCCCGCCTTCGCGGCCTGCATGATCTTCATGTTCTCGATCGAAGTCTGGCTCGTCACCATCAAAAACGGAACGAGCTCAAGCACCTCATGGGTTTTGCAGGCCTTGAGCAGCTCAATCCCGCTCATCGTGGGCATCTCCCAGTCGGAGATGATCATACCGATGCGGCTTGCGTGGCTTAAGATATGAGTCAGCGCGCTTTGTCCGTCTGGGAACGAGACGATGTCCTTAAAGCCTAGCTCCCTGAGGTATTCACAGATCATGCTTCGCGCATCGTGATCGTCGTCGACCACGACCGCTTGCTTCTGCGGACCTCGAATCGCCACGGACAGCGTAGCTTCAATCTTTTCTTTGAGAGCTTGGCTTCTAAACGGCTTAATGAGGTACCCGTCGACGAGGTTCTCTGCGGCGAGCATGATCTTTTCGGCCTCCTGAGAGATGGGAGTCGTCACGATCAAGAACGGCAGATTGGCGCGCGCGGGGTTTGATTTAACTCTCTGCAATAGCGACAAGCCGTTCATGAGCGGCATATCCCAGTCCGAGACGATAAAATTAATCGAGGGCTCGACGTCCAGCATCCCAATCGCATCCGCTCCATTCACGCACTCTGTGATTCGATGGTAACCCATCGCATTGAGGTACTCGACGATCGTCGCGCGACTCTGCTCATCGTCGTCCACGACAAGAAAGTGAAAAGCCGTCTGATCGGGTGTGTCCTCGAAACCTGTCATTTTGGAAGCCAAACCGTGAACTCGGTCCCCTTGTCGACCTCAGTCTTGACTCGAATCTCGCCTCCGTGCGCCTGCACGATTTCGCGCGAGACCGACAATCCCAACCCACTCCCGCGATCACCCTTAGTTGTGAAAGCAAATTCAAAAATTCTCGGCAGGATATCACGCGGAATTCCCGCTCCAGTATCAGCCACGCGCACCACGACACCTTCTCTTGAGCCGTTCTCCGCTGGACCTAGCCCCGGCTCAATCGTCACAGTTAATTTGCCGCCTTTTGACATCGCATGGGTCGCATTGATCAGAAGATTCAAGAAAACTTGCGAAATCCCTCCCAGATCAAGCCGTACATCTGGCACGGAAGAATACTTTTTTTCGAGCGTGACCGAAGCCTTAACGAACTCGTGATTTAGCAAAACTATAGCCTCATCCACGGCCGCGCTCACCGGTCGAACTTGAAAACTCGGCTCAGTCTTTGAGAAGGACTGGAGATTGCGAACAATCGCCCCAGCGCGCTCCGCAGCAATCATCACCACTTTGAGATGTGCGTGAATCTTATCGACGTCCTTTTCGAGCAGAGCCAAATCCGTCTTGCCGATCACCCTCAGCAAGATATTGCCGAACTCATGCCCAATCCCACGAGCCACCTGCCCAACAGCTGCCATTCGCTCAGAGCGAATCAAATGCTCGTGCATCGCTTGAAGCTCGCGTCGTCGATTCCAAGCGGAGACCATCTGTCGTGCTTTTTGCACGATTTCACCCTGCGTGAAGGGCTTATTGAGGTAGTCCCAATGGTCCCGGAATTCGGGGCCAAAAAGCTGGTTGATCTCATCGACTGTCCGATCGTGATAAGCGGTCACCACGACGCAATGGATTTCCGGATCCATGGTCTTGATCGCATGGATCGTGGCTAAACCATCCAATCCACCTTCAAGCTTCACATCAAAAAAGCCTGCCGCTACCCGACGACCCGCTTTGATCTCAGCTTGAAAGAGCTGAATCGCTTCTTCACCAGACTTAGCAAGAAGAAGGTTGTACTTCTCATGCACAGGAACCGATGGGTCAGCCGACGCCTCGACCGCAGCTTTACGCGAGCTGCGCCGCACAGGTGCGGCATCAGCGGGCGTCAAGAAATCAGCATACCCCTTCAGTGTCTCGGGCTCATCATCCACAATGAGCAGAGTGCGGTTCTCAGTCACGAGCGGCAGATCCTCATCTGCCAATAGTCTATCACGAACCTATAGGGAACCAGACGAGAAAGGTCGTTCCCTCACCCGGGACGCTCCTCTCGACCTCAAGGTCCCCGTTGAAGGCGCGCACCAAGCGACGGCTGATGCTCAATCCCAGCCCAGTTCCCTCGTCCACAGACTTCGTTGTAAAGTCCGGCTCGAAGACTCGCGGTAGATGCTCAGGTTTAATTCCTGTTCCGTTGTCGATGATCCTTACCTCGACTCGATCGCCATTTCGTCGAGTGGTTACCCTGATCTCCGGGGCTCGACGCTTGGCTGCCGCCACAGCGTGCAAGGCATTGCGCAGGATATTTGAGAAGACCTGCACAAGCTCGTCTTTATCTCCGATGATGGAGTAGAGGGCGCGATCATCAGCGCTGTAGTCTTTGATCAGCGTCACGCTTCGCTTTTGAAACAGATCGCTCAGCGTCACGCAGGTGTCATCTATCGGCCGATGCACATCCAATGGCTTGCGCTCACCCCCCACCCTGGAGAGGGCACGCATGTTGTTGATGATTCGGGTCACGCGAACAATCTCTCCAGCAAGAAACTCCATATCTTCGCTTCGAGACTTGTGTCGCTCAGAAAGCTCTCGGGTGATGTCAGTCAGGTTCTCAAGATCCTCTTCAAGCAAAGGCTTACCGCCTTCGACTACCTTTCTGAGCTCCCTTTCGAGCTGGGGCCAACTTCCTTCTTTATAAGCCTTCGACCAGGCTGCAACTATTTCTTGGAGGAGCGTTACATCCCCGCGCTCAGCTTCTAGAAGACGTCCGCGCAGGCGCTCGATGCGAATGTTCATGTTGTTGATGGGATTGAGGACTTCGTGAGCAGCGGATCCAGCGAGCTCACCCAATGACGCCAATCTCGTGGTCCGGAGCAAAGCGTCCTGAGCCTCAGCAAGATGCTTTTTTTCTTTCTCAAGGGCTTCAGTGCGCTCCTTGACCTTAAGCTCGAGCTCCTTGCCATGATTCTCGAGTTGGGTCCGCTGCGTTTGGAGATCATTGGCCATGGCGTTGAATGAACGCGCAAGGTGAGCCACCTCGTCCCGAGTCGACACATTGACGAGCTCCCCAAACTCCCATCGAGACAAACGTTCTGTCGCAGCCACTAGCTTGCTGAGGGGCTCAGTTACCCCATGGGCCGCCCAGCCCGATATCAGGAGGCCCAAGGTGATCGTAATCAACGCGAACAATAGAGACTTCTCGATCAATCGATGGGCAGCTTTAAAAGCCTCGGCTTCTTGGACCTGAGAGACAACCCTGATACCTCCAGTTCCAACGACGGAGTACGCCCCTAACCACCGCTTTTCCTGCCAATCAAACGACTTCAGCTGAGTGGTGACCTGAGAAGCCACCGCATCCCGCACAATCGGCACATCAGCCATCGAAGCGCGACTGGCAACAAGAGCCGAATCCGGATGAGCTAGCACCCGACCCTCGGCATCAATCAGGTAGACCGTGGCTATGCCCCGCCCGGACACCAGCTTAAGCACCTTATCGAGCCGCACATCCATGACTGCGATATGCGTCTTGACCTCGTCGCCGTCTTTGAGGTCCAAGGAGAGCGCGTATTTCATCACAGGAGCTCCCCCCGCGAGGGTCGCGTTTGAAACCCATGAACGTTGGGCAAGAACCTGGGCGAAGGGTACTTTGATTTCGCGATGAATGCGATCCACCTCGGATAAAGGCAATCCGTAAAGACTGAGGTAATCGGCATTGCGTACGGAGGTAACCGCAGTCCACTCCGTCGACGAAGCCTCCGGTCCACTCAAGCCCGGAGGCTGATAAAGCGTGTAAGAGATCAAATCTGCCTCTGCCTCAAACACGGCGCGACTCCAAGCCTCGTCTCGATGCCCTTGAGTCAGCAACTTGACCTTGTCGGAGAGCTTCGCCAACATCAGATCTGTCTCTCCCGCCAGCGTCTTGACGGCGCTTGTGTTGAGCTCGTACACGAGGGAGGTCTTGTCGTCTTTGAAGAGCTTCACCGCCAAACCGAGATACGCTGCCGTCGCGCCCACGATGAGCACGCTAATCAGGAGCAAGAGCTTGGCGCGAATTGGAAATTGTACCGGTTTAGCCATACACTAGAGGTTTGAGTCTCTAACAGAGTGAATAGTATAACGTTGAATGATGGAAGGGCAAAGACCACGTTGCTCGCCACCTTAACTCTCGGAGTGGGGTTGGCGATCGAGGTCTTTTATCTGCTCAACGATATCCCACTTTGGAATCCGCCATCGTCGAGATCCTTCACACCCTCTACTCCCCCTATCGCTGAACTCATGACCCGCCAGAACGATGTCAAGACTCAGGCACCCGACGAGCTCGTGTGGAACGAGGCTCGCGAAGGGCAAACTCTTTACCGCAGACAATCTGTTTTGACTCTCGAGGGCTCCAAAGCAGAAATCGCATTTCTCGATGGGACTGGCCTCACCGTGGATGAAAAGTCCTTAGTGCAGCTAGAGAAAACTCCATCAGACGAGTCATTGGGCTACCAACGCCTCGTCATCAAGCTCCTCCGAGGAAAAATTCACAAATCTTCGCCGAGAAAGACCTCCGATTTGTCCCGGAAGCTCGGTGCGCGCACTCCAGAAATTGAGATCCAAACAGGAGATACGCATGTCATGCTGACGCCCTCAAGCGAGCTGACGATCACCGCTCTGCCAGAGGACCCCACACGCGGCGCACGGATCGAGGTTCAGAGCGGCGAAGTCAGCGTCGTATCTCCGCACGGCCAAATGGTGTCGAAGCAAGGCGAAGAGGTCACGACTTTTAAGGATTCTGAATCAAAACCAGAGGTAAAGACACTTTCCTTCACTCTTCTCAGCCCCAAAGGGGGTACAGATATCCAAGCACTCAACTCAAAACAGAGAATTCGCTTTAGATGGAATGCCGCACGTGAGGCAGCAACCGGCACTACGCAAGAAGTCGAAATCAGCCAAGATCCTCAGTTTCGTTCTGTGACGGTGCGATCTAAGATCCCTGCTGCGGAGCCACCCCTTCAGTATGTGGAAGTGAATGTCGAGGTACCCGCGACATCGACCCCTTCTCTTTGGCATTGGCGAGTGCGCGCCCCCAGCCCCGAGCGCCACAAAGAGGCGATTGTCAGCACTAAAGAGACGTTTTGGCTCAGGCCGCTCCCGATACCCGAACTGCGTTACCCACTCGATCGCGTGCGCGTCCAGAGTGATCGTCCGATTGATTTATCTTGGATGTCCGTTGATACCGCCACCGCGTACGAGCTCGAGGTTCATGAACCGTCCGGCAATCGAGTCCACTCATTGAATGATCCCACTGCACGCCTGCAGCCGCCGGCCGTCATGGGTGTGACAAGATGGCGCGTGCGCGCGAAACTGAAAAGCGGCGATTCAGGGCCCTGGTCGACGTTGCGCGAGATCCATTGGTCTGAAGCTCAACCCACACCTTCGACAGCCGATCCAGGGGCAGCAGTTAACTCTTTGCAAGCACCCAACCCCAACGAACCAGCCCCACCTCCTCCTATCATCGATGAGCCAGAGATTATTCGTGGCGATCCAGTCCCGCAGCACACGACGCTAAAGGGCCTCTACCAATGGATGACTTTTTGGATCGCGGAAGCCCAGGCGAAGGACGAAGAAGCGTCGAGCAACCTCACCGTCAAGCTCAAATGGAAGCAGGTAAAAGGCGCTACCAAGTATCATGTGCAGGTTGCACGCAACCGTAACTTCAAAACTGTCATCGCCGAAGCAGATACTTTTGAGCCCAATTGGAATTGGCACTACACCCCAGGAATGGAGAACACCAAGGGTCGAGTTTTCTACCGAGTCGCATCAGTGGGCGCGAGCGGAAATGCAGGCGCCTATTCAGCACCAAAATCCATCAAGATCCCTTCGGCCCCCATCGGTCCCGCAGAGGTTTACGCCGCGATCGATGACCCCGACATGGGCGAACCCATCGATGCCGCCGAGAAGGGCAACCTTGACACCCTCATGCACTTGCCCTCCGTCCAAGTGATGGACATCCCCACTGCCATGTCGCAAAAAGCTCCGCAAGCCTCAGATCAATCCACTGCAATCGCACAACCCACACCCCCTAAAGCTCCGACCACCCCACCCTTCTCACAGAGATGGACTCTGGTGCTCAGCACAGGCGTAGGCAGGCTCACTCAGTCCGGCAGCGACCCCTCACTGACATCTGTGGCCCCCCAGAATGCTTACATCCAGCAAAGAATCGCGATCGAAACCGAATTGCAAAGGGCAGCCTTGAATGCCGAGAAGAACGAGTCCGCTTGGCGAGCGCTCGCTCAAATCGGGGGAGCAAGCTTTCACGCCTCTGATGACGGACCAGCGCTTCCACAAAGCGACCTCCGAAGCATCGCGTGGCGAATTGAAGGGATCAAGCGCATCGAGCGCTTCGAGAAAATAGCGCCTTGGCACCTCTTTGTCGGTGCCAACTTGGACTATTCTTACCGCTGGGTAAAATCCGGACCACAGTCGGTTGACACGCAGGGGGCTCTCTCCCTCGGACCTTCCGCTCACGTGATTCGCACATTCGAAAGCTTCGAAGGCGGCTTAGGTCTCTCTCTGCCTTTTACAGGGCTGATGACAAAGGGTCACCTCGGAGCAGAGCTGCGAGTATGGGGAGAGAAGACACTGGCCGCTTTTGCTCACCAACGAGCAGTCTGCTTGCGCGCAAACGTTGAACTCGGCTGGCTCAGATGGAGTTCTCCTTCAGGTACAAGCACTTCTGCCTGGACATTCTGGGTTTCTCCCACCTTTCAATTCTAGGCTCTACTTAGGCTATAAGCGCCAGGCCCATAGCTATGTTAAGTACGTTTATCAAGGAGATCCCAGCATGAAAGCCATTGCAGTCTATTTGTTTTCAGCCATCGAAATAGTGAATCTCGTTTCCACGCTCGCATGTGCAGCACCAAAAACTGCCGAAGCAAGCACCTACGTCCTAGATGCTGACAAAAGCACGGGATCCATCTCTTTCGACGCACTCGGCAAACCCAGCATGCTCAAAATCCATGGCCAGGGCGAAGCACCCAAGGGTCAGATTCAAATCAAAAATGACAAAGCCTCTGGTTCTCTGACCTTCCAACTCGACACCTTAGCGACTGGAATCGCACTTCGCGATGAGCATATGAAGAAGCGCTATTTGGAAGTCGAAAAGTTTCCAAACGCGAAGCTGACGCTCTCTGACTTCGCCGTTCCTTCCTCATACGCTTCAGCCGACTTCAAAGCGCAGGATGTTCCTTTCAAGGGCACATTGTCTTTACACGGTGTCGAGAAGCCAATTGAAGGTGTCGTTAGCCTCGAGCGCAAAGATGCGAACCTTATCTTGAATGCAAAGTTTCCGGTGAAGACCGCAGATTTTGGAATTAAGACGCCATCCTTTGCAGGAGTGACGATGGGAGAGGATGTAAGGGTGGAGGCGAAAGTCGATGCACCCTTCAGCGCGCGATGATCTTGCAAACTGAATGCGATTGAACATGCGAGATCGCATTTTCGAAACGAGTTCAAACTTTTTTTAAAAAAATTGCGATCTCTTCTTGATCTGTCAGGTTTTCAAGGTAACATCAGTTTGAAGGCGTTGAAGTTTTTTGATCCAACGTCTCTAACGGAGGAAATAGAAATGGCTACCAAGAAAAAAGCCGCCAAGAAGAAGACTGCTAAGAAAAAGACGGCCAAGAAGAAGAAGAAGTAATCGGCCGTAGCAGCAAATTCTCAAAAGCCTCGGGCTTCGGCCCGGGGCTTTTGTGCTTTTATGGCCTTAAAACGAAGCAAAAGTGCGCTTGTTCAATCACTCGATTCACTAGTCCCCATGCGCTTCTCTGCAAGAGTCTCTCTCCGATGCTCGCTAGAATCGAGAACGCACCAACCCTCAAACCCGAGCTTGAGACCTACAATCGATTCAGATTATCGATAATCACCCGAAAAGTGTCCAGATAGTCGACCCCCCCCGTAAACGGGATTGGCGCCGTCTCTGAGTAATGATCCGCTGGATAAACTCCTAATGACTGCCCCCAAAGAGCTGATTCAACACTCACCATCGAGTCGTTCTCTTCTTGTCCGGCCTGAGACACCAAACCGTGGGTCAGCCAGAGCCAAGGGATATGAGAATGGCGAGACACAGGAAGAGGGACATAAAACCCCATGCTGAAGTACTTTACCCTCGGGTCATCCAGCACTTTAGAGTTAAAAACTCGGCTCATGCGGTCCTGAGTGAGATCCGCGACTATTTTTTCGTCCCCACCAAAGAACCTAAAAACATTTTTGAAAAGTTCGCTACCCTCTCTACCCATCTCCGGACTTCGCAAACGGGCTTGTATCCAATCTGCGATCGGGCTCCCACGATGCGGAGTCGCCATTGTCGTCAAAGAAACGACGCGATCCCCAAGTCCGTAGCGATGAATCGCCAAGCGCGAATCGAGTCCGCCCATGCTGTGTCCAATGAGGTGAAACTGACCTTTCGGCACCAACCGATGAATCTCTTCTCTCAAGATACCAGCCCGCTCATCCAGAGTTCCAGCAACCGGGATGCGCGCGATCTTGAGATCGTAGCCTGCCTTAGTAAAGAGATGATGCAGCGGAAACAAAACCTCATAGACAATCGAAGGAATTCCTAAGCCGTGAACAAAAACTACCTGATTTGAGGAGGCTTGCGCCTGCAAGCACAAGAGGGCGACTAACGCGGCCGCAAGCCATACCTTCATATCAACCTCACAATAGTTCGACACAAGTGCAAGTAGTGGAGGAACCCTTAGGCAACCGGAGCCTATGAACGGCTTCAGAACCTGTCAAGAACCGGCGCAGCAAGGGCGCGCGACACACGCACTGGAAAATCAGGGCCACCCAGTATCCAGCCCGTGTAGATTTGCACCAAATCCGCGCCTAGCTCCCGACGCTGTACGGCTTCGTTAGGAGTCAAAATGCCGCCCACCGAAATAATCGGAAGCCGCGTCGCGAGACGCGCCTCAACCAAGCTCTCACGAGATTTTTGAGTAAGAGGCCCGCCGCTCCAACCTCCGGCAACCGCTTTTTCAGCACCCCATGTCCCGGCCAGGGTGTTAGTCAGCACCCAACCCTGGATCCCCCAACCCTCGGCTGCACGAATCAGTTCAGTCAGCGCATCCCCTCGTACTTCGGGTGCAAGTTTTAGCAATAGAGGGGGTACGTGCTTCCATCCACTGATCCCTTCAAGGACAGATCCCACAATCGGCTTCAACGCCTCCGCCGTCTGCAACGCACGCAAACCCGGCGTGTTGGGTGAGCTCACATTGATCACCAGATAATCGGCCAGGCCCTCAAAAGCTTTTGCTGCATGCGCGTAATCTCGAGCGGCCTCTTCGTTTGAAGTTTCTTTGTTCTTGCCCACGTTCACGCCCACGCGAAAAGCTGTTGGCAATGTCGGCTTGATCTTTGCGAGTCGCTCGGAGACGATCGTCGCCCCCAGACCATTGAAACCCATCCGATTGAAGATGGCCTGTCGCTCAATGTCCCTAAATAGGCGAGGTCTGTCATTGCCGGGTTGAGGGCGAGGAGTGACCGTTCCGATTTCAGCGAAGCCAAAACCCAACTCGGGCAGCCCAGATAAAATCTCAGCGTCTTTGTCAAAGCCAGCGGCGAGTCCAAGACAAGAAGCAAACTCGATACCCCAGACGCGAGGGAGTGGAGAAGGTAGCTGAGCCGGAGCTGAGAGTTCAATGCGAGCTCGAGCGGAAGCGCCGCTCACGAGCCGCAATATCCACCCCCCGAGCGAGGCTCCCAAGCGGATCAGCGAAACCGAGAGCCGATGCACCGCCTCTGCATCAAACTTGAACAAAATCCATTTGAGCAACGCCCAGAAAGCGGATCTCATGATTGAGCAGGTCTAGCAGAATAAAAAGCAGGAATGAATTCAACTTTTCCGTTTGCCGAAGTCGCAGACCCTAGATCGTTGCAGCAGTAGTTTTTCATCCTGTTAGCCCCTCTTAGCTCTTACCTCTTCGAGTTAGGGCCTGCATAAAGAACCCATCACTCGAATCAGGACCCAAAAAACCACCCGGACCTTTTTGAAACTCTGGATGTTCACGCAAAAAAGCTTCGACGACATCCACTGTCTCCGCGCGCCTAAAGGTGCAAACGCCGTAGACCAAACGCCCCTCTCCCGCCAGGAGCTGCGAGTACTCTTTGAGGAGACGCAGTTGAATGGTAGGCATCTTTTCGAGCACTGCTGCCGACTGCCGCCACTTGATATCTGGATTGCGCCTCAGCACACCCCAGCCGCTGCACGGCGCATCAACTAGGACCACATGCGCACGCTTCTTATATTTGCTGAGAGTCTCGGACTCCTTGCCATCTTGCAACGCTACCGTCTGGATGTTGTTGAGTCCCGCGCGCTTCGCGCGTCTTCTCAGTGCGAGAAGCTTTGTTTTGGAAGTATCGTACGCAAAGATTCTACCCTTACCCGCCATAGCATCCGAGAGCGCGAGACTTTTGCCGCCCGCACCTGCACAAGCATCCACCACGGTCCATGGCAAAGGTTCAGGCAATTTTCTCATCAAGCTACTGCTTTTTGAGTTTTTTGGCCCAGGTCTGTCCTGCAGCTCGCTCGCATACTCCGCGGGCCAGAGCGCAAACAAAGACATGAGCTGAGAGCCCTCGTCTTGAATCTCAAACGCACCTCGCGCATAAGCCTCCGTGCCCAACACCGGCGTGTAACCCGAAAGCCTCACGCCCAGCGGCGAGACCTGAGAAACCTCAGCCTTCACGGGCAGCTTGCTGCCAGCGCTCAATTCTTCGAGCAAAGCCGCAGGCCCTTCCTTGCGAACGGCCCGAAGACTGAGTGGAGCCGAGGTTCCGAGTACTCTAGCCAACTGGATCGCAACCGAATGACCCCAATCCTTTTCCCAGGCTTGGGTCATTGACTCCGGAAAATCACTAAGCTGAGGCTCTGGAGCGACTTGTCGCTGGCTCAACATCTCATAGAGACGCATTGCGAGCATTCGCGCAGGTCTCCACCGGGCGATCTCAGCGGGGTTGAGCGACCAAGGCTCACCGGGGGCAACACCAATACCCATCACCTCAGCCTGCGAAACGGGCCTCAGCAAGATGAGAGGTACGATCTGCGCGAGGATACTCTTGAGGTGCTGACTTTGTTTTGAAAGTGCTGAGTCGAGATGAACCTGCGTGGAAAAAAGCGATGTCCAAAGCTCATCAAACTTCTTCTGAACCATTGGCGCAGTGGCGCGACTGCGCTTTTCGAGATCCACAATCGGGCGCTCAGCAGAACCAAACGGCCTTTGAGACCCACGACGAGGTGCGCCTCGAGAACTTTTTGAAAAACCACGTGACGAACGTTCGAACTTCTTCATCCAGAACCCGCTTGAAAACCTTTACCTATTCGATTTGAATCCATATAAATAGTACGAACTATAAAGGAGGCCTTTCCATGATCGATTTTACGCTTTCCGACGAACAGAAACAGCTTCAGGAGATGGCCCGCAAATTCGCTAAGGAAGAAATCATCCCTAAGGCCGCCCATCACGATAAAACAGGCGATTATCCCAAAGAGATCGCCAAAAAGGCCTGGGAGCTTGGCCTCATGAACACCCATGTACCAGAATCCTGTGGCGGTATGGGCCTGGGAGTCTTGGAAGGTTGCATCATTACTGAAGAATTGGCCTACGGCTGTACCGGCATCGCAACCGCGATGGAAGCCAACACCTTAGCTGCCGCGCCCGTGATCGTAGCTGGCAATGAAGAACAGAAGAAAGAATTCTTGTCGCGCCTCACCAGCGAGCCCAAGTTCGCTGCCTACTGCGTGACCGAACCTGGCGCGGGCTCAGACGTAAGCGGTATCCGCACCACCGCTAAGAAGGTGGGTAACGACTACGTCCTAAACGGCTCCAAGATGTGGATCACCAACGCTAGCGTCGCGGACTGGTACTTCGTGCTAGCCTATACGGACACCGCCGCTAAACATAAGGGGATGAGCGGCTTTGTTGTACCGGCCGATACACCTGGCATTACTGTCGGTAAGAAGGAATGGAACATGGGCCAACGCGCGAGCGACACGCGCGGCATTACCTTTGAAAACGTCAAGGTGCCTGAGAAGTGGCGCCTCGGCAAAGAAGGTGACGGATTTAAGATCGCGATGAGTGCATTCGACCACACGCGCCCGGCTGTATCAGCTGGGGCAGTGGGACTCGCTCGCCGCGCGATGGATGAAGCGATTGAGTATGCCAAAACCCGCAAGACCTTTGGCCAGCCCATCGCAAGCTAC
>CAZGCK010000012.1:16762-36092 GCA_964524175.1 uncultured Bacteriovoracaceae bacterium | reverse complement strand
GGGGCAGTTGGACTTGCAAAAAGAGCCATGGACGAAGCCATTTCGTATTCGAAGACCAGACAAACATTTGGTCAGCCGATTGCGGGCTATCAGGCCATTAGCTTCATGATTGCTGACATGGCCAAAGATGTCGAAGCAGCACGACTCTTGGTTTATCGCGCCGCTTGGGAAATCGACTCGGGCCGACGCAACACCAAGTTCGCTGCGATGTCTAAAGCCTTCGCCGCTGACGTTGCCATGACCACTGCAACAAATGCGGTTCAGGTCTTTGGCGGTTATGGTTACTCCGAGGAATACCCGGTTGAGAAGTTGATGCGTGACGCGAAGATCTACCAGATCTACGAAGGCACCAGCCAGATCCAAAGATTGATCATAGCGAAGGAAATTTTTGAGCGAGGTTAGCCAAACGTTAGCTTGTGATGAGCGCACTAGGAGGGTGCGCATCCTTGCCGATAAGCGGACGTGATAAGGTGGACGCTAGGAGCGGGTTAGCCACAGGATAACAGGGAGAAAATCGGATGAAAATGCTCTCAAAAAGGATTCTGAGAGTGGTCCTCTTTCTATTGAGTTTAGCGACATTCTCATCCTGCGGAATATTGCATGATTATGGCGGAAGCAGCACCCCGGACGGATACACGCGACTGCACTTTGCTCAGTCGGGACACAATCCTCCTCCGAGCCTACCCGGAAGCCTAACCTCGTTCGCGCTCCTGAACCAAGGAGTCTACGTCTACCTCCTCGGCGTTGGCGGAACGACCTTTAGTACTGTGTTTTTCCTCCCCAATGAAGCCGATGGCACCCCAGTAGGGGACTTTTTTGTCCCCAACGGTACCTACCGTGTAGTTGGAATCGGCTATGACTCGTTCGCGGGGAGTCACAAATGTGGGTTTGGAGATAACGGAGCTGACCTTGCCCTAAATGGAACTGAACGAGTGATCAACATCACTCTCAACTCGGCGCTCTGCCGCGATGGCGCGATTGTAGATACGACCTTCACCGACTCGAGCACCCAGCAGTTTCTTCCGGTCACCTTCGTAACTTGCAATGATTCTACTTTTACTGCCGTGGGAGGATTTGGATCCGGCTGTTCGGGTGGATCGCTGGTTAATTACAAGATCCGCATCATCAATTTTGCCCGCACCTCCGAGGGCCTCCAAGAACTGCCCCCGTTTCCAGGAGCATCCATCTCCAATTGCACTGGAGCGACCTCAGGTCTGAAGCTTCCGATCAATACTCCAGGCGTTCAGACCAAACATGTGATTCGAATTTTAGGTTGGGAAACTGGAACAAACTGTGACGCTCCAATCCCTGACGTCGAGTATTTTTTTGGAATGGGAATGGGCGTGCCCAATATCGATTCCAAACTGATTCGTAATGGCAGTTCAACCGTTCAACCCGTTATTTTTGCGAAAATATTTTCTAATGGTTCTGCAACAAGGATCTTTCTCAGAAATGCAGCGCCATGAACCTCGCAAGAATAGTTTCGATTATAACTTCAATGATTCTGCTTTCGAACGCTCAAGCTTTGGGAGCTGCCAACAACGCAGGTACTGTCGTTCTAGTCACGGGTACTGCGATAAAAACAGGGGGGCCCGTCCCGACCCAGCTGAAAGTCGGAGATAAGATCGAAGAAGGCACCTTTGTCAGCACTCTCGCCAATAGCTCAATCAAACTAATCCTGATCGACCATTCAGAAATGAGCCTGGGATCCAACAGCAAAGTTCGTGTCACGGCACCGAGACCCAACATGCCTGGCAACGTAGAATTAGAAAATGGTCAGATTCGATCTAAGGTCACCAAGGATCCGCTCGCACCCCATGCTCCGGCTCCCAAGATTAAGCTCTTCATCAAAACAAAATCGGCTACCATGGGTGTGCGCGGAACCGACTTTCAGGTCATCTTCAGCCCAGAAAACAAAGTCACATCATTGGTTACTTTTGAAGGCGCCGTAGCCATGTTCAAAAACGAAGGAGGACTTCCTCCTCCCTTGAATTCTCCCCAGGCAGTCCAAGCAGTCGAACAGAAGCTCGCAAGCGAGAAAGCCGTCAATGTGACAGAGGGTCGATTCTCGAGCGCTGTCCCACAAGTGATCGAGGCATCGATTCCGACCAAACTCTCTCCTGCTCAATTTGAGTCAATGAAGAATGCCACGATAGGCGCACCCCCCTCAGCTCCCGCTTCGGGCGCTGCCGGGCCAGGCGCACCCAAGTTTTCTGTGATCCCACCTGGAGTGGACCCAAAAGCATTTATGAGCCAAGGGAGTGGCTTGGACAAACAGCTCGCGGCGATGGTGGGACAGCCTGCGATGAATGCGGCTCTCGAGGGCGACAAACCACGTGCCGGAACTCCGTTGTCTCCTCCGCCGGAAGGATTCTATAATCGCGCCACCGGAGCCTATGCGCCGCCCGCTGGCGGGTTTCTAGATTTCAAAACTGGCCTCTATATCCCTCCACCTCCAGGGAGCGCGTTTGACCCCAACACAGGGGTATACGTGCCTCCACCCTCTTTCGGGAACTTCGATCCTAAGACGGGTGGGTATGTGCCTCCACCTGGATTTCAACTCGATCCGCTCAAAGGCTTTGTGCCCGCTTCAAATGCAGGAGGACCAGGAGCCGGCTCAGGGACAGGCCCAGGCGCGAAACTTCCAGCCGCCACCCCAGGAGGGGGGCCCGGAATCCCTGGCGTAGGACCCGGAATCCCTGGGATGGGCCCTGGATTTTTAGGCATGGGACCCGGCTTGCCTTTAGGCCCAGCCCCTGGCGACCCAAATCTTGTGCCCTTCGAGTTCGGAGTCAACTTACCTCCGAGAGATCCTTACTGCCCGGCATGCTCACCTCCTCCGGCTGCTGCGCCTCCACCTAACTCTTCTCGGATCCATTTCCGAATCATCGTGCAATGAGAAAACCCATGACTCGCACTCTTCTTGCTCTGATGCTGCTCATTTTAACTACCCAGGCTTATGCCGATGCCAAGGGCGAACTAACCCACGCCTATGGTCTCTACAAGAAGGGGGCCTATCCTCAAGCACTGGATGCACTCAAACGCGTCCCCACTCAGCCTCAGACGGCTGCAACCGTCCAGTACTGGAGTGGGCTCTGCTACAGTCGACTTCAAAATTTCTCAGAGGCGATAGCGGCCTTTAGAAAAGCCGCTCAGCTTGGGTCTACGGCAGAAGACCTGAACTACGAGTTAGGTCAAGCGCTCTACGCCAGCCAGGATCTGAAGCCTGCCCGAGAAGCTTTTAGGAAATCGGCAGCACAGGGATTTAAACCCACCGCTTCAATCTATTATATTGGTTTCAGTAGCCAGCTTCTTGAGGAGCACGGTGCCGCCCTAGCTGCATACGATGCGATCCAAGGGATGGGTGACGACCCGGAGAAAGTCAAGCAAGCCGCACTTCTTCAAAAAGCAGAGGTCAAGTTCGCTCAAGCAGAGCTAGAAAAAAACTCAAAATCAAAAGATCAGACCATTCGCAACATCGTGATACCCGCCTTCGAAAAAGCGAATACGTACGATGCGACTACTGGCACGGCCACTCATGCTCGCGCCCGAATTGCAGAGCTTCGCAAACGCATAGGCGATGAGACAGAGCCTCTCGCCAACGGAACTCGTGCGTCAGCTCGGCCCTGGAACCTCAAGCTTACCCAGGACTTTAAGTATGACACCAATGTAGTGATCCAAGCCAATGAATCGCTCCTCTCAGTGAGCGACAAGGCTTCGTTCTTCAGCAAAACTTCGATCAACGGGAGCTATGAGTTCGTGACCGGCAAGCGCTGGGTTTTTACACCCGAGGTGGATGCCTACCTGACCAGGTACTTGAACCGAACTGAACCACGCGTCTTCGAGAACGACAGCTTATCCCTCTCTCCGGCACTTCGGACCCGGCACGAGCATCAGATGTTCAATGCTGCCGCAGCGACTTTGATCGACTTCGAAGGCAACTATCTGATTCGCGACTATAGGCGAGATCACAGCTTTCCCTATTATAGCCGGTCCTACAACCTAGTCGTGGGCGAGCGACTCAAGCTATTCTTACCCGGAAGCACCACGATCAAGGCCAATTTCAAAATCTTTGGCAACCAGGATGAACAGCAAAATGCGCTCAACCCGGGGATCACATTGACCCAAAATGTTCAGCTCAAACCCACCACGGGACTATCGTTCACGTTGGGATTCGACATGAATGATGCCAAGGTCGATACTTATGATCGAACCAATTTTAGATTCACGCCCGTACTGAGCCTGGTGTCGCTATTTTTTGAAACCGACGTCAATGCCTCGCTCGACTTGACTTTGACGGACACCCTTGGTGGGGGCCGTGGATACGAGAAAACGATTACCCCTTCCCTCACGGCGACAAAGAGACTGAACAAGCACATTGGTCTCGGAGTTAACTACACCTTCACCCGCAATATCTCTCAGGACAAGGCGAACTACGACTACACTAAACACGCTTTTGGGATAGCGCTGAGCTATCGTCTCTAACGGATTGTCTCCCGCCCTCGACCCTAAAGACAAACTCGCGAATCTTGTAGTCCACCCAGTCCGTTTTTTCTAAATAGGGCCAATGCCCGCAATCCTCATCTTCGAAAAGATCTGCGTCTGGCAAATGCCGCATCAACTCCTCGGCGATTTCAGGTGGATTGAGTGAGTCATTTCGCCCCCAAAGCAAGAGAACGGGAATTCTGAGGCTTCGAAGTCGCGTCTTCCATGTCTGTCTCTCAAACGGTCCTGGCCACGTGTACTCCCAAGCCCTAAAAGCTTGCGCCATAGATGCTCGCCCCCAACGACTCTGCCAAGAACTCGTCAGCAATTGACGATAAGAAGGCTCAATCCCCTGACTGGACTTAAAAAGGGTGCGCAACAGGCTGCGAGAATGAAAACAAAAAGCACCGGTGTTCAGTCCGCTCGCCGCCCTCGTGAGATCAGCAGAGTTGAGTAGCACCACCGCATCCAGGCTCTCGGGTTCGCAAAGTGCACAGAGTTGAGCGATCACTCCGCCCATATCGTGACCCACCAAAATAGCTTTCTCACCCTTGGCGGTAAACTTAGCCAGAACCTGACTGACGATTTGAACTTGCTCGTAGAGCGAGAACCCCCGCCCTTTGACCGTGAATGACCGCCCAAAACCGGGCAAATCGAGACCTAGGCAACGAAAGTGTGCAGACTGCTTTCTCATGAGAGGCGCCCACATCTCTGACTGTCCAAACCGACCATGCAAAAAGATCAAAACATTGCGACGTTTAGCTTGTTCGACGCTTTCGATCACCGCCAAGCAGCTATCACCAATGGTGAACCAGTGGTCCTTGAACATCGGCTGATCGGGGGCATTGGGCTGATGGTTTGCTAGATAATAGAGTCCCATGTGACCTCGTCAGCAAAATGCTGCAAGTGCAAGGCCGCCTCGCGTCGTTAGTTCCTGCTTTCAGCTCTACGCCGACTGCGGCTGCCTATGCAGTCCTCGCTGCGATGTGGAATTCAAAGTAAGCCCTACCCAAGTCCTTCGCGAAGAGAAGCTAATATCCTTTGATAACTGGGAAGCCGGGGCAGTCCCGACGCTAAGCATCCTGGCTCTTGTTCGTGAAGGCAACCTACCGTAGGGCAATGGAGGGAACGAATCTCAGGAAAAAACCCCGCAAGACTTTCAGGCTCAACTTCGGCCAAGCCAAACTCACGCACGCCCGGCGTATCGATCCAACGCGCTCGCTCAGGCCCCTCAAGAAGCACTGCGCTCGTGGTGGTGTGCTTGCCCTTGCCGGTCGCCAGACTTACGTCAGCAATTTTGCCTGTTTCGTTCTTGAGAAGCGAGCGCAACAGCGAGGTTTTGCCAGCTCCTGAACGACCACAAAATACAACAATCTTGTTTAATAACTCTGAGCGAAGTTCGTCGATCCCTTCGCCGCTGCGCACGCTCGTTGTTCTAACATCAAAGCCTAGCTCCCGGTAAATACGCCATGGAGCATCAGAAGCATGACCCGCCAGATCCATTTTAGTCACGCAGATGAGGGCAGGAATCCCGGCCGCCTGAGCTGCCACTAAAAACCGATCTACGAGCCCTGGCGAGAACTCTGGCTCGCGTAACGAAGCGACAATCACCACCAGATCGAGATTGCACGCCAACACATGCTGCATGTTGCGGCCTTCGCGACCGGGCGCAGGCCTCATCAGCCGATTGCGCCTCTCGCAAACCCCTTCGACCACGCCGCTGTCTGGACTTGTTCGCGAGGTGAGCACTCGATCCCCGACCGCGACAGGTGTTCTCTCGCGGGCGTCCACCTCGGACTGTCCGACGACGCCTGCGCGGCGATAACTGCAAAGAAACTCATTGGGAAGCTTGGGATCCGGGTGGTCGAGCGATACTCGGCACTGTTTCTGGAAAACTTCGGCCACGGTCGCATTGGCCTGATCACTTTCTTAGCGCGCGCGCCTCCCTTAGCCCCCGCCAGGGAGTTCTCGTCATCCATCCAATCATCACCATCACCGCGAAATTTAGGAGGTACCATAGGTATTAAGAATGCGCCTGGCCCTTGACTGAGGGAAGAGCCTAGTTTTCAGACTAGCCCACCCGTAGCGTTGAGTCTATAGTGCGCACATATGCCGCAAAAGACTTCGTTTCCTAAGGGTCAGATCAAAGTCCTTCTTCTCGAGAACATCCATCCTCTGGCGCGGGAGCTCTTCGCTACCGAAGGCTTTCAGATCGAGACTTTGGCAGGCGCTCTCAATGAGGAGCAGCTCAAAGAGAAGATCCGCGATGTCCACGTTCTAGGGATTCGCAGCAAGACTTATGTAAGTGAAGCGGTTTTCGCCGAGGCCAAACGACTCCTTGCGCTGGGTTGCTTTTGCATCGGTACGAATCAAGTCGAGCTCGAGGCCGCAAAGGCTCGAGGGATCCCTGTGTTCAACGCCCCGTTTGGCAATACTCGAAGCGTGGCGGAGATGGTGATCGCAGAGATCATCATGCTCGCTCGGCAGCTCGGTCAAAGATCCATGGAGATGCACCAGAAGACATGGAAGAAAGTATCCGCTGGCTGCTATGAAGTTCGCGGAAAGACTCTCGGGATCATTGGCTACGGCCATATCGGGTCGCAGCTTTCTACGCTTGCCGAGATCCTCGGCATGCGAGTCGTGTTTTATGACAACGTCTCCAAGCTCCCCCTGGGCAATGCTAAAGCCTCTAGCACCCTAGACAATGTTTTGCGGGAGAGCGACTTCGTGACCCTGCATGTGCCGGCTACGCCACAAACTCACAACATGATGGGCGAAGCCCAGTTGCAAGCGATGAAGAAGGGGGCCTACCTCATCAACGCTAGCAGGGGCACGGTAGTCGACATCCCGGCTCTTGCCGCAGCCTTAAAAGCAGGGCACATTGCCGGTGCAGCCATCGACGTCTATCCAGAAGAGCCTGAAAACAACACCAACGCCTACGTTAGCGAGCTGCAGGGGCTCTCCAACGTAATCCTCACCCCACACATCGGTGGAGCAACCGAAGAAGCTCAAGCCAACATCGGCGAGGAAGTCCCCACGGCGCTCGTTCGTTTCGTGAACAGTGGCTCCACCATTGGGGCGGTGAACTTTCCGGCCATCGATATGGCTCCGACCAAGAACAGCCACCGCATCCTCAATGTACATCGCAATGTTCCGGGCGTTTTGCGCGAAATCAACCGCATCGTCTCGGACTTGGGAGCGAACATCAATGCGCAGACTCTCGCGACGGACGGGGATGTCGGCTACTTGATGCTGGATACGGATCAGGCGCTATCGCTCGATGTGAAGAATCGCATCGAGGAGCTGAAGACTTCAATCAAGACGAGGATGCTGTATTGAGCACGAACAACGGTCCTAAAGGGATTCAGTAAATCCGTTTGCAGGGTGCTGTTTAAATTTTTCGATTTGCTCGAGAAGCTTTTTCTCAGCTTCGTCACGGGCAGGGTCGCCGCTGGGAATCAGTTTGGCCTGACGATAAGCTCGAGCGAGAAGATTATCTACCTTCGCAGGGTGACCATACCGAGAAAGCCATTCCAGATTGCGGTTCGCTTCAGCTAGAAAGAACGCACAACTCTCAAGACGCGCAGGCGTCCGTGTGCCGAGGTCAACGTCAAAACCATGCCCCTCACGAGATAAAAACAGGTCATCAATTAGCGATAACCAATTTTTCTCCTTAATGCCATTCATCATGTCATCTGAAGTGAGCCGTTGAAGAATGATTCCCGCCAACCAGCTGGCTCGGACTTGGATCATGTAGACTAAGAGTGCCTCATCATCAAGTATCCTCTGCTTATGAAGCTTTGCATGAACAACGTTTTGATTGATCTCGGCCTTTTTCTCTAGGACCTCTTGAATGATCGAGAGCATGTTTCTCGGTTTAGGGGTTCTGGTTCGATCCGCAGCTAGCTCCGCATTTGGATTGATCGCATCCATCGTCAAAGCAAGAGCCGCCAAATTCTTGTACACATCATCATTGGAGTTGGGATTGAGCATTCGCTGCCGGTCATCGTCGAACCAACCTCGCGAAAAGTAGCTTTGCGAATGGCGAATCAACTCTTCGACAGCGTTCAACACCAGCATGTCGAGTTTCTCGGGAGTGTCCGTAAAACCCTCGCTGTAGAGCTGAATCTCGAACGCCATGAAGTATTTGCTCGCTTCAGAGATTTTATCAGCCATATCCGAATGGCTCTCGAGCTGATCACGACTCTGCTCACGGATGAGCGAAGCAACACCCTGTCGTGCATGATCTACAAGGGAATCGATATGCTTGGCAGCTTTAGTTGCCTCCTGAACCTGTAGATTGGTATCGGTTAGCTTATTGGACATGCCGGAGACTTCGGTACCCATTTGCTTGATCTCGCCTACAACCTCGGTCCGCATGCCTTGGACTTCAGCATTAGTTTCCTTCAGGGCGCTATGCATTCCCTGCATCTCGCCCACGACATCCTTGCGCATGCCTTTCATCTCGGTGTTGGTCTCCTTGAGATCGGCATGCATGCCCTTCATCTCGCCGCTGAGGAGCTCGAATCCCGCCTCCATGAGCCCGGTCATCTTGCCCATCTGCTCGCTCATCCCGTTTCTGCCAATGAGACCTTGGTTGGTCTTGTCGAGCTTCTTGCCCATTTCCCCAACGCTCTTGTTGGTCGTATCGAGCTTCTTGCTCATTCCAACCACTTCCTTATTAGTTGTCTTGATCTCAGATTTCATCTCGCCCATGAGGTCGACCATCTTCTGGGTGGTCTCGGCCATCTTGACCGTGGTCGCGTTCATCTCATCCATGTTCTTGGTGATGCCGCAGCCAAAATTAGAGAGAAGCGAAGGGATCAGAATCCAGGACAATTTGTTTTTCATGTAGTTCATACCCTGCCCATCTTTCAGGTGGACGAATGTACATCTACTGACATAAATTGTCAACTTAAAATTATCTTTAATATACAATCAGTTATATTAAAATAGGGCCTCTAATTCCCAATTCGGAACCAGGTATTTATTATATTTCAGTCAAGAATCTTTCCCGGATTCAAAAGGCCGTTCGGATCAAACACTTTCTTAAGCGATCGCATGAGCTCCATCTCCAACGGCGCGCGAGAAAACTCGAGCGAGTCCTTCTTCAGTAGCCCCACTCCATGTTCAGCCGAGATACTGCCGTGATGATGTTGCACCAAAGCAAAGAGATCCTTGTCGGCCGCGTGCGCGCGATCCAAAAACTCGTCGCGTGACATCGACTCAGGCTTAAGTGCGTTGACGTGGAGATTGCCATCACCAATATGCCCGAACAGATAGACATCAATGCCGGGGTACTTGCGCGCGAATAGATCATTCATCGAAGCCACAAAAACTTCGAGCTCCGAAATCGGAAGCGCGATGTCGTTCTTATGCAAGAACGCTTTACGAAACAAACTCTCGCTGACGCCCTCGCGAAGCTTCCATAGATCCGTCGCCTCACGCGGCGATTGGGCAAGCGTGCCATCGAGAACCAGCCCTTTCTCGAAGAGCCCGGCAAGCCATCCATCCAAAGTCGCTTGGGCGTCAGGCGACGACGGGCGCTCGACCTCCATGAGAACGTATGCCCCCGAAGCTTCGGCGAAAGGAGACTTCACGCCGAGATTCCAGGTGACTGTCTCAAGACAGTTATGAGTCAGGCACTCGAACGCCATCAACTCAAAAGGCGCGCGCCTCGCCTCGAGAAACAGCTTGAGCACGGCCTTCATGTCCTCGACGGCAAAGAAAAACACGTCGAGCTTCTCGGGAACACGAGCCAGCTTCAGCGTCGCCTCAGTCACGATACCTAGAGTTCCCTCCGTGCCGATAAAAAGCTGGCGTAGATCCACGCCTGTATTGTTTTTTTCGAGAGCTCCGTTGAGTTCAAGTACATCCCCACTCATCGTGACGACTTGGAGCCCCAGGACCCAATTACGAGTCATGCCGTAGTGAATCACCTTCACTCCGCCCGCATTTGTAGAGATATTACCGCCTACGTGGCTCGATCCCTTTGACGCAAAATCCACGGGCCAAGTCAGCCCGTAAGGAGCGCAATGCTGGTGCACCGCTTCAGTCACAGCTCCAGCTTGAACGCGCACCGTATGCGAAAGAGTATCCACCGCCCCCATCTGATTCATGCGCATCAGACTGAGCACGACCTCTCCATTCGCCGCCACTGCGCCACCTGCTAAGCCTGTTCTCCCGCCTGACGGAACCACCGCAACACGATGCTGAGTGCACAGCTTCAGGAAACGGGACACTTCATCCGTCGTCCTCGGAAAAACAATCGCAGTTGGCTTGGGTTCGTAGACTTTGGTCCAATCTCTGCCGTAAGTCGCGAGATCCTGCAGTTCACGTGTGATAAAATCTGAGGGAAAAGACTGAGAGATCGCCGTTAAGAAGGCAGTCGAAAGTGTCTGCATAACTCTCCTAAAGATCTAACGGCCGCTCGATGTAACTCTCTGCAGCGACCGGCCAAAGATGCACAAGACTCTCTATTACGTAGGCCGACTGACGATATTACGTAGCTCGACTGACGTCCAATCGAACTGCATTGCAAAGATTATAAGATGACCAGCCTAAGGCCTTGATTTGCTCCATAAATTACTACTAGATAAGATTATATAGCCATGAATTTTCAAAACTATCTCCGATCAGTTGGTCAAAACATCAAAGCAGCAAGAGCAAAGAGTGGTCTAAAGCAGATTCAGGTTCAGGACAGCAGCGGCATCACCTACCGCCACTACCAGAGCATCGAAGCAGGTCGCGTCAACGTGACCCTCGAGACTCTCTACCGATTGGCTTTCCTTTTTAAGGTTAAAATCGAGGACCTTGTAAAAGATCCCGCAAGGGACTTGGGTAACGATTCCTCGCCTTAGAACCCATCTGAATGCGCTAATGCAGGCCCGCTGAAAATCTGCTAAATAGCCTTTCCATGCATCAGCCACCTGTTCTTAACCTCGCCTTTTACCTTTTCACGAGGATCGCGGATCCGGTTGAGTGGAGATCCCGCTTGCGAGAGAGGTGCGGTAAGCAGCCTTTCAAGGGCACTCTCCTCATTAGCACGGAAGGCATGAACGGGATGCTCTCAGGAGACCCCACCGCGCTTCGTGAGCTGCAATCGTACCTTTTGGGCTTTGAGGAGTTTTCTGAGCTGACCTTCAAAGAAAGCTGGTCATCGGAAGTCGCATTTCCTCGCATGCTAGTGAAGGTGAAGAAAGAAATCATCCCTCTGGGCTTGCCTCACATCGATCCCAACCAGAAAACGGGGGCCCGCCTCACTCCAAAAGAACTCAAAAAATGGTTCGATGAAGGCAGAGACTTTTTTCTCCTCGATACGCGCAACGATTACGAAGTCGATTACGGCACTTTTAAGAATGCGCATCGAATGGACATCAACCACTTTCGCGATTTCCCCAAAAAACTCGAGGCACTTTCTCAAGCAGATAGATCCAAGCCACTGGTGATGTTCTGCACGGGCGGTATTCGCTGCGAGAAAGCATCAGTTGTAGCGATGGATCAAGGGTATCAAAACGTGTTTCAGCTCGACGGGGGCATTCTCAAGTATTTTGAGGAGTGCGGGGGTGAGCACTATGAAGGACGCTGCTTTGTGTTTGACCGGCGCGTTGCACTCAATCCGGACCTGAGCGAAAGCATTCCCATGCCTAACTCAAGCACTTGAATTTGTTTGCTTAATTAAAGCACCGTCAGCCCATAATATCTGACTTTAATGATATTGAATCTTGCGTCAAAAAGCGCTAATTAACTCCCATCAAATTACACAGGAGTTATTGATTTTATGATGATGAATGCGTGCGTCCTTATGGGGATGATAGTCTCTATAGCCTCCCCGATTGCGACTGCAAACGCCAACGCTAAACCCGGCCCATGCGGAAAGAAAGCCATTGAGGCGGTCGAAAAACAGTACAACGACAATACGGCTTACGCGAGATACTGCCTGCTTGAACATCATTCATCCAAAGCCAGCATCGGGGACACTCAGAACTGCAAACTCTCGAACTCGAAAAGCGAGAATTATACAGTTGTGCTAACGGCTGATTGCAGTCGGGTCTTAAGTGTAAATAAACTGGTACAGAAATAAAAAAATTAGTAAGCCCAATAGGACTGTCGGTGGCTTTAATTGATTAGACCTCCCTTTAAGATTTCTGCCACAACGTAAAACGTAGCCAGCGATCACCGAGGATTCGTTGACGAACTTAAGGCAAAACCCAAAAAATGCACTTGCTCTGGTTGTCCTGGCAGCCACGTTCTTGAATGCCTGCAGCTACCGTCATGAAAAATCCCAGCCGCAAGAGCCTGGCATCGCCGACGCCCAAGGCCTCTCTTATGCAGCCGTTAAGGCAAAGGTCTTGATCCCTCATTGCACTGAATGCCACGGCTCAAAGGGCGGAGTGAATCTTGAGTCCTACGGCTCCGTGGTAGCAGCGCTTAAGCGCATCGAAGTTCGCACCCTCATTGAGAAGAACATGCCTCCGGGCGCACCGATGCCTCAACCTGCCCAAGACCTGCTCGCGAGTTGGATCAAGGCAGGTGCACCAGAAACGGCTCAAGCTCAGGCGCCTTCTCACCAGCCGTTGCCTGAGCCTCCCTCTAGTTTTGCTTCAATCCGCAAGAATATACTGGGCCCCCAATGCGTGGCCTGCCACTCGCCGGGAGGCAAAGGCGCAAGGGTGCCTCTCAGCACAGAACGAGATCTCCTCGACGCGAAAAGACCCTTGGTTGTACCTGCCGATGCTGAGCGAAGCTCCCTGTGGATTGCGATTAATCGCAAAGACAGAAAGCGCATGCCCCCCGCACCTGCGCCGGAGCTCACCGCTGAAGAAAAACTTGCGATTCAACAATGGATCTACTCATTCCCACTGCCATCCGATCCACCGCCTCCTGCAGGAGAAAAAATCGGATTCGAAATGGTGTTTAAGGAAGTCCTTCGTCCCAGCTGCACGCGCTGTCATGGCGACGATGATGGAAGCGGTAACGTGATTGAAGAAGGCGCTGTGAATCTAAAAACATTCGAGCAAGTAAAAGCTCAACTCGAAGATGTAAAACGCTCAGCCCTCGTAGAAGGTTCGATGCCTGAAAACGGTTCACTCACATTGCGGCAACGAACCCTACTCGCATCTTGGATTCTAGCAGGCGCCCCCGAAGGGACACCGGCCCCGCAAGCACCGACTTCTTCTCCAGCTCCTGGAGTGCAGTAATTTACTGCGTCGCGGATTCTGGCTTCGTTTCTGGCACAGAAGGGCTTGCTGGAGCGACTGGAGCACTCTCGGCTTTTTCAGATTTTGCGCTCGCAGAATCTCGTACCTTTACCTTGATCTTGTAGGTCCCAGTCGAAGTCTGAGTCATAAGAAGATTCTGATCCTTTGTCCCTTTAGGTGTACCGCAGCTCAGCGACAGTAGCTGGCCCTGGTTCATCTCGCGCATGTCTTTTTTCCATTCAGCGCAAGCTTGCTTCCAAGAAGCCAAAGACTCTTTAGCGCCAGCGACCGGTTCGCCAGCGATTTCTTCGCTACCTGCTTCGACTTCATAGTCTCGATAGATCCCGCCCGCCGGACGTCCTTTCTGAATCAAGATCGAGGTGTCGCTGTCGGTAGGAATGTTCTTGATCCCCAGCTTAGTCTCTTCTGCAAGCGCCGAGATAGAGCTCAAAACCAAAACAGTTGCCAAAACCAAACGACTCGCTTTCATCATATGACAGCCTCCTATGGATTAGATCGCTAGACCTATGCCTGGAACAGCCCTAGGTCAAGACGTCATCTACTTTTGATGGGCTTCGAGGTAGCATGAACGGCCGGACGGCCGTAGAATCGCAGCTTATTGAGCTCGGTACTTTTCGAGCCAGCCAGGGAACGACGCCAGCCAGCTTGTGTAAAAATTAGTGAAGTAGGCAGGAAAGAACGTCTTTGCCCCAAAAACACTATCTAAAGCAGAGCTAAACAAGCGATTGAGCCCAGCAGTAAGAATTTGCTCTCGGATTTCTTGGATCTCTTTTGGATCGCCGCCCAACGTGATGTCGTAGGTGAAGCGTGTGCTTATCCCCGCGCCCCCGTTGCAAAGAGTGGCCATCTCGACCACATCCTTCACGTGCGTGGTCAATGCGGTCAAGCCGTACCGCCTAAGGCCCCGTTTGCCACCGTAAGCGAGAAAGTCCTCGTTAGTCGTAATGAGGTGGCAATCTTGGGTAAAAGTACGACCTTCATTTGCCACGTCAGTATCGCATCCCAAATAGCCTGTTGGGTAGTACTTGGGGTTCTCTTCAACCCAAGGCCGTATTGTCAAAAGGATCAGTGCTTTGGTCCCAGCAGAATCGTTCCTAACGAACTTGCTAAGTACTTGTACCATCCGTGCTGCAGGAAGGCCGCCTATCCCGTAAGTCGCTCCTGGCACATTGATGTAGTGTTTATAGTCTGTAATAAATCGGTGCACTGTCTTGGCGTCCGCATCGAAGCAAGCTGTCCCGGTCGGGATTATCACCTCTTCAGACTTGTTGATTTGAGCGGGTGGTGCAGTTTCTGTAGACTCAGCGACAACCTCAGGGACTTCTCTTTTGGGTTGGGGCAAATCTTTTTGCTTACGCTTTTTATTATCCGCCATATCTTTTTTGGCTATGGCGGGAGGCTTGGTTTCTTCAGGCACATGAGGCAACACGGGCTCTTCTGGAGAAAGAATAGGATCTGAACTAAAGTTCTCACCCCCCGGAAGCGGCGGCGTAGGACTATCGGTTACTAACTTCATGAGGCTCGCAAACGCCTCTTTACCGATCTTTTGCATATCGGTGATCGCGCCGGACATCGCCCCGAGATGCTCTGTGACCGACTTCAAGTACACGCCATCCTGAGTGATCTCTTTATTCATGTTCATGATGCTTTCTTGCATCAACGTCATCTGCTGAGTCAGGACTTTGAGGTGCTCTTGATAAGCTTTGAGGTGTTCACGATCATTGACAATCTCGGTAGATAGCTTCTCCGTGCTGCGATCCATCGAGTCGAGGTGCTGATTGGTCTTGCCAAGCTGCTGATTGGTAGTCTCGAAGTTCTTGTTCACGGCATTGATGCCGCAGCCCGGGGCAATCAGAATGAGCGAAAACAGAGCCCCCAGCATGGCGAGCATTGACTGCTGCTTAGAATAGGTTCGGATCTGTCTAAACTCAGGGGTAAACATCGCGCTCGCGGATAAGCAAGCAACGGACCACGATAAACTCTTTAAATATTGAAAGTTTAACATATCAAAAAGAGCCGACCTTTCTTATTCACTAGACGACTGCCTAAGCTTTGGCCACTCAAGAGCCTTAACCTTTGGGCAGACCAGGTAGTCAGACACAGGCAACTTGGAGTTCACTATGCTTGGGATGCGGCCGTGTTCCCAATACCGGTCCAAACGCTCTCCCAGGAGATCTCCTGCTGTTGTCACTCGCAAATAAATCTGCCGGCCTACATCGTCTAGAGTCACGAGGCTAGCGAGGGCCCGAGTGGTCTTGTCGCCACTGAGAACCAGTGGCCCCGCCCACTTCTCTCCGCTTTCGATCTCACCAGCGTTATCCCTGAACCAAATCATCTGCGCGCGCGGAACAGGTACACCCCAGGCTTCCTGATCGACTGAGCGGCCGTAAGACTTGCAGACCCAAATCTTGCCCAGCAAGAGCTGCTCAGGCATCGGAGCAAGGGCCTCGATGAACTGAGTGCGAATGGACTGAGCTGCATCGGTCAAGTCGTATCCAGCTTGAGCCCAGGGCATGGTCCCCGCCCAAAGCGCGATGAGAACAATCGTGGTCTTCCTCATTATTGTGAGTCCCTCGGCTGCAGACCATATTGCAGTGAGTCAAAATTATCAACCTAAGGATTTACTTTTAACTATTTGTAATTAATTAGTTTTTTAAAAACACGGTCCGCTTCGGAGCTCAGATTTAAAAGAACAAATTCAAAAACAAACACGATTAAACAAAAACAATTAAACAAAGACTTCTCAAACCTCACAGCCTCTATTCCGATAAGTCACGAGATGTAACTCTCGTTATCTGAAACATCCAAGCACAAGATCCAACAGTTCCTGTCGCTTTTTCTCAGCAAACTCAAAAAGCCTATCCTGCTGGTTTTGGCTAATTCTAAGATTTTTGTTACAGATCTCTCAAAGCAAGCCAAGCTGGCGATCTTAGGTGCATTTGTAACGGGCCTTTTGGGCCAAACCCTGATCGACAGCGCTCATAGGATTCCGAGCATGATCCAGTCTTTGCTCCGAGAAAAGCGCGATGCAGAGGCACTGCCTGTAGTTGCAGCGATGGCGGAGCTTCAGGAGCTGAGCGAGACATTTTCGCTCTACTCCACCCTTCAACCCAAGCATGAGGCGGTTCTACGCCCACCCAGTCAGGTCATCGTAAAACAGATCTTTGCCCGAATCGGAGACCGCGTCAAACGCGGGCAACCGCTGGTGAGCTTTCAGTCAGACTCCCAAGCGCTGCGCTCCGAGCTGGATCAACTCGACCTCGCTCGCAAGGAAATGGACATCGAACTAACTCTCGCCTTATCGAAGAAACACTTCGTTTCTGGACGCGAGCTCAAGCAGACTCAATTGGATAAAAGAGCGACCGAGCTTCGCAGGAAGCTGCAGGAGACTGAGAGCCAACAGATCCTGCGTTCACCGATCGACGGGGTTCTCGCTGAAATGAGCTTATTTCAAGGCGATTTTATCGATCAAGCTCAAAATCATACGGTTCGAGTGATCCACCCCTCGGGTTTCCGCGTTCAAGCCTATGTACCCAATTCAATCTCTTCAAAACTAAAGATTGGAGGAGAAGCTCACCTCTCGCTCGTACAAAGGGACGACAACGCAACCCCTCCTACTGGCGGTCCCGCTAGCGAAATGGCAGTCGAGCGCGAATGGATAGACGGAAGCATAGATGCGATTGGATCGACGATCGACCCCAAGACAGGGTCTATTTTCTTGTCTGTCATCGCCGGCGACACCCCTGAGGGATGGAAGGCTGGCGCATTGGTCGAACTGAAACTGGTCATCGAGAAACACGAGATGGCTATCGTTGTTCCCACCCGCTCGTTGGTTTGGAAGAAAAACAAGCCCTACCTCTTCAAGATAGTCGAGGAACCGAGCGCTCGAGCTCCCGCATCCAGCATTAAGGAGGAGGAAGAGAGAGTCAAAGTAGCCCGCGTGGACGTCGAATTGGGGATACACAACGAAACTGTCACTGAAATCACCAAAGGGATTACTGAGGGAGATCAAGTGGTGGTTCGAGGTCAATCCTCACTTGAAACAGCCGATGCGAACACATGGGCGCGCCTGGTGGACTGAGCGCGCACAACTATGATTAGCTTTTCAGTCCGAAGACCTATCGCCGTCCTCATGATCTGCCTAGGGCTGCTCGTCCTGGGTGTTCTTTCTGCGAAGAGCATCCCGATGCAGTTGATGCCTCCAATGGAACGGCCAGAGTTCACAATCATCACAGAGCTCAAAGGGGCCGGCCCCCAGGAACTCGAGGATCAGATTACCTGGCCGATCGAGAGAGCTGTTGCCACGAGCCCAGGGCTAGAATCGATGGACTCCGCGAGCACCCGGGAACGAAGCGAAATCCATTTGAGATTTAGGGGCGGCACGCCCATCCTGGATACGATCGCTGGCCTGCGAGACAAAGTTGACTCCGCCGGGCTCCCCAGTACAGCGGGTAAATCTAAAATATCGCGAGCGGGCGCCAATCAGGAACCCTTGATTAGATTGGCGCTAAGACGGGGCAAAGCCGATAAGAGCGATTTTGAATTTGTCGAAAGGCTATCACAGACCCTCGTGCGATCGCTAGAGCGAGTCGACGGCGTCGCACTCGCGACATTCGTGGGTACACCTCATAGGACCTTGGAGCTGGAAATCCATCCCTCTGCACTTCAAGTCTATGGACTATCCCTTAGTCAAATTTCTCAACAAATCCAGGCCCTATCTCGAACCCTTTCGGCAGGAGAAGTCGTTGAGAACGGAAAGCGCATGACGCTTCGAGTAGGACAACTCAACAACTCGCTCAATGATCTCATGAGCCTCGTCCTCAAGCGCGACGAAGAAAGAACGGTTACCCTACGGGACATCTCTCGCCCGAAGCTCTCCGAGACAGCGCCACCCACCTTAACTCGCCTCAACGGAAAGCCGTGCCTAATTCTGGAAATAAGGCGCGAGCCTGGCGCCAATGCGGTTGATGTGGCCTCACGCGTGCGAGCTCTCCTCGATGAAGCCAAGTCCTCAGAAGAGAACACCGTCGACCTCGAAATTCTTTTCGACGAAGGCTCGCAGATCGAGGCGGCAGTGAACAACGTGAAGAGCTCAGTCCAGCAAGGAGCGGTGTTAGCGGCGTTTTGCGTCTACCTCTTGATCCAATCCGCTTGGCCAACTTTCGTGGTGACAGTCATCATTCCACTTTCTCTTTTTCTTACCCTGATCGGGATGCACTTTTCTGGCGTCAGTTTTAACCTGATGTCGCTAGCCGGCTTAGCTCTCGGAGTCGGCATGCTCGTGGACAGCTCGATGGTGATGCTCGAAAGCATCAACGAGGAGTCACTAGAGATCCCTGATCGTAAGGAGGCTGCTCTTCGAGGGGCTCAAAAGGTTATTGGAGCAATGATCGCCGTTTTTGGACCACTCGCCTTCATTAGCGGTCCCATCGGCCAAGTGTTTAGGGATGTCGCGCTGACTGTGAGTTTCTGTCTCACCTCTTCACTGTTTATAGCCGTGAGCGTGATTCCTATGCTTTGTTCAGTCAATCTAGACCGATTCTTCGCAGGGCTAGACCCTATGGGTTTGAAGAAGCGATTCAACGAAAGAGGATCCTCTAGAAAGTCCAGGATCCTATTCATAC
>CAZGCK010000012.1:0-16752 GCA_964524175.1 uncultured Bacteriovoracaceae bacterium | reverse complement strand
AAAAGGAACATCCATTAGGCACATTGTGGCACCGCTACCGACTAGCAATGCTCTGGACTATCGCGGCCATGAGAGAGCGATGCATGATTGCGATCGCATCCAGACTACCAGAAGAATCCGAGGGTTCGAGCGCAGGCTGGAATGAGAAAATCAATCGGCTTTGGTCGCCTTTGTTCAGAGCAGTGGGAGGAGCATTGCATCGAACAGAAGAGTTTGTGCGCGTCAATCTTCCCGCGCTTTTGGACCGTCCGCGCAAGCCGCTCATTTGGGTTTGCGGAGCTACCTTCTTGAGCGTCATCCTGCTAGCACACCAGGGATCAGAGCTCTTTCCAGAGGACGAGGACGCTGGTCTCGTCTATCGCCTCGACTTCACACCTGGGCTCGCGCTCGACGCAAGCGAAGCCCAAGTGATCGCAATCGAGAAGGCATTCATGGACTCTAAGGACTTTAGCAGGATCGCTTCAGTGATCGGTTCACCCTCAAGCCACCAGGCCCAGCTACTCCTTGTTCCCCACGAGAAACGAAAGTATGCAGCGAAGAAAACTATGCAAAGGATATTCAATAGCTATCCCGAGCTCTCGACCGCTCGCATTTCTACTAGCCTGATCGCCTCGGGTAAGCCATTTCAACTGGAGATCTATCACGACAATCTTGATTCCTTAGGCAGGCTGTCGAACCAAGCCCTTAATGAATTAGAAAAGATCCCAGGCCTAGTCGATCTCGAAACTGATCAAAAAGCGCAGCTCCGCGAGGTTGAAATCTCATTCAAAAAGCCTCTGCTGGATTTTTTCGAAATCGATCCTGCCTCGTTCGTCTTTGGGCTGCGCAGTCTTTTACAAGGTGAGGAGGGAGGGACATTTCTCGTCGCCGGCAATGAGGCGCAGGTCAAGCTTCGCACCCCAGCCTCAATTTTCAAAAGTGTCGATGACATCAAGGCATTCTCGATACCCAACCGTGACCGCCGCGCCTTTCTTGCAGATGTCGCCCAAGTCAAGGAAGTTCAATCGCCTGCTCTGATCCGCCATATCGACCGCAAGCGAGTAGGCACGGTCAGCGCCTACCTCGAAAACCTAGATCTAGAATCCGCGGCCTCGCGAGCTCTCAGGAAGCTCGATGGGCTATGGAGGCATTCAGATAAGTCCAATGATGGTGAGCCGCCCGGCGCTTGGAAAATGGGCGGAGCAGATCAAGACCGTAAACAAAACCAAGCCGCTCTGCTGGGCGCGGTCGGGCTGTCGATATTTCTCATCTTTCTGCTACTGGCTTCACAATTCGAAAGCTTGGTGCGGCCTTTGATCGTCCTGCTCACCGTACCTCTGTGCATCTCAGGTGTAGCATTCGCGCTCAGCGTAACGAGCACTCCCATCTCCGCGCAGGTTCTGGTTGGATTCGTCATCCTAGTGGGATCCAGTGTGAATACTTCGATCGTCATGGTTGATTTCGCCAATCAACTGCGCGTTGAAGGTAAGACCGCGCGTGAGGCAATCGTCAACGCGACGATTAAACGGCTTCGCCCGATTATTGTCACAACAATCACCAACATCTTGGGCCTCCTGCCGATGATTTTCGCTACTGGCCAAGGCGCTGCCATGCAACGTCCCCTGGCGCTCACCTTGGTGGGTGGGCTTGTCAGTTCGACTCTTCTCTGCCTGTTCATAGTCCCTCTGGCCTACTCTAAACTAGAGAGGACTGCTCAGTGAGCCAATGGCTGGAGAGAAACTTCTTCAGCTTGACTCTGCTCTCCGTGTTGCTGATTTGCATGTCTATCCTGGCTTGGCTCAAGATCCCTCTCGAAGTCACGCCAGCTGAGCAAACCCCGAGCTTTCTCTTCCTCAAAGCAGGCATGACTCAGGATTATGCGCCCGTTCAAGCCGAGGCCTCGATCACTCAATTGGTAGAAGGAGCGGTAAAAACGCTTCCTGGCCTCATCGAGTACTCGAGCCGAACCGCGTCTCGAGCAGTCAGTGTGTCGATCACGCTTCGTCCCGGCACTTCGCTGGATCTCGCTACTGTTCAATTGCAGGAAGCGCTTCAACCCATCATTGAACGCGGTCTCATCGATCCCAAAGGGGTCTCGATCGCTCGCTTCAACCCGGACGCCTCCTCAATGGTTCGCATGAGCATATCGGACGAGGCCGGATTATTGGACCTCCCCGTGGTCATCTCTGAAGAGATTCGCCCTCTGCTTGAGGCGATTCCTGAGGTTTCTAAAGTCGAACTCACATCGGCAGAGCCAGACAACTTGAACATGGATCTCAGCATAGGGCGCCTGCGAGGCCTAGGCATCGAACCCGAGACGCTGCGAAGCCGAGCCCGCCCTACGTCTGTGAGAGAATCACTAGGACAGATGCTCAATGCAGATCGCACGGAGTCAGTCAGCGTGCGCGCAAAACTAACGGTCGAGTCCTTGGATCAGTTCCGCAATCAAGTCGTTTCTTCGGCCTCCGCGCTACGATTGGGCGACTTGGCCCCACTGCGTCTCAGTCCCGCCTATCTCAAAACTGCGTCCCATGTTCAGGGAAAACAGGCAGTTTTTGTCGAACTTTTTTTGCGCGATCGTGCAGATCCATTCGCGTTGGAAAGAAAATTGAAGGCAACGATCCAGCAAATCGAGTCCAATCCTCGATTTCGCGATGCACTTAAGATCAACTGGGTCATGAATCGGGTGGATGACCTCAGGGGCGCGCTAGCAGACGTCCAGTCCTCCCTCATCCAATCCGTCATGATCACATTTGGGGTAATTTTTCTCTTTATTCGAAAGCTGGGCAGAACCGCTCTCATCAGTGCAACGATCCCACTTACTTTGATCCTCACTGTCGCTCTTCTCTACATTGGGGGCTTCACTCTCAACATCATGACTCTCTCTGGTCTGATCCTGGGAATCGGCATGGTGGTAGACAACGTCATTCTCGTTGTCGATCGCACAGTTGAGCTACGAGCCCAAGGCATCCCACTCGGACGTGCATTAGCTGAGGCCGGATCTCAATCGACCCCTGCGCTACTCATGGCGACATTGACTAACGGAATTATCTTCCTCCCAGTAGCGTTCTCGGATTCGAGCGATAGCTTCGTGACCCTGCTCAAGGCATTTCAGGCTCCGATCTTGGCCACGCTGGGAGCTAGCCTAGTGCTCGCGGTGCTCATGCTTCCTGCCCTGGTGAGGCCATTTCCAAGGGTCGTTGCCAGCACAGCTTCTGAAACCGACAATCCAAAAGTGAGGGCGTTCTTCCAAAGGGTATTTAAACATCGACAAAAAGCTGCCTTTATAAGCATTCTAGGCCTTGTCTTCATCGCAGAGCGAGTCAGTTCTATTCCGCAAACGGACCTCGAACCCCCCACTGATCCGTGGGTCACAATTCAGCTTAAGTTCGGAGCCGAAGTTCCAGTTACAGAGCGCCGGTCAATCTATGACAAAGTCGAGGGCGCCCTTCTTGCTCAAGCGGACCTAGACTTCAAAACCCTAGCCTCTACTTACTTCGCGGGTTCACAAGCTGCGACATTTCAAGTCTATCCCAAAGAGGCTTCAGACCCCGACCGAGCGTTAATCTCGCTTGAGCGACGCCTCAAGGACTGGATCCCTACCTGGAGAGTCGCACCTGGCACAAAGCTTGTCGTAGGCTACGAAAGCGAGTCCGGCGGAGACGGACAGGCCCCCAGAAAACTTCTGACATTTGAGGGGCCGCGCTCATCTGAACTAGATGCCCTGCTGGACAAACTCAAAGATGACTTGTCCAAGACAACTGGAGTCTCGAGAGTCCTTGCGGAGCGCGACGCATTTGGAACGAAGGAGTTTCTGTTTGCACCCAATGAAGCGAAACTCAGCCAAATGGGCCTGACTCCAGGAGAGCTCGCAGTCAAGATCAACGCCTCTCTACATTCAGGTATGGTGGGCCCATTTCAGTTAAACGGAAAACAGGTTGGCATCAAAATTAGTCTCCACCCATCCGATGCAGCTCAAAACTCAGAATGGAACCTCAATGAGCTTGAACGTCTGCAGTTGGCTACCCGCTCTGGCCGATTAGTAAGCCTAAAGGCGTTGGGCTCTGTAGTCCCTGTGAGTCGACTAAGCACTATTTCTCGCAAGCAAGGCATCGTGCGCTCTCGCTTGGCGGTAGAGTTCACTGAGCCTCTCTACTCGCCAAAGAGCCAGGTCGCGTGGCGCAAGGTCCAGCAGACAGCAAACTCCTTTGAGTTTCCGCCAGGCTACGGCCCACAGATACCTGAAAGCCTCGACAAGCTGGCGCAAATGCAGAAAAACATGATGTTTATGATGCTGCTTTCCTCACTGCTCATCTATCTCGTTCTCGGAGCAGCGTTCGAGTCCCTTTTCATGCCCGTCATCGTCCTGTTCACGATTCCAGGCGCGATTCTCAGTGGCGTATTTGGGCTATGGCTGATGTCTAAAGACTTGGACGTGATGGCACGCCTGAGCTTGGTGATCTTGGTAGGAATCGGAGTCAACAACGCAATCATCTTGCTCGACTTAATCCAAAACCTTCGAAAGCAGGGTTTCTCGCGAAAAGACGCGGTCGTACTTGGATGCACCCAAAGATTCAGGGCGATCCTTATGACGACATCCATTCAGATTCTGGGCGTGCTTCCCGTCGCTCTCGGAAACTCCAAGATCATGGGGATTCCTTACGCTAGCTTGGGCATAGCAGTCATCAGCGGGATGACCCTTTCCACGATAATGACTTTCGCGATCATTCCTTGGATGTACGACATCGTCTCAAGGCTCGAGGACTCTAGCGTACTTTCACCCTCTCTTCAGGAGACAGCCTCAGCGGAGAGCTCAAGTTCTCAGGGAAAACGTCCTCTCCCGCTTGAACCAGCAGCCTAGCCGCCAGGCTGTACTTAGACTTGATGCGGTTAATGAGGGAGATTCGCGCCGCGGACAATCGATCCCGCGCGGTCTGTGCCTGAAGCAACGTGATTCTGCCTATCTGATACATCGAACTGCTGTATTCCATCTGGCTCTGTGCCTGTTTCACCACGAGTTCGGCACGCTCTACGTTCTTATTAAGTATCTCGTATCGCTCCAACTGCGTCTCGATATCAAACGTGAGCGTCCGCAATTTGAGCTCGCGCTCGAGCTGATCGATTTCGTAGCTCTTTCTGGCGTTGCGGATGTTTCTCGGCGTGTTCCACCAATCCCAGACACTCCACGACAGCGTGAATGCAGCCGTGGTCGTAGGAAAAGGCTGGCGCTGGGGGTCCGTAGCATCAGGCGTGATGTAGCCCGCAAGATTTTGTTCGTGACTCAACTTAAAGCCCAGTGTCGGAAAATAGCCCATTCTGGATTGCTGGTACTCCTCTAAGGCACGGTCCAGCTTGAGATTCGTGACTCTAAGTTCCGGCGAAACACGATTCAGGTTCGCGACGCGATCGGGAGCGGCCATCGCGCTTCGCACCGAAGCATAAAAGTCCTCGAATCGCTTCATATAGTAGGGCCGATCCTTGAGCAGGTCGACCTCTGGAACTTCAATGACGTCGTTACTATTGATCAAGACTGTGAAGGTGCGCTCGGCGCCCCTGATGGTGTTATCTAGCTCCTGCGCCTCAGCCTCCTGATTCTGGATCTGGATCTCGGTATCCGTTACATCGAGATGTGTCTTCGCTCCAAGCCGAGCGAGCTCCCTTGCCTCTTCAGCAAAACCGCGAGAAGTAGCCATGCTCTCAGCCAAGGCTCTTCGCTGGGTAAGAAGCACTTGCAAAGACAGATACTGCTCGACTAGATCGAGCACGTAGGTCTGAAGATCGAGATCAGACTGGATCTTTTGAGCCTCCCAATCCAGGTTCGCCAGAGTCACCTCGCGAATATTCCTGTACCCATCCCAAAGAGTCCATTCTGCCGCGAGCGCCAGGCTTTGAGCTTGACTGCTCTCCGTGGCCTTCACATCATCGACTAGAAAAGAACTCCTTACAAAACTTTTTCCAGCCGATAACGAGAGACTCGGAAGCAGATTGAAGTAAGAATTCAGGAGAACATTGTGAGTCCGCTCTCTCTGAAGGTCTTTGGCCTTGAGACCCTGGGCCCTGCCCACGCCTAGACGGACCAGCTCCTCGAGCGGCAACTTCGAGGGAGTCACCCCCCAAGCCAAAAGGCAAGTTTGGCTCAAAAGCGCTATCCATAAAGCAATGGTCGTTTTCTTCGATTGAAACACTGGCATTTAGCTTGTCTCTCTTCATAATAGAAAGAGGAACCACCAATGCCAACGATAATTCTATCTGCTAACTCTGCTGACGAGATCAACGACGTCCTTTCGGTTAGGCATAAATTGCTCCAAAATTTTGACTACCCCATCGATCCCATGTTTCAAAAGGGCGGCAGGGTCGTCGATCCCCTCGATCTCTATCCAGACACGGTCAATCTGCTGGCATATCGAGACGGAACCCCGATCGCCACGGCCCGGTTCCTGGTCTATCGAACCGGAGATCCTCTTCTCCATAGCATTCATGACTTTGATGATTCGGCCAAGCAGGTCGAAGCTCCGATCTATTTCATGGACTGGCTTGGAATTCTTCCAGGCTCCGGCGATTCACAGAGGTTATTGAACACGTTGCTCGAGTACGGGATCCTGCTTTTGGCGCGAAGACAGGCCAAATCTCTCTTGGGATGCCTGCCAAGCTCGCTCCTGGGCAAGAACCAAAGTGAGCTGCTCACTGAATTTGAAGCCACACAACTTGGTCCAAAAAAAAATATAGGCGGAAAAAACTGGGCAATACCGGTTGTTCTTGATCTACAACGTTTTTATATGAATTGGGTCGCTGGCATCAAAGATCGAGAGATCCTTAGGTTTCAGGACCTGTTTTATATCTCTCTTTTTGAGCCGGGCGAGGTGCTTTTCGTGCAGGGAGAGCGAGGCTCGACTGCATACTTACTCCAAGAAGGGCAGGTCGAGATTGTCCTGCAGAAAGGCGACAGCATCATCCCGCTTGCGACGCTAGATGACAGCCAGCTCGTGGGAGAGATTGCCATGATCACTCAGGAAGTCCGCACCGCGTCCCTCGTAGCCAAAACGGCAGTGAGTTGCATTACTTTGGATCGACAGGCTTTTTTGGAAACACTGGATCGCGCGCCTCATCTGGCCATGGACATCTTTAAGATCTTCTCGAAGCGAATATCCGAAGCCAATAGAAGGATCGCAGGAGCAGACGCTCCGAGACCGGGACCCTAAAGAGAGAGGATTCGCACGATGAAACATAGCCAGTTTAGAGCACTAGTATTCTCAGGCGATGAACACATAACTCAGGAGTTAACCCGCAGAATCCGAAAAAGTCTCGAAGGCGTGCCGATCACCCTCGACTTTGAAAGCAATACCCGCAGGGTAGTCTCTGAGTTCAAAGAGAAGTTACACGATCTCGTGATTCTCGTTCCAGGAGCATCGGATCAAGATACTCCTAGGTTGATCCTGCAGCTTCAATCCGTATCCGGATCTGCCCGACTGCTCTATCTAGGAATCAATTCCTTGCCTCAAGGGTTCGAGAGCGTGGACCGAATCGAGTTACCGATCGTGCGCTGGGACGCGCTCATGGATTTGATTTCGGCCTGCGTCCCAGAACACTTGGCGGCGCGCTGCCGACTCAGCCGAGTCAAGTCCCCAGCTCGCCAAGCGTTAGAGGAATATGCGAAGCGCTACAGAGAATCTCCAACTGAGAAGGCGACTCACTCAAACCAAGAAGGATGCTTGCTGGCTCCTCTTGGCCTTTTGCAATCCAATCAAAACGCGCGCGCAGAGGGACCCAGCGGCGGCCGCACTTCGCCAAGCATCGCAACCAGCGAACCAACCTCTACATCAACGGATGCCATCCGTGTTGTTTGGGATGAAAGGGTCCACAAAAGGACCCGGCGCTGGGAAGTCGCCATTCTCTGCTCGCTCGTTGGCGTGACAATAGCTTCTCACTGGATGTCCGGACAATCCGACAACTGGTTGAACCTCAAATCACTATTCACGCTGTTGAGCGCCTTCGCATTTTTTGGGTTCTTCGCGGGCCGTGCCCTCGAGAAGTTCGCAATCTCTTCAACGCTCCGCCTGGACGCACAAAAAGAGGGGGAGACAACCGCCTCCCCCTCTCAACACTAAAACGCTCTCAATCTATTTAAACGCTTTTTCTTGATTTGGGTACTTGGACGCCTCGGCTCCTTGGAGCTCCGATTTGACAGGATCCAACTGAGGACCGCAGGCTTCCATGGCTCCGTGCTTGTTTAGCTCGTCGCCAGTTTTATCCCAGCAGGCACTGCGCTTGTCGTAGGCTGCCATACCCAGGCACTTCTGACCCATCTTCTTGGCTTCAGTGATTGCCTTGCCACAATCAACTGGCTTATTGCCGTGTTGAGGAGCTCCGGGACCACCCTGATGTCCGCCACCAGGAGGAGTGCCAGGTTGGCCATGCTCAGGACCGCCAGGCTTATGACCACCATTAGAGGGCCCACCAGGTTGACCTCCTTGTTCCGGATACAACTCTCTCTCTTTTGCCATGTACTCTTGCTTCATCGGCTCAAAGAAACCTTCGCAAGCCTGTTGCTTGCCTTTGAAAGACTGGCCGATCTTCTCAAAACATTGGCCGCGCTTGTCACCTTTCTTGATCTTGAGGCATGCATCTGCTTGGCGCCGGAGCTTAGGCTCCATTTTTTTACACAAAGCTTCGATCTTGGCGGGCTCTCCACCCGGAGATTGACCTGGGGGGTGACCTGGGGGGTGTCCTGGCTGACCCGTCGGCGGCTGGCCTTGATGAGGTGGCTGACCTGGGGGGTGAGCTCCAGTTGCTGGATCTTCAGCAAACGCAGCCTGTCCACTCACGCTGACTATAAATGCCAGTGCCACTATAAACTTCTTCATTGTAATCAATCTCCTTGAAAATCCCAGACCAAGACTTGGACCGGTTAAATTAATTTTATTTACTATCAACGTACCGCTACAACAAAACGACGACATGTCCAGGCCTTGGGCCAGGACCAACAGAGTTTAATTTCTTCGTTACTCTCAAATTGTCTGACCTCACGGCTCGGTGCGCAAGCACAAAGTTGTTCAAAAAAACTCCACCATATCGAAGTCGATGTAGTTATTCATTTTCACTGCTCTGGCATGTTTTCGATTCAAAAATATACTCACACCATTTCGTCCCCAGCCCCCACATGAGTCTCAGTGTGCTATGGATTGCACATGGAGCAGCTCCGCGATAACGCCATCGTCTTGCGCGCCGTGACCTTTCAGGAACGCCACCGAATCGTCACCGCCCTCAGCGAGAATCACGGCCAAATTACAGCGATGGCAAAAAACTCGATTTCTTCGCGCCGGTTCGGCGGGTCGCTCGAGCTTTTTGCGGCAAGCGAGTGGCTTTACAATGCTAAGCCCGGAGCTGAGCTGATGCAGCTTCAAGAGGCTTCGTGCAAACGATCTTTTGAAGGGCTTCGCAAGGATTTTGAGCGACTCTCTCTTGCGAGCGTTTTTAGCGAGCTCATGATCAAGCTATCGCCCAAGATGGAATCTTGTCCCGAGCTGTTCAGGCTGCACGCCAATGCGCTTGCCGCACTCGAAGAGCTGCCGGGCGAAGGAGTGGATCTCTCCCTGCTCAATGCCTATCTCGCTAAAATATTGCAATGGAGCGGCAACCAACCCCAGCTGCAGGCATGCCTTGCGTGCGCAAAGCCTCTTGAGGCGCTCGAGCTCGATGCGGCTCTCAGCTGCGTGGTCGCGGATGCTGGCTGGTTCTGCCCGGATTGCAGAGGCAGCCAAACTCGTCACCTTCAGCGCGAAGCAGGCGGGGCTTTTGGCCACGCGATGCTGAGACTCACTCCTGCGGCGGTACAGGATTTTTTTGAAAGCCTGAGACTCCCCATGCGCCAAATCGTGGGCTCAAACCGCGCGTCTAAAAAAGAACACCAAGAGCTCTTCAAGTTTTTAGAGGCACTCTTTATCTACCACGTCCCGGGCTTTGATCAGCACCCGCTCAAGGGCTTGCGTTTTCTTGAGCTAGAATCCAACGTGCGACTTCAAGCAGCGAGTCCCCGATAATCTCGGGCCTGTGATGAGGCAAAAGCCTCGACTCGACCTCGGCGCCATATCCAGTCCTCACCAAAGAGACCGCACGGCATCCGGCGTTACGTCCTGCTTGGATATCAACGAGCTTGTCGCCCACCATGAAAGATCGACTCAGATCGATCCCAATTTGAGCGGCCGCATCGATGATGAGCTTGGGCTTGGGCTTGCGACATGAGCAACCCTCGTCCGGATGATGAAGGCAAAGCGCGTAATAAGATACGCTCACGCCATAAGGCTTGAGCAACTCGTCCATTTTGGAGTGGATCTTGGGCAACACTTCGGGCCGGATCAAGCCTCGAGCCACGCCCGATTGGTTAGAAACCACGACGAGCTCAAAACCTGCTTTCTTAAAAAGCGAGAGCGCCTCACCTACTTGAGGCAAAAGTCTAAGCTGCCCTGGATCGTTGAGATACCCCGGATCCTCGTTTAATGTGCCATCGCGATCAAGAAATACGGCTCTCTTCAACCCCGAGGCTTTCTGTCTCGCTTGACGAAGATGCTGCTCCCACGTCCATGCCGACGCAAAGATCTGGTCTAGTCCGACAAGCGAAGACCCAAATCCCAAAACCTCACGCGCTTTTCGCGCATCCGCTACCAATCGAGGAGGATCGCCAGGACGACGAGGGCATTCTTTTACTTTAAGCTTAAATCCAACCGTGCGCTCGCAGGCCTGGATCATCTCGCGCACAGAAAAGCCGTTCTCACTTCCCAGATTGTACGCTTCAAAACGTCCGGCGCCCTCGCTGGGCAGCTTCAGCAAGCGCTCCATCGCCGCGCCATGTGCCTGCGCGAGATCCCAAACATGCACGTAATCACGCACACAGGTTCCATCCGCGGTCGGGTAATCAGTGCCAAAAATCTCAACCGGATCGCCTCGAAGAGCCGCTTGCAATAACCGCGGGATCAAATGCGTCTCATGGTCATGCCACTCACCCACTCGCAAGCCCGACTCTGCGCCAGCGGCATTAAAGTATCTGAGCGCGATCGCCTGCAAGCCTTTTTCACGCGCTAATCGGTCTAAGATCCTCTCTACCTGAAGCTTAGTCTCCCCATACGGGTTGATCGGGTTCTTGGGCACTTCCTCATTCATGTGGTTGACCGACGGACCAGGATCCCCAAAGATCGCGCACGTCGAAGAAAAAATGAACTTACGCGTCCCGCACTCAAGCATTGCTTCAAGCAAAGCTTCAGTCTGTTGGACATTGTTCTCAAAATAGATGTCAGGCTTTTCGACGCTCTCGCCAACCAAAGCCTTGGCAGCGAAATGCATCACGCAGTCGAAGCTCTCCTGCTTGAGCAGCGCTTTGACCTGAGCCGTGTCGCCCGCGCGCGACAAGGTAAACCCATCAACTCCCGACAGTCGAGGCAACCACTCACGATGCCCCGTCGAAAGATCGTCGAGGATCCAAACATGATGCCCCCGATCGAGCAGCCAGGCGCAAGCGGTCCCGCCTACATAACCTGCTCCGCCTACGACGAGAACTTTTGCCATGCCCGAGAACTAGCATATTCCAGCGAAATATGTGAATCCTTAGAGTCATGCAATCATTGCTTCGGCCATTGTTTCGGCTCAAACCGTATCTCCAACCCTATTGGGGATTGATCGCGATGAGTGCTGTCTTAGCCATCCCGCTCTCGCTTCTGCGCACAAGCCCTGCCTATCTGCTTAAGCGGGTCGGGGATGACCTGATTGCCAACCAGGATATCTCGGTACTGAAGTACTTGCCTTGGCTGATTATTGGTATCTATCTGGTCAACTTCGTCGTTCGTTTTTTTCACTACTACCTACTGCGCGTCGTCATTGGCCGAGTCAATCAACGCATCAAGAACGAGCTGTTTGAAAGAGTCGTCGGACTATCACCGGACTACTTCACCTCTCAAAGCACCGGCACCTTGATCTCGCGAGTAGGGACAGACCCCATGTATGTGGATGGCGGCTTGGCTTGCATCAACATTATCATTCGCGAGCCGATCACATTTGTTTTTCTCTTTGCCTACGCCCTTCACCTGAATTGGCGAATGACCTGCGTGACGGTTATCGTTTTTCCCCCGCTGCTCTGGGTTTTCTCGCGCACGGGCAAGAACCTCAAACGCTACATCTCTCGACTGACTGAAGAGAATGCGCGCATTTTCTCAACGCTTCAGGAAACCTTTACGGGCATCCGGATGGTCAAGACGTTCGGACTCGAAAAATATTCTCGCAAGAAGTTCCGGGAAAAAAGCGAGCGATTTACCCAAACCTATCTCAAAATATCGGTCCTCGAAGAAGCTGCTCATCCAATGGTTGAACTGCTAATCGCAATCCTCATGGCGATCATGGTCTACTTCGGCGGGCGACAGATCGCGCATAAGTGGATGACACCCGGAGGGCTGCTTGCATTCTTCGCTACCTTTGCCCTGATGATGGATCGCCTGCGCAACGTGAACGAAGTCAACCTTAAGCTGCATCAAGCCTCTGCCGCCTGCGCTCGTATCTTCGAGCTCTTTGATTGGAAATCCAATCTACACGAAGCTGCTAATCCCATCCCGATCCGCAAGTTCGAAAAAAGCCTCAAGCTCGAAAACGTGAGCTTTGCTTATCCAGATACACCTGGCAGAGATGTCCTAAAGAATGTGAGCTTTGAACTCCCCCGCGGCAGCATCGTTGCCCTCGCTGGCGCAAGCGGCGCTGGCAAGAGCTCCTTGGTCAGCCTGATCCCTCGTATTTTTGATGTCACTCAAGGCAAAATCACGATCGATGGCCACGATATCCGCGAGTTCGCACTCGATGACTTGCGCAAGCTCATCGCAGTAGTGAGCCAGGACGTGTTTTTGTTCAACGACACGATCGAAGAGAACATCCGCTGCGGGCGGCTGGGCGCTACTCGAGAAGAAATCCGCGAAGCCGCGCGCCGCGCGCATGCACTCGACTTTATCGAGGCGCTGCCTGAAGGATTCAAATCCGTGATCGGCGATCGCGGCCAGAAGCTTTCGGGTGGCGAGCGCCAACGCCTCTCAATCGCGCGCGCTTTTTTGCGCGAAGCCCCCATTCTCGTCCTCGACGAGGCGACTTCGAGCCTTGACACCAAGTCAGAGCGCGCAGTGCAAGAGGCCCTCGATGAGCTAATGACCAATCGAACGACGCTGATCATCGCGCACCGTCTCTCGACGATCCGGCATGCTGACATGATCCTCGTTCTCAAAGAAGGCGAAGTCGTCGAGCGCGGCAAACACGAACAGCTGCTCGCAAGCGGCGGCGAGTACTCGCGATTTCACTTCTCGCACGCAGATCCTTCACCAGGCGGGCAACCTTGAATCCCTGGACCGCGCTACTCGAGTCGCTGCACTCTGCGCTGGTCGACGAGCTGACCGATCGGCATCCTCAACCTAAGCCCGAGCTCGGCATGCCGATTCGGGCTCGCGATCTCTCGCTGCCGACGCAGGATCTTGTGGGAGCATTGCTTTGCGAAGTCACGTTCGCAGGAGGCGATGAGGGGGTGAGCACTGCATCCACTTCTGGCTCCGGCGACGCCCGTGGCTTTGCGCTCTTGGCGCTCGACTCTGAATGCTCGCGCAAGCTCACGCTCACGACCCCTAAGCTTTGGGACGCACTCGTTAATCGCGCGGGTGGCGAATTCATGCATCGCAAGATCAAACCTCGTTTTGGGGTGGTTCATCGGGCGGAGAGTGGCGCGCTCACGGTGCCCAAGGGGTGGCCTACCCCTGCGCGGGTGATTTGGATTCCGTTCAAGCTGTTGCCCGGGGCTTGTTACTTGGGCGTGGGGGTTTGACGCGCGAACATATTTTACAGCAAACTCGAGCACCCGGCAGACCTCAATCACATCGTATTCTTCGCGAATTACGGATCTTTCCTCACCCACATGACCGAACGTTTGCAGTTCATGATAGCGCTTTCTTCCGCAGTTCCGGTGAGATCTCTAAGGAGGCCGGGGACATCTGGGAACTTAAATCAATTTCTTCATGCAGATCTCGGCATTGCATAGGGCGAGGATCGATAGCTTCATGGATTGCGATGAACGGCTCATACTCTTGAAGGACTACATCAAACTGAGGTGAGTAAATAAGTAGATCTAAGCAGAAGTTCTCGCTCCAGCGTAACTTAAATGCCGAGAAGAAGTTTTCTCCATAGAACTTCGGACAAGCACTTTGCGCGTCGGGCGAATGCTCTCCATTTTCCAGGGGGATCAGCTACTCTTTCTCTCATCGATTGGCTAACATTATTATCTTGAACGGCGACTTCTGGCACGGAGTCCTTTCCATCCGTAAAAACGGCAACGCCACCCCCCTTTTGGCTCATATTTAAGCGCCCATCACCAGAGATATGGAGTGCCCTTCCCCAAATTCGATCCCCAGTTGCAACACCCTGATCTGAGATTATGCTTAGAACTCTGAGATCAACAAGGTGATCTTCTAATACGGAAATAGGCGTATACTTTTGGGCAACGTAATTACCGGGATAAAGGGCAATCTGGCGCTGCAACTCTAAAGATTGCTTAGAATTAGCATCCATTCTTTTGCCGATCCAAACTTCATTGCCCTGCACGCCTTGGGTGTGCTTGATGACATATTGATCGAGATCACTGAAGACTTCGTCCAAGAATTCTTTGTCAAATATTGCATTGTTGCCGGGGCCCACTTTTCGGAAGCTCTTTGTTGATAATGAAGGAAGTATCGGCTCTTCTTTTAAGTAAAATTTTACAAAATCATCGACGTACTGGAGCATTTCTTTATCTCCAAGCATGTCGTGGAGATCCAAGCCCAATACCGATACTTTTCCGTCCGTATGTGCCTTGTAAACTTTCGGAATTTTTTTACGAAACCACTCCCCTGGGATACCTCGAAGGATCATGGCTCCAATCGGCTTCTTTATGCCTTCGGTCGTACGCAAAAATGCACCGTCGGGTCCTGTATCGATCAAATTGTATTTTAAGACATCTTCTGCAAAAAGCACCCTTACATTCTGAGAAGCAAGTTGTTCTATAAAGTGGCGGTTTCGATTAAGAGTCCTTTTAGGAATGAGGCAAATAATCTCGCCATCGGCTGGAACAGCCATACGCCGCATCTCATCGGCAATGGTTTTGGCATAGGTTTGGCCAGAATCTGCCCGAAACACTTTTTGGTACTCTGGAAGCAACTCTAAGAGATCTCGGCGCGACTCGGAGGCGTCAGCCATGCCACCCAGATCACCAAAGTTATCCTCCAAAACTACAAACTTGCCATCGGGCCCGCGCACAATATCAGGCCCAAAGTATGTGGCTGAGTTCGTGAGCTGAAATCGTGCAGTTTCAAAATAAGCTGACTTTAGCAGGATTCGATCTACTATATTTTCAGGAATAATTCCTGCTCGCACGGCCTTGGCATCGCGAGTAGCTAGGTCTTTGTAGAATTCCCAAAGGGCTCGCCCGCGCTGCTGAACTCCTTTCATCAAATTGTCATGCTCTTCAGAGGTTAAAACGCGCGGAATGGGCATGAGTGAGCGGTGATCAGAGCCTATGACCTTTGCTTGCTTTGCAAAGGCTTTTATATGCTTAGGATGCAGCGATTCATACACCTCATAGGTTCGTCGGTAGTGCGGGCGCACTTCTCCATCAATTGAGAACACTTCATCATATGGAGAGGAATCCGATGAGAGAGGGTGTTCCAAAAACTTCTTCGGGATGATGGGTAAGTAATCCTCTTCTCGAGCCCCCATTTCTTTGAGATAATCCAGAAAGCGCCCCCTTTTTTCAGAATTGCTCATGGTGTGACTGGGGGGAACGCTCACTGGAACTGGCGCTTTTTTGGAGCGCAGGTATTTGAGTCTTTTTTCCAATAGACTGATTTCGAGCAAAAAACTCTCTGCCGAAGGCTGGGGACGATAGCCTCGTATTTCGACTCTCTGAAGAGGAGCTGGAGTATCCTCATAAACCGATCTGAAACTAAGGTTTTGGTAGTACTGTGATGACCAATTGTAAGGATTAGAAGTATAAACTCTGTATTCGATACGGCGAGCCAGCTCGGTAATTGAGGTAGGTTTTGAATCAAAATCACGAATGACTTTCTTAAAGGCCTTCTGACTGTAAACTGGCAGAGCGGAAATCGGTGGGGAATTTCCAAGGTGATTTCCAAAGATACCCCAAGTCAGTTCAGGATGATTTGCCGTATCCACGAGAAAGTTTCTAAAAAGTTTGGCATCCCCGTCAAAGCCATCAAGTCCCACATTAATATGGCCACTACCGATTCGCTCGTGGGGTTCCATATTTAATGACTTCGCGACTTCAAAGATATCGCTCTGAATTCGTTCTTTCATTCGGTAGAAGTCAGTCACTGTAGCTGGTTTAGATTGCACCTCTAAAACAAAAGTATCTAAGCTGACCTGATACCACCATCCATCGGGGTAGGTGACTCGATAGGCTTTGCCATGTTTATCTCTTGACTCGGCGATCGTGCAGGAACCTGTCTCGATACAGAGTGCATTCACATTTCGGAACCATTGTTCGAGAGCTGCACTGTTAGCCGAGGTGATAACTTCATCTCGCCCATAAGCGGCCTCTATGATCTCCTCGTTTGTAAATGTAAACTCTGGACCGAATAAGGGAGGGGAGGCAGCAATCGCCGTGGAAAAAAGAAATCCAACAACGAAAGTAAAAGTGAAAGTCACCTTCTTATAGAGCACGCCGGCTAAACTCTCCAAAGGCGATTGCCTCTCTGTAGCTCCTCGATTGAATCG
>CAZGCK010000011.1:56905-57287 GCA_964524175.1 uncultured Bacteriovoracaceae bacterium | reverse complement strand
GAACTCCTTGGGGTGTTCCAACCAAGGGTTACAAGACTCGCAACAACAAACGCACTGACGCATTTATCGTCAAGCGCCGCAAATAGTTTTTAAGGAGAAGGAACCGTGGCTCGTTCAATTAAAAAAGGTCCTTTCATTGATGACCATCTGGTCAAAAAGGTCCAGGTTGCACGTCAAACTCAGGATCGCAAGGTGATCAAGACTTGGTCCCGTCGGTCAACCGTGCTTCCAGACTTTGTGGGGCTGACCTTCGCCGTGCACAACGGCAAGAAGTTTATTCCTGTGTACGTGACGGAAAATATGGTCGGTCACAAACTGGGTGAGTTTGCACTTACCAGAACCTTCCATGGCCATACTCCAGCAGACAAGAAGGCAGACGGTG
>CAZGCK010000011.1:50871-56895 GCA_964524175.1 uncultured Bacteriovoracaceae bacterium | reverse complement strand
GCTCCAGCTGCGGCCGCGGGTGCAGCGGCTAAGCCGGCAGCAGCAGCTCCAGCAGCAGCTCCGGCAGCGAAGCCTGCAGCTCCTAAGGCATAAGCGAGGATTTGAAAGATGGAAGTCTCAGCAAAAGTTAGCTTTATCCGGATCACGCCTCGTAAAGTGGGGCTGCTGGCCGACGAGGTTCGTGGCAAGGGCATCAATGAGGCTCTCACGTACCTACGCTTTTCTCCAAGAAAGCGTACGGCTGGAATGCTTTTTAAATTGCTTAAGTCTGCGGCTGCCAATGCCAACGATAAGAGCCGGGGTGCTGTTGACGTAGATACTCTTTACGTCAAGACGATCCTGGTTGGACAGGGAACAACTCTGAAGCGTTTCCGTCCTCGTGCAAAAGGTTCCGCTTTTCGGATCAACAAGAAGACCAGCCACGTGAGCGTTACGCTCGCGGAACGGTAAGAGGTAGAAAATGGGTCAGAAAGTCAATCCAATTGGATTCCGCCTTGGGATTACCCGCACCTGGGACAGTCGTTGGTACGCCAAGCGCGACTATGCCAAGCTCCTTCACGAAGACATCAAGCTTCGCCGATATTTGAAGGAGAAGCTTTTCAGTGCCGGCATATCACGTATTGATATTGAGCGTGCAGCAAGCAAAGTGAAGATTAACGTTCACACTGCTCGTCCTGGTATCGTGATCGGCAAGAAGGGTGCAGGCGTTGAGTCTCTCAAGGCCGATGTTCAGAAGCTTTCGAGCAACGAAGTTTTTTTGAACATTATTGAAGTTAAGAAACCGGAGGCCAACGCAACTCTGATTGCTGAGAACGTTGCTGCTCAGCTAGAAAAGCGAGTTGCATTCCGTCGCGCGATGAAGAAGTGCATGACCTCAGCGTTCAAGCAGGGCATCAAGGGCATCAAAATTCGCGTATCGGGTCGTTTGGGTGGCGCCGAAATCGCTCGTACTGAATGGTACAGCGAAGACAGCGTTCCGCTTCACACTTTGCGCGCAAACATCGATTACGGGACTGCAGAAGCTCGCACCACCTACGGTGTGATCGGCGTCAAAGCATGGGTTTACAACGGCGAAGCAACTACACTTAAGAAGCAGGCCGCTGCTGATGCTAAAGCTCTGCAGAGCACACAGGGAGCATAACGATGTTAGCACCTAAACGCGTCAAGTGGCGCAAGCAACAAAAAGGAAAGATGCGCGGCAAGGCCGATCGTGGCGGCACGCTTCATTTTGGTCAGTATGGTCTTCAGGCTACAGAATGTGGTCGGATTACCTCCAAGCAGATTGAAGCCTCCCGCGTAGCGATGACTCGTTACGTAAAGCGTGGTGGCCAGATTTGGGTTCGTATTTTCCCAAATAAGGCAATCACCAAGAAGGCTGCCGAAACTCGCATGGGTTCCGGTAAGGGTAATGTCGAAGAATGGGCAGCCGTGATTAAGCCCGGCCGGATCATTTTTGAAATGGAAGGCGTTCCGCAGTCCGAAGCGTTTGAAGCGCTTCGTCTTGCAAACAATAAACTTCCTCTTCATTGCAAGCCCATCAGTAGAGCTTCTGAAAAGTTAGCTCAGGCGAGCGCTGAAGCAGTACGCAAGGCTAAACTTGCTAAGAAGGCCGCAGCTAACGCTGCTCAGGCAAAGGTTTAAGAGGTAACGAACGTGTCGAGCAAACGTTTCAATGAACTAAAGAATTTGTCGAAGGACGAGCTGGCGACCAAAGTTCGTGAGCTTGAGTCCGAAATGTTTCAAGCCAAGATGAAGAAGGTTACCGGTCAATTGACCGATACAGCGAGCATCTGGCGGTTCCGCAAGGATATCGCTCGGCTAAAGACGTTGCAAACGGCGGCTTTGAAACGCTAATCGGTGAGGATTTAGAAAATGGCAACTCTAGAAAAAAAAGAAGAAAGCCGGAATGCACTCCAAAGTCGGCGTCTTGTTGTAGGCACCGTGGTCAGCAATAAAATGCAGAAGACGATTGTAGTGAACGTCGATCGCAGAGTGCGTCACGCGGAGTATAAGAAGTATATCGTTCGTTCGCGTCGTTTTAAGGCTCATGACGAGAAGAATGATGCAAAGATTGGTGACCGGGTTGTTCTGGTTGAATCGCGTCCATTAAGTCGCGATAAGCGCTGGGTGCTTCAGTCGATTCTTCGTCGCGCTGGTCAAACCGCAGAAGCTAACGTTTAAAGTTCGAGAGGGAAGAGGAAAAAGCTATGATTCAAATGCGTACCCGTCTCGATGTTGCCGATAACTCTGGTGCAAAGTCAGTTATGTGCATCAAGGTACTCGGTGGAAGCCGCCGCAAGTATGCCTCTTTGGGCGATGTCATTGTGATTACTGTGAAAGATGCAGTTCCGAATGCGAAAGTGAAGAAGGGCGAGATTCTGAAAGCCGTCATCGTTCGCACCAGGAAGGAAGTGAATCGTCACGACGGCACTTATGTTCGGTTTGATACTAACTCTGCAGTGCTAATCAACGCGCAGAATGAGCCGATTGGAACCCGTATTTTTGGTCCTGTTGCGCGTGAGTTGCGTGCACGGGCCTTTACCAAGATCATTTCCTTGGCGCCGGAAGTGTTGTGAGGATTTATGGAAAACACTGAGCTTTTTAAACTGTCTCTTCGAAAGAACGACCAGGTCCAGGTGATGGCGGGTCGTGAAAAGGGTAAGACTGGCAAGATTCTCAAGGTAGATGCCAAGAACAACCGTGTTGTTGTTGAAAAGGTAAACTTGGTGAAGAAGCACACCAAGCCCACACAACAGAATCCCGGTGGAGGCATAGTGGAGAAGGAGCTTTCTCTACATTATTCGAACGTTCTTCTCATGTGTCCGAAGTGTAATCGTGGGCGTCGGCACGGGATTAAGATGGCCGATAAGCCAGCGGCAAAGGGCAAGAAGGCAGATGCAAAGACCGCAGCTGCTCAACAAAAGGTTAGAGTTTGTAAGAAGTGTGGCGAGTCGCTCGAGACGGCTTGAGCCGATCAGCGGTTATACCGAAAGGATTATGCAGTGGTAGCCAATAAAGACGAAAATGAAAATCAAGAAGGCGCGGACGTAGCGGCCGCGAAGGCTCGGCAGGAAGCAAAGAAAGCTGCTGCTGATGCTGCTCGCGCTAAGGCCAAGAAGGCTAAGGAGGAGTCTGCGGCCTCTGCCGTGAAGATCGCTGCTCCTGGTGAAACCAAGGTTTCTCCTAGTAAGAATCCCCGCCTTGCGACTCTTTATAAGGCTAAGGTGATTCCTGCCTTGATGAAGGAGTTCCAGTTTAAGAATGCCATGCAGGTGCCTCGCCTCACTAAGGTGACGGTCAACTGTGCGGTGAAGGAAGCAGTCGCTAACCCAAAAGTACTAGATAGCACTTTTGAGGAGATTTTGGCGATCACCGGCCAAAAGCCGGTGATGACTCGCTCCCGTAAAGCAATTGCGGCCTTTAAAGTTCGCAAAGGAAACGCCGTAGGAGTCATGGTGACTCTTCGTCGTGCTCGTATGTATGAGTTCTTGGACCGCCTGATGAACGTCGCGCTTCCTCGTGTTCGTGACTTTAAGGGTGTGAATAGCAAGGCGTTCGACGGCCGGGGTAATTACTCCTTGGGAATCCGCGAACAGATCATTTTCCCAGAAATCAACTACGACAAGGTGGATAAGATCAAAGGTATGACCATTACGATCGAAACCACTGCCAATACAAACGAGCACGCTAGGGCATTGCTGACCGAACTCGGCATGCCTTTCCGCAAGTAAATAAGGAGACTGAACTTGTCTAAGAAGTGCAAACTCGAAGAAATTGGCAAAACGCCGAAGTTCAAGGTTCGTGTCCGTAACCGCTGCCCGCTGTGCGGTCGTCCACGAGCCTATATGCGCAAGTTTAACATGTGCCGCCTCTGTTTCCGAGGATTGGCACTTAAGGGTCAGCTTCCCGGCGTGACGAAGTCCAGCTGGTAAGAGTGGAGAGGATACCGAATTATGAGCATGACTGATCCAATTGCAGATCTTTTGACCCGAATTCGCAACGCCGCGAAGGAGAAGCACGACAAGCTTGAAGTGCCTGCTTCACGTATGAAAGCGAACATTGTTCGCGTGTTGAAGGAGGAGGGTTATATTAAAAACTTCCGCTTAATGCGTGAAGAAGGTCGCCCCGTGATTAAAGTGTATCTCAAGTACACTGAGCAGGGCTCCAGTGTGATTCAGGGCGTTCGCCGTGTGAGTCGCCCGGGTTTGCGCCGTTACTCTGGCTATACTGAAATGCCTCGTCCACTCGGTGGTGCTGGCATCGCTATCGTCTCCACCTCGAAGGGTGTGACCACTGGCCATAAGGCCCGGGTTCAGAAGATGGGTGGCGAAATTCTTTGTGAGGTTTGGTGATTTATGTCGCGAGTCGGCAAAGCCCCAGTCAAAATCCAGCAGGGTGTAAAGGTAGATATTAAAGACGGCCTCGTGAAGGTTGAAGGCCCAAAGGGCAAGCTGAGCCACAATTTGCCTCACGGTATTTCAGCCAAGGTCGATAGTGGAAATATTTTAGTCACTCGTGACGATAATGTTCCTAAGGCCGCGGCTCTCCATGGTTTGTCCCGGACTCTTGTTCAGAACATGGTTCATGGTGCACACACGGGATTTACACGTGAGTTAGATGTCGTTGGTGTTGGTTATCGTGCTGCGGTAAAGGGTCAAACTTTGACACTGACCGTGGGTTACTCTCACCCCATTGACTATGTTCTTCCTGCAGGCATCGCTGCGAAAGTAGAAAACAACACACACATTGTTTTGACGGGTGCAGACAAGATGTTGGTGGGCATGGTGGCTGCCAAGATCCGTGGTTTTAAGGAGCCTGAGCCGTATCAGGGCAAAGGCATTAAGTACACGGACGAGCATATCGTTCGCAAACAAGGTAAGGCCGCAGGAGCCAAGTAAGGATTTAAGAAAATGGCTACTAAAATTCGACAGAATACGAGCAGTAAGCAAGTTATTCGCTTCAAACGCAAGAAGCGCATTCGCGCCCGCGTTGAGGGTTCGAGTGAGCGTCCGAGACTTTCGGTGTTCCGCTCCAACAAGCATCTCTATGCTCAGTTGGTAGATGACGTCAAAGGTCATACTTTGGTTGCCGCCTCTACGCTTGAGGAAGAGCTGAAGGAAAAGCACGGTGGAACGATCGAAGGGGCTAAAAACCTCGGCGTTCTTGTCGCTAAGCGGGCACTCGCTAAGCAGATCGATCAAGTTGTTTTCGATCGCAGCGGTTACCTCTATCACGGTCGGATTAAGGCTGTGGCAGATGCGGCTCGTGAAGGTGGCTTGAAGTTTTAAACTAGGATTTTGAAGAGATAGACGTCAGGAGATCAAAGTATGGCAGTAGGTCAACACATGGGCCGTCAGCAGGAAGAATCCGAGTTCGAAGACAAGGTGATTCACATTAATCGCTGTGCCAAAGTGGTTAAGGGCGGTCGTCGCTTCAGTTTCGCTGCGATAGTGGTCGTGGGCGATAAGAAGGGACAAGTCGGCGTGGGCCTTGGTAAGGCCGGCGAAGTTCCAGAGGCTATCAAGAAGGCAGGCAAGCAGGCTAAGAAAAACTTGATGAAGATCCCTATGGAGGGCAACACAATCCCTCATGAAATTATTGGCCATTTTGGCGCCAGTAAGGTTCTTATGAAGCCAGCCCCTGAAGGTACGGGGATTATCGCGAGCTCTGCAGTTCGCGCAATTCTTGAGGTCGCTGGTATTCAGAACATTTTGACTAAGTCGATCCGTCGCGACAATCCACACAACGTAGTCCGCGCTACCCTCGAAGGGCTTCGCAGTCTTCGTACAATGTCGGAAATTGCTAAGGCTCGCGGAAAGACCGTCGGCGAGATTCTCTGAATCACGCCCAATTGGAGTATAAAACATGAGTGCAGCAGCTAAAGCAGCTACAAAAAAGACCATCACGATCCGCCTGAAAAAAGGCATGGTCGCTTGCAATCCAAAACAAAGGGCCACTGTGACGGGTCTTGGGCTGCGGCACCGTGAACATGTCCGTACCTTGGAGAATACTCCCTCGGTGCGT
>CAZGCK010000011.1:44853-50861 GCA_964524175.1 uncultured Bacteriovoracaceae bacterium | reverse complement strand
GAAACTCGCTGAAAGAAGAAGGAAACCGAGTATGTTGAAGTTAAACACTATTAAAGCTCAACCCGGATCCGTCCAGAAGCGTAAGCGTCTGGGGCGTGGTGCAGGTTCCGGTCTCGGGATGACCTCTGGTAAAGGTGATAAGGGCCAGTTGGCTCGCTCGGGTGGCCATGTTCGCCCTGGCTTTGAAGGCGGTCAAATGCCTTTGTATCGCCGTATTCCTAAGAGAGGTTTTAAGAATTTTGCTCGTAGGAGCAATGCTGTAGTCAATCTTCAAGATCTCGAAAAGCTCAGTCCTTCTGAAGTGAAGGAAGTATCGCTGGAGACTCTCTGTGAGATTGGTCTTGTAAAGGGCCGTCATGATCGGCTCACGATTCTCGCTACTGGGGAACTCACTAAGGCATTCAAGGTTAAGGCTCATCGTGTTAGTCCGGCAGCTCAGGAAAAAATCAAAAAGGCTGGCGGCAAAGTCGAACTTCTTAAGATTCCTGGTAAAGCAGAGAAAAAGAAGACTGCTCAAGCTTCTGCTTGAATTCGTGAGCAGCCTGCTTCTTAATGACCATGAGTGTAACGGCTTAAGCCGACTCGATTCACCCTAAGGGAGCTAACTCAAAGATGTCAGGCGCCGACGGTATAGTTAAGATTCCGGAACTTAGAAAACGGATTATCTTTGCGATCGTGATGCTCGCGGTCTACCGCATTGGTGTACACATTCCTACGCCCGGTGTGGATGGGGCTGCTCTTCAACAAGTCTTCGCTAACATGAAAGGAACCATCTTTGGATGGTTCAATATGTTTAGCGGTGGAGCCTTGGAGCGATTTAGTATTTTCGCTCTGGGTGTGATGCCTTACATCAGCAGTTCGATTATTTTTCAGCTGTTAACGGTTGTTTGGCCTTATCTTCATGACCTTCAAAAAGAAGGTGATTCGGGCCGTAAAAAAATTACTCAGTATACTCGGTATGGCACCGTCTTGCTTTGCTTGGTTCAGGGCTACGGCATAGCTACAGGTCTTGAACATTACAATAGTCCCGCTGTTGTCTCTCACCCTGGGATGGCCTTTCGTTTAATGACTACCGTTACTCTTACAGCCGGCACAGTTTTCTTGATGTGGGTTGGTGAGCAGATGTCCGAACGAGGGATCGGCAACGGGATTTCCTTGCTGATTTATGCGGGTATCGCTGCAGGAATTCCAAAGGGAATTGGCGGGACCTTGAGTCTTTATCGCTCCGGTGAATTGAGCTTCTTTAAAATCTTGATGGTTCTCGCTGTAATCGTAGGAACCTTTTTCGTAATTATTTTTATTGAGCGAGGTGCTCGGCGGATTCCCATTCAATACGCGAAGAGAATTGTGGGTCGAAAGGTTTATGGAGGTCAGAACACTAATCTTCCATTGAAGGTGAATACTGCTGGTGTTATCCCGCCAATCTTTGCATCTTCGCTGATCATGTTTCCAGCTACGCTGGCGACTTTCTTTCCTTCCCCTAAAATTCAGGCGTTCACTCAGACCCTTCAACCAGGAGGGTTGTTGTACAACGTACTGTTCGTAGGTCTGATTCTGTTTTTTGCTTACTTCTATACGGCGGTGACCTTCAAGACGGATGACGTAGCAGATAACCTTAAAAAGTATGGTGGGTTCATCCCAGGTATTCGTCCTGGCCAACCCACTGCGCAGTATATTGACTATGTTCTTGCACGGATCACTTTGGGTGGCGCAGTTTACATTGCTTCGATTTGTGTGCTTCCGACCTTTTTTACTGAGACTATGAAGGTTCCTTTTTACTTCGGTGGAACGAGCGTTCTGATTTTGGTTGGTGTTGCACTCGATACAGTTGCGCAGATTGAAACCTTCTTGTTGCAGCGTAACTATGAGGGTTTCATGAAGCACACCCGTCTCAAGGGCAGGGCTGCTTACACATGATTTTAATTCTGATGGGCCCGCCAGGTTCTGGAAAAGGAACTCAGGCGAAAAAGCTAGTCGCCGAAAAGAAATGGCCTCAGCTCTCTACTGGAGACATGCTGCGCTCTGCGATTAGCCTAGGGACCCGCCTAGGTTTAGAAGCTAAAGGCTTTATGGATCGAGGGATGCTCGTTCCTGATTCTGTAGTTATTGGGCTGATTAGCGAGCGTACCCAGCAGCCCGACGCTAAGGTTGGTTTCATTTTGGACGGATTTCCTCGCACGATTCCTCAGGCAGAAGCCTTGGATGAAATGCTCAAGGGTCAAGGGCGCGGTGTGAATCGAGTCGTTCTTTTTGAAATGCCTGACATGGAGTTAGTCCGCCGACTTTCGGGTCGTCGTACCTGCACACAGTGTGCTTCTATGTTTCATATTGAAAATATGCCACCTAAGGTGGACGGTGCTTGTGATCAATGTGGTAGTAAGCTGGTTCAGCGAGACGATGACAGAGCAGAGGTGATCCAGAAGAGGCTCACCGTCTATCATGAGCAGACGGAGCCGGTGGCTGGTTTTTATCGTCGTCAGCAGAAGCTTAGAAGCTTGAACGCCAATCAGTCGCCCGGCGAGGTTTCCTCCGCTCTGGCCGATGCGATAGTCAATTAGCGAAACTGGAGTTGAGCAATCCATGATTTCGTTGAAATCCGAGAGAGAGCTGAATTTGATGCGCAAGGCGGGTGCCATTGTAGCGCAGATCTTGGATGAAATGTCAGATATGACCAAGCCTGGAATAACTACAGGTGAGCTTGACCGCTTCGCAGAGGTTCGTTGTAAGGAGCTGAAGTCGATCCCGGCGTTTAAGGGTTATCATGGTTTTCCGGCCTCTGTTTGCATTTCAATTAACGATGAGGTAGTGCACGGAATTCCATCGCAAAAAAGAGCCTTAAAAGAGGGCGATATCGTCGGCCTCGATTTTGGAGTTATTTACGAAGGTTGGTTTGGGGACTCTGCTAGGACGTTACCGGTCGGTAAGATCAGTGCTCACGCGCAAAAGCTGATTAATGCAACTAGAGAGAGTCTCAATAAGGGTATCGAGCAGTGTTGGGAGGGTAACCGAGTATTCGATATCGGCCACGCAGTCCAAAATTATGTTGAAGGGTTTGGGTATAGCGTGGTACGGGAGTTCGTTGGACATGGTATAGGTCGAGCCCTACACGAAGAGCCTCAGGTGCCCAATTATGGCCCTAAGGGTAAGGGATTACAGCTCAAAGTGGGAATGGTGTTAGCGATCGAGCCTATGGTCAATGCTGGTAGTCATGAAGTTAGGGTTTTAGAGGATCGCTGGACGGCGGTTACTAAGGATCGCTCTCTTTCAGCTCACTTCGAGCATACGGTTGCCATCACCTCCAAGGGGCCGGAGATTTTGACGAAAGTTTAAATCTGCTCGTTTGCTTAAAATAGACCGGTTTAAGTTTGAATAATACGCAGGTTAGTGAAAAAGAAGGCAGAGAGTTTATGAAGGTTCGAGCATCAGTAAAGAAAATCTGTGACAAGTGCAAAGTGGTTCGGCGCAAGGGTGTCGTCCGCGTAATCTGTGAAAACCAACGGCACAAGCAGCGCCAAGGTTAATAGGAAGAAGGAAGGTAGCAAGTGGCACGTATCGCGGGGGTCGACCTCCCACGTAATAAACGAATGGCAGTAGCTCTGACGTACATCTTTGGGATTGGCCGTCCGACTGCAAACAAGATTCTGGCAGAAGCTCAGATTGACCAAAGTAAGAAGTCAGACACTCTGACTGAAGCTGAAGTCGCTAAGATTCGTGAAATCATTGACCGCGTTCATCGCGTCGAAGGCGATCTTCGCCGTGAAACCAGCCTCAATATTAAGCGATTGGTAGACCTCGGGTGTTACCGAGGTGTTCGCCATCGTAAGGGATTGCCGGTGCATGGCCAACGTACGCATTCTAATGCTCGTACGCGTAAGGGTCCTGCAGTTGCGATCGCAGGTAAGAAGTCTGTTAAGGCGATGAAGTAACCTAAGGAAAATATGTCAGAGCAAAAGACTGAAACGAAAACTGAGGCTAAGAAGGATGCTGGTGCTCCAGCTGAAGGTGTGGTTAAGCGTGTCAAGAAGGGTAAGAAGAACGTTTCTAGCGGAAGCGTTTATGTTCTTTCCTCCTTCAATAACACCATCGTAACCATAACCGACACAATGGGGAACACCATCTGTTGGTCGACCGCTGGTGCGAAGGGTTTCCGCGGATCTCGAAAGAACACTCCGTTTGCTGCACAGGTTGCTGCCGAAGATGCTGGCCGCAAGGCAGTTGAAAATGGAATGCGTTCTGTACAGGTTTATGTCAGTGGTCCGGGGGCAGGTCGTGAGTCGGCTTTGCGTGCCTTGGCTTCTGTTGGTCTGCGTGTGACCTTCATCGAAGATATCACTCCAATTCCTCATAATGGTTGCCGCCCACCAAAGCGCAGGAGAGTTTAAGTCATGGCTCGTTATTGTGAATCCGTTTGCCGCATTTGCCGGCGTGAAAATCAAAAGCTCTTCTTGAAGGGTGATCGTTGCTATACTGAGAAATGCGCTTTCGAACGCCGCGGCTATCCGCCAGGACAGCACGGCCAAGGCCGCATCAAGTTCTCTGAGTATGGTTTGCAGCTTCGCGAGAAGCAGAAAATCAAGAGAACTTATGGACTGCTCGAGAAGCAGTTTCGTGAGCTCTTCGAAGACGCTGAGCGCATGAAGGGCGTAACCGGCTCGAATCTCCTTTCGATGCTTGAGCGGCGGTTGGACAATGTAGCTTATCGCTCTGGCTTTGCTAACTCTCGCGCAGAAGCGCGCCAGTTGGTTCGTCATGGGCATTTCACCATTAACGGACGTAGCGTAGACATTCCTTCTTATCTTGTGAAGAAGGGTGACATGGTTGAAGTCCGCGAGAAGAGCCGCAATGTGGCTCGTATTGGTGGAGCTCTTGAAGCCGTTAAACGTCGGGAGATTCCACAGTGGCTGGAGCTCGACTCTGGCTCTTTAAAGGCGCGGGTTCGTGATCTTCCAGCGCGAGATGATATCACAGCGCCGATGGAAGAGCGTCTTGTTGTGGAGTTGTACTCTAAGTAATTGTAGCAGTAGTTTTTAACAACCTAATCTGAATACTCCCCGCATGGCTGTTTTTCAGCGAGGCTGGCAGCGAGGGGATGACAGGAGAAAATAGATGCTAGAAAAAAACTGGCGTGACTTGATCAAGCCTAAAGCCCTGGATGTTGACAAAGAGTCTCTGACTGTTTCCTACGGAAAATTCATCGCCAAGCCGCTTGAGCGTGGTTTTGGTCTGACTTTAGGTAACTCTTTGCGTCGCGTACTATTGTCTTCATTGCAGGGTGCTTCTATCACTGCGGTGAAGATCGACGGTGTGGTGCATGAGTTCACGCCGATTCACGATGTGAAAGAAGACGTTGCTGAGATCATTTTGAATCTCAAAGAAGTGCGTTTCCGTTTGCATGCTGAGCAGGCCACTGTTTTGATCGACAAAACTGGTCCTTGCGAAGTTCGCGCTTCTGACATCATTGTTTCCGAGCAGATTCAGTTGCTCAACCCTGAGCAGAAGATCGCTACTTTGGGTAAGGGCGGCAAGCTTCGTGCTGAGATTCAGGTGGCTCGTGGCCGAGGCTACCGACCATCTGAAAACAATAAAGCCGAAGATATGCCTGTAGGCTGGATCCCCGTTGATAGCTTCTTTTCGCCTATCCGCCGCGTGAACTACACGGTCACTCAAAGTCGTGTGGGTCAACGCACCGACTTTGATAAGCTTACTCTGGAGGTTTGGACCGACGGATCTGTTCATCCTGAGGATGCTGTTTCCTTGGGTTCGAAAATTCTCAAAGATCAGCTGTCTGTCTTCTTGAACTTCGAAGAGGAGCCAGAACCGGTTGCTCAAGCGAAAGAAGAGGGTGGATCGCAATTTAATCCTAATCTCTACCGCTCTGTGGAAGAGCTTGAGTTGTCCGTTCGCTCGGCTAATTGCTTGCAGAACGCCAATATCAAGTACATCTATGAGTTGGTTCAGAAGACCGAAGCTGAAATGCTCAAGACCAAGAATTTTGGCCGTAAGTCGTT
>CAZGCK010000011.1:35617-44843 GCA_964524175.1 uncultured Bacteriovoracaceae bacterium | reverse complement strand
GATAAAGGATATTCTCAGTGAAATGGGACTAAGCTTGGGCATGAAGCTCGATGGCTTTGTGCCACCGACGCAGCCTCCGAAGCCGGCTGATTCCGATGTGGATGAGAACCGCATCTTGAACGACCGTAAGAAGGCTAATGAGTTTGATGAAGATGGAGATCTGGAGGACTAGTCCTCTAGTTTATAGATAAAGAAACGAAGAGTAGGTGAGTTATGAGACATCAAGTTGACGGCAGGCAGTTTGGCCGCAATACCTCGCATCGTATGGCAATGTTCCGCAATATGGCGAATTCAGTAATTGAGCAGGAACAGATTGTAACTACGGTTCAAAAGGCGAAAGAGATTCGTCGCGTGGTGGATCGTTTGGTGACTCTCGGTAAGTCGGGTTCACCTGCTTCGCGTCGTCTAGCTTTTGACCGCACTCGTGACAACGATGTGGTGAAGAAGCTCTTCACGACTCTGGCAGATCGCTATAAGGCTCGTGCTGGTGGATACACCCGCGTGCTCAAGATGGCAGATCGTCGCTGGGGTGATGCTGCTGAGATGGCTGTAGTTGAACTGGTGGATCGTCCGGAGTTGGATCGTAAGCGTAAAGCTAAGTCTCCAGAAGCGATTGCGGCGGCGGCTGCAGCGAAGTCTGAGGCTAAGGCGGGTGAAACGGCCAAGGATCCTTTTAGTAGGTTCCGCAAGATGTTCTCGCCGTCTTCCAATAAGGGATCTGCAACGGCTAAGGGTCGCGGTGTTGCAAAGGGCGGAGGAGCTGCTCGCAAGACTCCGGCTGCTGGTGGTGGCGGCAATAAAAGTGGCGGGAGCAGCGCTTGAAATTGAGCCTGCTTTACTGAGCTACTAAGTTGCAAAAGTGAATTAGAAAAGAGGCTGGGGCGATTTGCTCCGGCCTCTTTTCATATTTGGTTTAACCAGATAACCACGTGTGTTCGTCCTGAGGGGATTTGGCGCTTGGATCTGTTTTTGTACCAAGTAAAGGTTTCTCCCATGGGGGTGCCAGAGAGTCCTTCTGGTGTAGGTGGCGCTAGTTTTTGGAGATGTTTCATTAAGCCTGGGACAATGGATTGTGGGACCATGAGGTCAAATTGAATGCCCCCTGGTGCTTCGATTCCTCCCAATCCTGGAGTGCCGGCTGGAAGGTGCAGGTCGGTGAGAATCTGAACGATTTTCGGGCGTACTTCGTGGGGGCTATCTGTTTTGACATTGAAGCGCCAGATTTCGGAGGTGCCGACGCGGACGTCTTTTTCGTCGACTAAATCTGAGCCACCATCGGATTCGTCGGTCGAGTCGTCTTCGTTCTCACTTCCTTCACTCGCGAATTCGTCCGGGCTTTGGCCGGAGGCGATTTCCGAGTTCAAACCGTTGGGGTTGCTGGGGCCTACGGATTTGCCGCGCGTGAGGGGGAGGTTAGTTGTGGGATCTCCTTCGATGTTGCGATTGAATGCATCATTAAACTCAGTCATGCTGTGCTCTAGGCGCTTCTCATAGATACTGCGAACTTTAGGGCCGGCCGAGATGCCGAGTAAAATGAGCAATACGATTCCAGTGCCTTCAAGAGTAGTGCGAAGGTACCAGGGGAGCTGCTCCCAGCGACTTCGGCTAAACCATCCCACGTGGAGTCGTGGAATTTGTTGTGTATAAGGCGCCTTGCGAATGGGGATTGGCAGCGCGGATCTTGGCTGATTGGCAATTGAAGTGATGATGACACGATAGTGCTTATGGCGTTCCTTGCAGTCTGAGCAGCTTTCTAGGTGCTCATCGGCTTCGCGGCGGGGGGTGCCGATTAGAGTGCCGTCGAGGTAGTCGGAGACGCGGTTATTCCACTCGAAGCAATTCATATCTGTGTTGGAGCTTTCATTTCTGAGGGTCCCATAACCATTCTTCGAGAGCTCGCAGGGCATGAGAACGGCGAATTTTAAGCGAGTCTTCAGGAACTCCCAAAGAGGCGGCAATTTCTGGATATGGCAAACCGTATTTGTCCCGCAATAGAAGCAGAATCTGGTCCTCCGTCTTAAGGCGATTGAAATAAAACTCAAAACTCTTGAAGCGCGAAGCTACGTTCTGAGTGGCGTCCAGCTCTATTTGCTCGGACGCGGTGGTTCGGCGCCCATGGTGTGGTGACAACGCAATGAGCTCTTGGCATGCGATCTGGAGTACCCATGCCCGCTCGTAGTCTTGGTAGTTCTGCGAGGTTATGTTTTTGCGTAAGGATTTGACTATGGTTCGAAAGGCTTGCTGCGCCATCTCCGGACTCGCGAGCAATGTTTCACAAAGGTCAAACAATAGGTCGCCAAAGCATTGGATCAAATGCTCGAGTGCCGCAGGAGGATGGGTGCCGGTTGTTTTATTTTGACTCAAAGAAGAAGGACCTCTGCTGCTGTCGGTTTCGTTTAGATCGAGTCAAGGTCGGGGTCTGAATCGTCGTCGAGATCCTTGCCGCCCTTTTGTAGTTTCAAATAGATTTTCCAGCGATCTGGAGTTCGGCTGAGGCCGAGCTGAAGATTGGCGGTTGGGAGCCATAGAGGTTGACGTGGTTTGCGAATGAGCTGCATCCCAGCTTGGTGAGGGGTTCGTCCGCCTTTACGCTGATTGCATGGCTTGCAGGCAGTGACTATGTTTTCCCAGCTCTTGCGTCCCCCTTGGACGATGGGAATGACGTGGTCGAGCGTGAGTTGATTGCGAGCAAACAAGTCGCCGCAGTATTGGCAGACGTGTTGATCCCGCAAGAATATGTTGATGCGCGAAAAGCGGACCAGGTGTTTTTTGCGAGCTAATGGAACGTAGGAAAGGAGTCGTAGGACGGCGGGCACCTTGATGGTTAGGCGGACAGTGCGGACCTCTTGTTCGGATTCTTCGACGACCTCGACCTTGCCCTGAAAAAGGAGCTGAATAGCGCGCTGCCAGGTAACTATGTGAAGAGGTTCAAAAGAGGCGTTCAGTACAAGTGCATGATTCATAGGGAGCGCCACTCCGTGGATCTTTGACTTGTTTGGAGATTTTCGCCTCTTGGTTTGTGAGCAACGCTCATACGTTCTATTATAGCGAGAACTTGTGGTGGCTTGCAACTTTGCCAGGTGGCTAACTCCTTTAAATGATAGTTGTTTTAGTCTCACTAAATCCTGTTTGATTTAAAAAACTTTAAGCTTTTCAGGGGTTACAGAGGATATGCAGAAAATCAGCGCAAAAGTGGTTGTTTTTGGGGGGGTGTTTTTTGTTCTCTTGGGTTCCCTCGTGGCATGGCAGTTTCTTGGCGCTACGCGTAGCAGAATGAGGGATAACCCCTCTCCAAGTCATTCGGAGGCCCTCCATGGGCTTGCAAATGTCGCTAGCCCCCGTGGTGCGCCTCGATTCGAGCTCCCTGACTCGCAGGGCAAGATTCATCAACTTGAAGAGTTGGCAGGAAACTGGGTGATTGTTCATTTTTGGGCGACCTGGTGTCCACCCTGCATTGAGGAGTTCCCTCAATGGTTGGAGTTCACCCAAAAGTGGAAAGATCGACCTTTGCGCTTTTTGGCTATTAGCCTGGATACCAGCTGGGCAGAGGCACACAAGATTTTGCCAGATGGAAGAGTACCCTCAAACGTAATTGCTCTGCTGGATGCAGAGAAGATACTGCCTGACCTATTTGGTACCTACCAGTATCCGGAGACCTACCTGCTTAATCCCAAGCTCGAGATTGTGACTAAGTGGGTAGGGCCGCAGGATTGGGCCGGTCCCGAAATTGGTGAGGCAATGGAGAGGGCACTCGGAATGGGTGCCGGTGGGACCTAGAGCAAGGGTGGCAAATTGAAGCCTTACTGTTGGGGAACTTCCTTTCGAGCGACTTCTAGGTGCTCAGCAGTCCTGTTGGGCGGGTGGACTAGTTGGGCATGAAGCACTTGACCGACCTGTGACCCTGTCAGAGGGAGAAGGTGAGCATCATTGGTGATGCAGCAGGATTGAGTCGCTTGGCAAGTATGAGTGATTTCGAAGACCTGTGATCCGAAAAGCTTGTCAGTGCGAAAGCATTGCTTGGGCCAAGAAGGCCCACGTGAGGCGCCTGAACATTTGGCTCTTTCCCTACGCTGCTCATGCAGAGTGAGGTGCTTGGGTTCATGGTTTGCTCTTTTCGCTTGGGGGGGGCGCTGTGCTGCTTGCTCTAAGTCCGGCTTTGCCCTTGCCTTGCAGAAACGTATCGATACACTTGCAGCTTACCGAGGTAGTGAACGTCAGTAAGCTACGACGAAACTGCGACGAGGCTGCAACATGGTGACGGCAGATTCAGCAAGACATCAACAGAGGGCCGAGCGCCTGGCGCCCTACCTTCCGTCTCTCGAAAGAATCGTTGGTCAGCGAACGGGTCCGGATGCTGAGCCCTTAAGTGTGGATCGACTGGCTTTGCAGGCATACTCCCAGGATCTTTGGCCGCGGAAGCTCTTGGAGCTTCGGGAGAATGGGCCAGCCGAGCCGATTGTTGAGTGCGTGGTTTGGCCACGCTCAACCGAGCAAGTCGCTGCGATTCTCAAATGGGCAAGAGAAGCAGATGTGAATCTGTATCCCTATGGCGCGGGAAGTGGAGTTTGCGGAGCAACAGTACCGGCGGATCCAGCGGCAGGTGAAAAAGAGCGCCCACGCGTGATGGTGGATCTCAAGCGCATGCGACAAGTGCGCTCGATTGATCGTCAGTCGATGACGGTTTGGGCAGAGGCGGGATGGATCGGAGAAAACCTCGAGAGACATCTCAACCAGGAAGGCTTTACGTTGGGGCATTTTCCTTCCTCGATTTATTGCAGCAGCTTGGGTGGTTATCTGGCGACTCGGTCGGCGGGACAGCTTTCTACCAAATACGGCAAAATTGAAGACATGGTCTTGTCAGTCGAGTTCGTCATGCCAGATGGGAGTGTGCTCGAGTCTGGACGCGCACCCAGAAGCGCGATGGGGCCGGATTGGACGCAGCTTCTGTTGGGAACTGAAGGGACGTTGGGTTTTTTTACGGCTGCTTGCCTGCAAATTCACCCTTTGCCTGCGGCGCGGGTGATGATGGGGTTTGGAGCTAAGGACGTGGTCCTGGCGATGGATTTTTCTCGGCGCCTTGTTCAAGAAGGGATTAGACCCGCTGTTTTGAGAATTTATGACCCGCTCGAAACCTCGATGGCTGTCAGCTCCGAGGCATTGAAGGCTTGTGGGTTTGCGGGCGGCGCCGCGATCATCGTCGTGTTCGAAGGTAACAGGCGGTTGTGCGAGGCCGAAGCCATCGAAGCGCGAGAGATCGCGAGGCAGTTGGAAGTGCAGGATCTCGGGCCGTCATTGGGCGAGCACTGGTGGGCGCATCGCTATGATGTTTCTTATAAGCAGCAGCTCATTCTGAGTCGTCCTCGGGCCAGGCCGCCACGTGGTACGGCATGGTGCTCGACACCTTCGAACTCGCTGCGACTTGGGACAAACTTGAGGGCGTTTATCGAGCGGTCAAGGGCGTGAGCGCAGGAATGGGAATGATTATGGCCCATTTCAGTCACTTTTATCATACGGGTGCGAACATTTATTTTACGTTGGTAAGTCATGCCGGCGTGACGGGCTCTTCGGCAGATCATTATGATCGTATCTGGAACGACATGCTTCGAGCAGCTTGCGAGGCGGGTGCGACTTTGAGTCATCACCATGGATCTGGAACGCTTAAGAATGAATGGATTCGTAGAGAAAAAGGGAAGTGGATCTCTATCTTCGAAAAGGTGAAACGTGGGTTCGATCCCGAAAATCGTCTTAACCCCTCTAAAATGGGCCTCTAGGCAGCTGCTGCATCGCACTCTCTTGCGATTCCCCGGTGGGGATTCTCACGATCCGATTGCGTGCACTTATTGTCCCGAGATGTGCCGTTTTTCTTGTCCGACAGCCGTAGTGAGTGGCAGCGACACGGTTACTCCTTGCAACAAGATGAGTCTCCTGCACAAAGAGGATCGTTGGCCAGGGCAAGCCAGTCAGGGGGGGCCGCTCTGGCCGATCTACGACTGTACCGGTTGCGGTAGATGCAGTGAGTATTGCGTGTACGGTGTGCCTGTAGCGGACACTTTGTTTGAAGCGCGATCGCGTTTTGGTTGGAACGAGGCTGCTGAAGCTGCAAAGAAGCTAAAGGATAGCGATGATCCGGTTGGCAACCTTGCTTATGAATTGGGGGATACGGCCGCAGCAGAGCGAAGGCTGAGTGCCTTTGTGGCTTCGGGATGCAAGACGGTGAATGAGCCGGCCGCACTGGCCTTTTTAAAGAAGAAAGGACACTCGGCTATGTTGAGTTGGAATCCGCTTCCGGAAGTTGCCGAATGGAAAAACAAACTATCAGGACGTCGCTGGTTGCTTTGCGAATCTCCCAGTTTGAGTCGCAAGCTGTTTCAGGCAGAGGCGGTCTCTGCATGGGTGGCGAGCGCTAGAATCGCCGGGATCCAGATCGAATTGCCGTTTCAGAGCGGCAAGGACTGCATCGATCATGGAGGAGAGGGCGCTTACATGTTGTTGTTTCCTCAGCAGGCGGCGCAGATGGCTCGGGATGTTTGGGAGAGAGATCGGCACCGAGCTGATGGGATTCTTTGTTATGGTGAGAGGTCAGCAGTGCATTTTAGAAAAGTCCTCGATGGGTCGATACCTGTCGTCTCGTTTTCGGAGGGCGGATGAAGACTCTGATTCTAGTCAACCCTAAGGCTCGCGAGGGAGAAGTAGGCCGTCAATGGCCAGAGTTGGAGCGACATCTTTTGGGTGCTCTCGGAAATGGAGACGCCCAGGTAGAGTTGACCTCGGCTGTGGATCATGGCGCAGCTGCGGTGAGGCGCGCATTGCAAGGCGGATCGCAGCGAGTGCTCGCTGTTGGGGGGGATGGAACAATCTCCGAGGCGCTTCAAGGTTTTTTTGATTTGGAAGGAAAGTTGATTCGCTCGGGTGATCATGCAGCGGTTCTTGCGATTATGCCAGCGGGGCGGGGAGATGACTTTTTTAAGTCAGTGACTGGACAGCGCTCGTTGAGCTCCTCAGCGGCTTGGGAGCAAGGACTTGAGCTATTGAAGCATGGGAAGCCTGAACCCATTGATGTTGGTCGCGTGAGTTGGCTAGGGGAAAATCCCGATGCCTCTTGGGGAAGAGCTTGGATCAATATCGCGAGCTTTGGATTTGCTTCTCTCGTGGTGAATAGAGTGCTCTCTCGTTCAGGTGCATTGAGTCGTTCGGTGGTCGGAAAGAGCGCGCTGACTTATCTGACGCAATCTATTGCTGCATTGAGTGAATACGAACCTATCGAAATAGAGGTCCGTGCGAATGGGGAAGTTGTCTACGATGGACCGGTCTTTTCTGGATTCGTAATGAATGGACGTTATAACGGCGGTGGGATGTGCTGGTCAAACGAGGCTCGGATCGACGACGGTGAGCTCAATTTGCTTATTTTGGAGCCGCGCGATTTGTTTTCTTCGGTTTTAGGTGCACCTAAGATGGCGAGCGGAGATTGGAAGGGCGCCAAGGGTGCTCATGTTGCGAAAGGTTCGCGCATTGTGGTTCGTGCGCATGATCGCAAAACGAGAGATTATCCTCTTTTTGAGATTGATGGAGATCAGCCCGAACGCCCTGGGACAGAGGGGGCGGTGTTTGAAGTCCTTTCTGGTGCCGTTCAGCTTTGGAAGTGATTTAGGAACAGCCTTTGCAAAAGAGCCTCCCCGTTAAACTGCTTATTTAATCTAAACGAAGGGGCTCAAATGAATCGAATCGGACTTATCATTGTGCTGGCAGCAGTGTTTTCATTTTCAGCGACCGCTGATTTTCGTGTGGGAGACCAGGCTGAGTCCGGTAAGGGCACGATATACGCCTCCTCTTTTAGAGGAAACGTCAACGTCCGCATCGAAGGGGAGCCTGCTAGGCTCCTTTACGACAATATGAGCCGGGCAAGCGAGCGTGCGCGTCGCCGTGGATTTGAGTTTGTTGTGTTTCGTACTAGCGGCAATCTGCTCTGTTACTATTTTACGGACAAAGTCGACAGTCATGAGTGTCTCGCTCATGTCGATTCGGCGGGTATGGTTGAGGCAGATAATATCGCTTTTCCTATGTGATGTGACTGAACCATCGAGTCGTGATATCGACTAAGAATGCTGCCTTCAGATCTCTCGGTTCAGCATCACTTCGCTTCGATCAACGGTATCCGATTTCATTATGTAGAGGCCGGTAAGGGGCGCTTAGTCGTCTTGCTTCACGGGTTCCCAGAGATGTGGTGGGCGTGGAGGTATCAGATCCGCGCGCTAGCGGATGCTGGTTACCGTGTTATTGTGCCGGATCTTCGCGGATACAACGATACGGATAAAACGGGCCCATTTGATATCGAAACATTATGTACCGATGTGCGGGAGTTGATCCAAAACGCAGGTGAGAAAAGCGCGACGATCGTTGGTCATGATTGGGGTGGTGCGATTACTTGGCATTTAGCGTCAAGGATGCCCGAGGTTTGTGAACGCATCGCAGTGCTCAATTGCCCGCATCCCGTCATGATGAGCAAAGCTCTGGCTCGAGCTAGATATGGGGATTTTACCCAGCTTCGGAAGAGCTGGTACATTTTTCTCTTTCAGGTTCCTTTTCTGCCAGAGCGCTTGATCGAGCTTCGTGGCAGCGAGTTCATGAGAAAAATGTATGCGAACGCCGCCGTCGATCACGCGAATTTGAACGCGGAGGAGATCGAGCCGTTGGTGCACGCGATTGTTAAGCCCGGTGTCGCTCAATCCGCGCTGGGGTATTATCGCGCCTTTGCCCGGCGAGTGGTTTTGGGGCGATCGCCATCGAACGGTAGTGCAAGGGTTCGGTGCCCCAGCCTATTGATTTGGGGGAAGAAGGATTTTGCGCTCGACTTTGATTCTTTGGTTCCAGGGACAGAGCGCTATGTAGAAAACCTGCAAATAGAGACCATCGATAACTGCGGGCACTTTTGCCAAGAAGAGCAGCCGGCACGAGTGAACGAGCTCTTGCTAGAGTTTCTAGCGAGGTAAGCGAACTCAAAAATGGCAGCGGCCCGGCTGATCAGGGATCAACCAAGCCGCTGCGATTGTAAGTTCGCTAGTACGATTCGAATTGCTACGCTACTTCGGCCCCAGGTCGAGCGAGCTTGCGCTTGTCGAGTCCGTACTTTTCAACTTTCATGATGAGGCCGGCGCGAGAAATGCCAAGTTCTTTCGCGAGCGCGGCCAGCGTCTTGCGCCAATGGGACTTGAAACCCTTGGGCAGCAGC
>CAZGCK010000011.1:34855-35607 GCA_964524175.1 uncultured Bacteriovoracaceae bacterium | reverse complement strand
GCCGGCTTTTGTTCCAGTTGGTGCGTCTGAGTCCTTCTTTGATCATCGTCTTTTCGAGCTCTTCGAGAGCGTCCTTTAGTTTGCCAGCAACGCGCACTCCTTGGATCTTGGCATTTTCGCCAAAATCACGGATGCGCTGAGAGAGAAGCTCGGCAGCGATGCGAGGATCGTCGCCGGACAGCACAATCAAGCGTTCAACCTCGTTCTCGAGTTCTCGGATGTTGCCTGGCCATGGATAATCGAAGATCTTTTCCATCGTGCGCTTGGCAAATTGCTTGATCTCGATTCCCTTTTCTTTGCATCCGCGAGAGATGAAGTGATCCACGAGGATCGGTATATCTTCTTTGCGGTCCCGAAGGGGCGGAACGACGAGGTTGATGACGTTGATTCGGTAATAGAGATCTTCTCGGAAGGTACCTTGTTCGACCATTTCCTTGAGATCCTTGTTGGTCGCCGCGACCACGCGGACTTCGACTTTGCGAAGCTCGGTCCCTCCCACCGGAGTGAGAGTCCCCTCTTGAAGCACGCGCAGCAGTTTGACTTGCATCGTAGGCGACATATCGCCGATTTCGTCGAGGAACAGGGTTCCTTTGTCGGCGGCTTCGAACAATCCTTTTTTGTCCTTGATCGCTCCGGTGAAGGAGCCTTTGACGTGACCAAAGAGCTCGCTATCGAGCAAGTTTTCGTTAAAAGCCGAGCAGTTCACGGTAACGAACTGTGCATCCTTGCGGGGCGAATTGAAGTGAATGGCT
>CAZGCK010000011.1:0-34845 GCA_964524175.1 uncultured Bacteriovoracaceae bacterium | reverse complement strand
TGGCTCGAGCGATGAGTTCTTTACCAGTGCCGTTCTCACCTTGAATGAGCACGGTGGACTCGGAGTTGCGGATTTTGTCGAGCAAACTGTACATCTCCTGCATCGGCTTGGATTTGCCGATCATTTGATCGTAGCTGTATCGGTTGCCGAGCTGGCTATTGAGGGCGTTGATCCGCTCTTCACGTTTGGAGATTTCCGTGTGAAAGGTCACGATTTCTTGTGCGACCAAGTCCACTAGCTCGCGAAAGTATTTTTGTTCGGCTTCGGTGTGGCCTTGGAGGCGCGTGAGGGCTTGCTCGAAAAGCTCGCCGTCGAGTCCCATTTCTTCAGCGCGTGCGCGAGCAGCCGTGCGTTCGCTTGCGGAGATTTCTTTCTCCACAAAAGAGTAAGCGTAGACCGACCCTAAGAATTCGTTGTCGACGCTAATGCGGGAGACGAGCACTTTTTCGACGCCTGCGGGGCCTTGCAAGACAAGGTGCTCTTCGGTGCTCTTGTAGGCTTTTTCGTTGGCTTCGAAAATAGCTTTCATTACCCAGGCGCGGCCTTTTTCTTTGGGGAGAAGGGTGGCGGATAAGGGATTCTTGAATTCGCGTTGGCGATCTAGTGGATCGTAGTTGCGGACGCTGCCGCGCTCGTCGACGAAGAAGATGTCCGTGTGGAACCATTGTCCCAGGATTTCCTCGAGCTTGCGGATGACGTGGATGTGCTTCAGCTCTTCCCAATTAATCATAATGGTTGCCTCTCTATGTAGACTGTATCGGATTAAAACAGTCTGGAATTGAGGGCCTTCCCAAGATTTGGACGATTTTTGAAATTACTGTGTCAGTTTATAGGGTTGCGGATTGAGGAATTGTTAACGAATCAGTCAGCGTCAGCGCACTTTGAAAGCGCTCGGCAGGGTGAGGGCTTATTGATTTGCGATCCAAACAGTTCAGAAGACGCCAACATCGCGTCGTCGAGGGACCCCTTTGTGGGCATCTTAATAATCTGCCACGAACGATGACACGCCTAGAGCGATGGAGTCGGCCACGTCTTTGAGGCGGTCGGAGTAGGTGGTTTCTTTGCCGTCGATGAGCATTTTGTGGTCCTTGCGACTTAAAGCAGCGAACTCGCGCTGGTCGCTATAGTGAAGGCATTCGATGTAGGTGACCGCACGCTCGGCCGTCTTGCGAGAGACGGAGAGATTGCGAGCGAAGATTCCGGGCTCGACTTGGGTGGAGTTTCCGCCGCCGCCCCTAGAGAAGGGGATGCCTAGCCGAGATTGAAGAGATTGAACTACAGATCGGCCTAGGCGAAGGGATGCATCCCAGCTGGTTTGATCCAACGCATGGCGAACCATATGGAGACGATCTGCGCGCGTGACTAATTCTGACGGACTGTTTGCACCCACAACGTAGACTTTGGTGCTTGAGCGGGATGCCGGATTTACATTATTGGGTTTATCGGCGGTCGTCTGCGCATCGAAATGGATGATGAGCGCGATATCAGCGTCGAATTTTTCGATCGCTTCAGCGCGTGCGTCTAAATCAGCTCCCAATACAAAATACTTGTCGCGATTGCGGCTTTCCTGAGTGTTGTTGGGTTGCAGCAGCTCTTTGACTTGAGCACTTGTTGCAAAAGCCTGAACCAGGGCAGGACCCATAGGCGCGGTTGACAGTAACTTGTTGAACCACAAGGACTCTACATCTCCACGCAGTTCATGTTGCGCGTAAGGAATGAGGTCAAAAGTGCGATAACCTTTCGCGACAGGTGCGAAGTCGCGATGAGTGAGCTTGACCTCCGCTCCCCATTCGGTGAATTGCTCTTCCAAAAGATAGGCGACTTGAAGAGCTAGCGTGCCTTCGCTTAGCTTGGTCCCGCGCTCGTCCTTGATCCATTTGCCTGTGCGCTTGTCCCATTCTTCGCTTCCCATATGTCCGGGGTCGATCGCGATCTTCAAGCCCAAAAGTGGGTGTTCGGGTAGGTTGTTGAGACTTGCGGATCTGATTCGGTGGTGAAATGGGGCTGCAGTATTGGCCACATGGGCTGTGTCAGGGGCTAGCGTGACATTGAAGTCCGTAACAGATCTGGAGTCCGCGTCTAAGAAAGTGAAAAGTTGCGGCACGATACCAGGACCAGATTTTCCGATTTTTGAATAGCGGGCAAAAGAGTTGGTGGGGTCCAGGGTCTTGAGTAGGTTCTTCAGCCCAGCTTCGGTTTGCTTCTGGTTGAATCTCAAAGCAGTCGCTCGAGAGTCGGGTTCGGAAGGAAGACCCAAGGATCTGAGCACGAACTGAGTGCGTGCGTAAGTTTCTTGAGGGGTCAGTGATGCTGCTTGGCTGGCTCCGGAGCCCTCTCCGCCTTCGTCCGAGAAGGTCCCTCTATCATCCGTCATCCAAGGCAAAGAGTCGGCCGAACCAAAAGCATAGGGGGATGCAAAAGCTAAAATCCCACTCACCCAAGCTTCTCTTAAGTATTTAAAATGAAATGATTTATTAAATATCATTTAGACATCCCAGCAGCTCGATACATCAGCGCATCGCGCTTGGTCAAGTGGAGGGTTTGGCAGGGAGGTCCACTAAGTCGAGTATGCGAAAACGTCCTTCTTGGATCTCCCACTTTACGTCAAAGTCGAAGAGCTTGAAGCCGTATTGAGTCCCTTGAGCATTGGGAGCGTCCGGAGGCATGCGACGCTTTTGAAACGCAGGTCTTGGATCGAGCTCTACCATCTGAAGAATGAGCTCGCGCAAATTTGGGTGCTGCGTGCTCCTGCGCGCCTCGATGGCGTGCTCAGCTTGCTCTGTAAAGTCGACTTGAGTGCGAGTAATCGGAGCTTCGGCCCAACCCGCACTGGCTTCAGGGATTGAGTCGGCGTAAGGCAAGTACGGCTTGATATCGAGCACAGGGGTTCCGTCGAGAATATCGACGCCGGATAGGTGGATCTCAATGCCTTCTTTAGCGGCAATATCAATGCGCTCTAGCTTAACTGCCGATAGGCCAATGGGGTTGGGGCGATGAGGAGATCGGGATGCAAGCACACCAACCTTGCGTGCGCCGCCGAGCCTGGGAGGACGGATGGACGGCTTCCAGTCCTTGGCGCCACGTTCGTGAAAAACAAATATGAGCCAAACATGACTAAAAGTTTGTAGCTCGCGAACGGCGTTCTGCATGAAGGGGTCATCTCGAAGCTTGAGAATCGCGTCAGCGCCAGCGGCCAAGCCAGCTTGGCGAGGAATCCCAAACTTCTCTTTGTAGCAGCTTCGAAGTACTCCAATGGGCTCGAAACTGTAGCTCACAGTCTTAGCGCTCGCTTTGCTCAGCGACGTTCTCTACGGGTGGGTCGACGACATGCTCATAGCATTGTTGTAGAAGCTTGATGGCTTGTGGCGTCTCGGATTGATAGCTGTGATGAATACATTTTTTCCATGCGTGAAGGTAGGTTTTCGCGGCTTTTGAATTGTTGGACACGATGGCATCGCGCATCTTCTCCAAAGGCACAGAGCAAGCTACATAGACCATTCGAGCAGGGTAGTTTTCTGGGAGTGCATAGGGCCACACATGGCGAGCGAGTTCGACAATGAATCCGGGTTGAATGCTTTTATCGCCGTTTCGATCACCTTTATCGGTCAACACGCTGGGAGATTGAGTGACGTAATCGAAGAACTTCTCTTCGACCTCTTTCATCTGACTCTCGAATTCTTTAGGTTGGTTTCGGCAAAGTCCGAGAGCCCTTTCTAGCGCGATATAGATGCGATCATCGTTGCCGATACTCAGTCCTCTTTCGGCGGCATTTAGGTGAGTCGGGCTGGTCAACAGTGCTATGAGGCCAATGAAGATCACCAGATGTCTTGACATTGGTTACCTCCTTCTATTGTATCGTTGTCTTTTTCTCTGCAGCGTCTAATTTTTTTGATGTAGTCCGCAACGGTGTCGAGATTTGAGCGCTCGAGGTCCTCGACCAGATCAGATGCTCCTTCAATGTGCGCGTACTTCAAGAATCCTCGCATTCTTCCTGGGCCAATATTATAGGCTCCCACTGCAGCGTAGAACAAAGGGTTATCGTCGCTGGCCCCGACCCCATAAAGGTCAAAAAGGTAACGAAGGTAGACGGCTCCTGCGATTATGGAGTGTTCCGGGCTGGTGAGCTTGGCGAGTGCGAACGAGGAGGGAATTCGCTTTTGGCGCTTATTCCAATACTCGTTCCAGCGTTGCTTGGCTGCATACTGAATTTGGTTGAGTCTAAGTTCGTTCCCACGCTTGAGTTGTCCAATTTTCAGTTCACGCTCCAGACGCTTAGCTTCGCTCTCTGTGCCTGCCCTTTGGATTCTATTGTTCATGAAGTCTTCGAAGTTCCGTAAGGTTCGGTTGATCGAAGCGGAGAGATCGCGAGTATTGATGAGGGAGTTGATTTCAACGAATGCAGTCTCTTCCATGATCTGGGAAAGACCTAAGGCATTTGCCTCAGATTTTGCTTTTGGATCCCACTTCGATTCGACAAATAATAGGCAGGCTAGTAGGTTTTCCGGAATCTCGACAGCGGTGGCTGCCGCTTCGACCATGTCTTGATAGTCATCCAGGTAATCCTTGAAGTGCTTGCAGCGCGCTATTGCGGTCGCCTTGTTCTCAGGGCTCCACTCCTTGAACTCTTTATTGGCGAGATCGCCCAACATGAATATGCCGAAGTAGCGTTCTACCTCTTGCATAGTTCTAGTGATGTTCGTTGCTCTCCTCGAGAGAACAGTTTCTGTATTGGGTTCCGGGTCCGCAGACGGGGGGATGGATGGCTCGTCTGCGTTCGAAGGAGTCATGCCCATCGAGAGGGTCATGGCTGCGGCTATTATAAATTTTTTAAATATATTCTGTTTCATGAGCGACGGAGCCTGGTTTATCTCATGTTGACTATAATTGTCAACAAATGCCGGTAATTATTAAATAATTGAAATTAAACAAGGTTATCGAAGCGGGTGGGATTTTTTTCCTACCCCTTTTCTAGGTGGTTAGAACCGGATATGACGAGATAGGCTTGATTTGAACCTGAGGGGGCTCGAGTTCATGAGGAAATACAAAGCGTTTGGTGTTGGGTTGCTGCTAGCGATCCTTGGGTCGGCGTGCGCTCCGCAAGCTGAGGATCAAGTGCAGACTCTTGAGGACAATGGCCTGACTGAAGAGCAGGTTGAGGCGGCTGATGAGATTCCGTCCTCTGCGTTGGACTTTGCTGATGTCGATTTGCCAACAGTTTCTGAGGGTCTAGAGCCGCATCCCTTTGTGTCACCTCCAGTCACAACGGATTCTGCGGAAGTGACTCCTTCGGCAAACCTAAATGGAGAGCCTCTACTTCGCGAGTCATCTCCTCGTGTGCTGGGTCCACAGGGACGACGAAAGAAGTTGGTCGTAGATATGGTCTCGGCTGCTTATCGCCTGACGAATCGGTCCCAGTGGCAGTTTCCAGAAGAGGGCAGTAATGCTCCCGCTCAGAATGGATTGGCTTATTCTTATGGAGCCAAGGATCCCAAGATTAGGCAGAAGCCCCCTGCTGGAAACTGCACAGAAGAGGTGCACGGTCTTGATTGTTCGGGTTTAATTAATCAGGCTGCTCGCGCGGCAGGGGTCCCGTTGGTCGTGGGACCCGCAGCTTACCAGGGAACTACAGAAGCATGGGATGGAGTTCTCCCGAGCGCTTGGAAGGTTCATGCGGAGGATGTGCTGGGAAGCGAGCTCGAGTCGGGTGACATCATTAGTTGGGGTTTTCATATCGGGATTCTTGCGCGTGGCTCGGATGGGAAGCTTCACGTGTTACAGTCGAACGGTACTTCTGCTCGTTCTTGCAAGAATGCGTGCAGCAACGAGTGTATTAAGAATCGGGGTCCGACACGTGGACCTCGTTCCTTTTATTTTGCTGATGCGGTGACGGCGTTTGGCTCAGACTACACGGTGGTGCGGTTGGTGGCTGAGCTCGCTCCTGAGTGGGATTTTAGTGTGCGATGTGTTGGCGAGTCGAAGGCTTTGGCGACGCTCAAAATTAAGCTAGACGAGAACGAAAACTGGTCTTTTAGCCAGAGTGCTCAAGGAGTTACTGCTCAGGGCAAGAAGTTCGCCTTGGCCGTGCAAGGCCTCTATGACTCTGGGAAGCGCAGCATTTCGGGCAAAGTGGCGTCGGGATCATTCGATCTGAAGATGGACTTTGATGATAGCGGGTATTTTAAGATCCCGGGCGCTAAGCTGCCAGAGATTGGCTGCGCAGCACTTGAGGGGAGATGGGTGAGTGGTAGTCCTTAAATACTAGGAGTTGAAGAAAAAAATTGGGGACGCGCTTGAATGGGGTGGCCGAGAGCCTCAACTCACGGGCCTCTTCGGAAGTGCCGGTCGTAGGATCGTTTCCTAGGTAAAGAATTTCGCCTGCCTTTCTGAGAACCGAAAACCTCGCTTGAGCGATACCCCAGCCTTGATTGCATTGAGGGGATTTGGAAACGCCTTTAGGTTCAGTGGCTCTCCAGTCTGCCTCCCTGAACATTCTTTGAAACGTCACTCACAGCTGTGAGCACTTGCCGCTCTCCACCGGAGGAGGTGGCGGCGAGGGATAAAAGAGCTATTGTCGAAAAGGTATGCACATTTGTGGGCTTCATCTTGCGTGAAAAGAGCATAGAGGTGCGGTTCTTTAGCTAGACGTCACGAGACTGTCAATGAAGCGATTCGCGAACTTCTCGCTGGGATCCAGTTCAAGACGAACTTGGTTGTAAAGGTCGAACTGCGGATAAAGCTTCTTAGGGCTTTCGCGGAAAATCTTACCCCAGTGAGGACGTCCGCCCAGTTCAATCATTCTTTTTTCTAAGATTGCGAAAAACTCTTCCCATCCATGGATGGCTGGATGAGCGGTAAAGTCGATAAAACAATGTGGGTTGGTTCCCTGAGCATGGCTGAGGTAGTTGCCGACGTCGCCGCTCGCAAATCGGACGACGATCGGAAAGTTGGCGTAGTAGGGGTTTTCGGTGCGCGAAGAGAGCTCACTCACGACTTCCCTATAGACTTCGATCGCGCGGGCGGCCTTTTCGGCCGGGAAGGCGAACTCCATAACGGGAGATTTGGGTGGCATTGCTTGGATCATGATCTTGTAGGAGCGATCCACGCTGCGAGTTTCAGGCAAAAACCGGGTAAGCAAGCGCATAGCGTCCGGGATCATGAAGGGCGCATGCGAAAATGCTTTGAAAACCCCCTCGATCAGTACCTTTGCGAGGAATGTATTCTCAAACCATTTTTTTGCCGGATTGATGCTCCTTGCGAGTTGCGTCCTGTTCTGGAACATCATGTAGGTGCTGTTCGTGAACGGAAAGTAATAGAATTTGTAATGGTCCGAGGAAAGATACTGCTCCGGGCGTAGCGCCTCCTCGAGGCTCGCGGGCCTAGTGATCTCTTCAAGGTTGTGGGCTTCAAAAACCTTGAAAGTTAAGGAGTGGATCACTCCGAGTGCTCCCAGGCTGACTCTGGCAGCATGCAGGTATTTGTCGTGGGATCGATCGGTGTCTCTCAGTTTCAATAGCTCGCCGTTGGCGAGAACCAATTCTATAGCTGACAATCCGCGCCCGTCAGAAAAGGAGCCCCACTGGACGCCGACCCCATGAGTTGCGGTACATGTCAGTCCAGCCATTGTTTGCTGATCAATTCCTCCGAAAGTGGGCAACGTCACGCCAAACTCGTCTAGGTAGCTATTTAGCTCAGCAAGTTTCATCCCTCCTTCAACCTGAACAAACCTGTGATTGAGGTTCAAATCGAGCACGCGATTCATCCTGCCTGTATATAACAAGGTGTCCGGGGTCGGCACTAAAGGCGAGAAGCTGTGGCTGGAGCCCACAGCGCGGATCTTTTCTGACCTGCGAATAGTCTGGCAGAGCTCGGTGAGGTCGGAAGGTCTGACAATTTTGTTGGGAATACAACGCTCATTGCCGAACCAATTTCTCCAATAACGCCCGTTCACGCCGGTGGGCTCTACGCTAGCGAAGGTGTCCTTTGTAAGAAGTGGAATGCCTAGAGTTGCGGTTGCCCCGTGCATGGATTTTTTTAGAAAAGTTCTTCTTGTGTTCACTCTAAGGCTCCCTGTGAATTGTCATTGTGACCCAGTAATTTATTTATCCGCAAGAAACCGCCTGGTAAACTCGGATAGCGATGTAAAATGCCACTGGCAAGGAACAGATTAAAAGTAATCTATGGCTGGTTCGCAAAACGCCAAGGCAAACGAGCTCCTTGTGCACTGTGGTATGCGCCGGTGCTTGGTCATAGATTAAAATTTTGAAATGACCCTATTGGTCGAGAGTAACGCCCCAAAAGGCTTGAGCGCCGACTTACCGCGGCAGCGCCGTCACGCCGATCTGGATTTTTTCGCCGTCGATGTCTGCTTCCTCAACGTGTTTGCCCTGGGGAGAGCTACCTTCGGTAGTGAGCGCGAACTTCGTTGCGAGAGTCTCGGTCTGTATCATCGCTTGATGCGCTTCAGCGGCTTCGCGCAGAGGACCTGTGCAAGCGAGCTCGAGCGAGATGCGATCATCGAGGATGAAATCCGCGGCCTTGCGCGCCGCTTGGATCTTACGAATGATCTCTCGAGCCAGTCCCTCGCGCACTTGCTCGGGAGTCACGGTCGGATCAATCTCGATGGATACGAGTTGGTGGGTCGCGAGGTTGGGGTTCTGGCCCTTAGGGGCGCGGCGGATCTCGACGTCGGCAAGCGTGATCGCTTCGCCTTCGACTGAGAGAGTCTTGCCGGCCTCTAGCTCGAGAATCTGCGCAAGCGTGAGTTTCATGATAGCGCCTGCGACTTGCTTCATCTTAGGGCCTAGTCTCGGGCCGAGGGTTGGGAAGTTAGCCTTGGCGCTGATCTGAACGTAGTGGTCTTCATTAGAATAGTAGACAATCTTCTGGATGTTGAGCTCGTCGGCGAAATAAGGCTCGAAGCGCTTGAGATTTGCGAGCACCTTCTCATCGCGCTGGATGATCGTCATCGTCTTGAGCGGGATCTTAGCGCGGACGCCGATCTTCTCTCGATGGTTGCGGCCGAGGAGGACAAGAGCCTCCATCACGCGCACGGCCTCTTCAAGTTCGGAGCGGATGAGCGCGGGATTAGCATCAGGGAAGGCTTCGAGATGCACTGATTGCTTGCGCGCGCTTGCGGGGAGGACGCCTGCCAAGTTGAGGTAGGTGGTCTCGGCCAAGAATGGCGCGAACGGGGCCATGAGCTTGCTGAGCGTAAGGAGGACCTCGTAGAGGGTCTCGTATGCCTGGCGCTTGTCTTCGGGCATCCCTTCTTTCCAGAAATGGCTGCGATTGAAGCGGATGTAGGTGTTGGTGAGGTCCTCGATGAACTGCAGGAGGCCGGGCACGACGTTGTAGAGGCGGTAAGCGGACATTTCGCGCTGAGTATTTTCGATAAGCGTGTGGAGCCGCGAGATCACCCACTGGTCGAGAATGTTGGGCGAGTTTGAGCGCTCTTGCCGAGGTCTGAAGTTATCTACGTTTGCGTAGCTGACGAAAAAGGAATAGCTGTTCCACCAGCGGAGCAAGATGCGGCGGACGACATCGGTGACGCCTTTCTCGGAGAAGCGGAGCTCCTGTGCTTTCACTACGGGGGAGTCGATGAGATAGAGCCTAAGCGCGTCGGCGCCGTGTTTATTGAGCACCTCCATTGGATCAGGATAGTTGCGCAGGCTCTTGGACATTTTCTTTCCGTCCTCGGCAAGAACGAGTCCGTTGACGACGACGTTCTTGAACGGTGACTGATCAAAGAGCGCGGTTCCGATGATCATGAGCGTGTAAAACCAGCCGCGAGTTTGGTCTAGGCCTTCAGCGATGAAGTCGGCTGGAAAGTTCTTCTTGAATCCGTCTCTGTTGGTTTCCGGGAAGCCCCACTGTGCGTAGGGCATCGATCCGCTTTCGAACCAGCAATCGAGGACGGAGTCGATGCGCTTGAGGGGGCTTTTGCCAGTGGGCGAGGGGATCGAGATCTTGTCGACAAACTCGATGTGGAGGTCGTCTATTTTCTGTCCGGAGAGTCTCTCGAGCTCGGCTCGCGATCCGACGCAGATGATCTCGCCTTCGGGATTGCGCCATATTGGCAGCGGTGTGCCCCAAAACCTATTGCGCGAGATGGCCCAATCGCGGGCGTTCTCTAGCCATTTGCCAAAGCGGCCATCGCGCAAGTGATCGGGCACCCATGCTGTGGTGGCGTTGTTTTTAATGACGCTTTCCTTGATCTTCTCGACGGCGACGAACCAGCTTGAGACCGCGCGATAGATGAGCGGGGTGTCAGAGCGCCAGCAGTAGGGATAGCTGTGGACGAGAGTGTCTTGCTTGAAGAGTCGGCCCTTAGCCTTGAGCGCAGCGATGATGTCTTTGTCGGCTTCTTTTACGCGGCGGCCCTGGTAGTCGGGGACCTCAGCCGTGAACATGCCATCGTCGTCAACGGGGTTGACGATGGGCATGCCTTCTTTTTGGCAGGCGTAATAGTCTTCTTCGCCAAACGCTGGCGCCATATGGACGATGCCGGTTCCGCTTTCGGTGGTGACGTGGTCCGAGTGGATAACTTTAAACGCGCCTTGTTTATATTTTTCGGCGAAGTAGGGGAAGAGAGGCTCGTAGGTCAACCCTAGAAGGTCGCGGCCTTTGATCTCGCGCACGTCTTCGAGCTCGTTGGCTGGGTCTTTGAACGAAGAGGCAAGCAGCGCTTTGGCTAGGATGTAGCGTTCGCCCGAGGCCTTGTCGCGGACGTTGACATAGTCGATATCGTTACCGACCGCGAGTCCTAGGTTGCTTGGCAAAGTCCAAGGAGTGGTTGTCCAGGCGAGAATGAAGGTTTTCTCTTGTCCGTTGATCGGGAAACGCACCGTGATTGCGGGATCCTGCACTTGCTTATAATTGAGGTTGGCTTCGAAATTTGAGAGAGGCGTTGAGATCCCGACCGAGTAGGGCACGACTTTGTAGCCCTCGTAGATCAAGCCTTTTTTATACATCTCTTGAAAAACCCACCAGACGCTTTGCATGAAGCTGACGTCCATCGTGAAGTAGGGGTTTTCCATGTCGACCCAGCGGCCGACTCGCCTGACGGATTTTTTCCACTCTTGTGAATAGCGTTGCACGATCCCGCGGCAAGCGGCGTTATACTTATCGACGCCCATTTCAAGGATCTGTTTGCGAGATTCGAGGCCGAGCGACTTATTGATTTCGTATTCGACGGGCAGGCCGTGACAGTCCCAGCCGAACCGGCGAGGGATGGAGTAGCCTTTCATGGTCCAGTAGCGGGGGACGATGTCTTTTAGCACTCCGGCAAGAATATGGCCGTAATGGGGGAGGCCTGTCGCGAACGGGGGGCCGTCGTAAAAGCTGTAGGGTTTGGAAGCGGTGGTCTGCTTCAATGACTGCTCAAAAATATTATGCTGGTCCCAGAAGTCGAGAATCCCTTCTTCAAGTTTGGGAAGTTGGACATCGGGTCTGACGGCTGAAAAAGGTTTGGTTTCGCTCATAAGTGATGAACGCAGGAAGATAGCAGAATCACTGCAAAATGACCACCCGCCGAATCATTGCCCGCCGATGTATCGCCAGCCCTCGTATTCAAGGGGTGTGCGACGACCGCCACTGCCGCTTTCGTTCGAAAAGCCGTAATAAAAACGCATAGAGCCTAGGATGTTGATGATGGGAGCAGGGCTTGCGCTGCCATTAACGGTGACCCACTGGGCAGCGGCCGCAGCGCCGAGCGAAAAACGGGGGGTGACGGACCAAAGAAGACCCGCCTCTCCCATTAGGCCCAGAGCACCGGTGGCCGGCGTGAGGCCATCGATTAGGCCTGGCGCTCCGGAGAAGCGCTTATACATAAGGGGACTGATCCCACCGGAAACATAAAGCGCCATGACTTGGATTCGGGCGAGAAGATAGGGGGCGTGAGTCGCCATGTTGTACGCGCCTTGAGTAACCGAATCGAAGCGGTATTGCAGACCTAATTGAAAATCCATTTTAGGAGAGTTGGAGAAGCTTTTGAACAATCCGATATTGAACGCGAGACCCAAGTCTGAGACGCCTGCGCCATCCTCGATTCCGAAAAAAGCTTCCGGACTTCGAAACTGAGAGATACCCCCTTGAACATCTGTATAAAAGGCGCCTGCAATGCTGCTTTGAGCTGTCACGTGAGTTGCAATTAGGCATGTCACGACAAAAGCGAGGAAAGACCCCCCTTTGGCACAGAGACTTTTATATCGATTCGGACAGAAAGTTGACGCCATGGGGTCCAGTATCGCCCTCCCTCTAAGGGTAACGCGCCATGCATGAGCGCGCTAGTCACATGTGGATCTGGGTGGGTTTCTTGCTTTGGTGTGTGGGTTTTTCGACGCAGCTGCAGGCTATCGAGACCGAAGTTTTGTGTCCCGGAATCGAAGTGCGCGGCAAAATCGAACCGGGTCTTTCTGACACGGAAAAAAAGCTCGTCTGCGGAGACGACAAATTGCAATCCGCGTGGAAGCATCTCCCGTTTTCTCAGATTCGGTATAACTTCAGCAATTTCTTGCAGCAGCGGGGCTACCATCATCCGCAATTTGAATTGGGTGCAGATGGACATGCGGTAGTTGATACGGGATCCGTGACGCGGGTTTTTTCGCTTGAAGCGGCGGGGGTGGATCCCTCGAAGTTGCGTTTGCGACGAAAACGCAAGGTCGTTGGCGAAATTTTGACGCCTTCATTGTTGGGATCCACTGAGCAGTGGGTGACCCAGCGATTGCAGGCGGAGGGTTTTCCGTGTCCAGTGGTGAGGAGTGAAGCGAACCCGGGTTCGGGTCGAGTTCAAATCCTCGTGACTCCGGGACCCGAGCAGAATCTCGACGTGATCAATGAGGAGTCGATCCCCGGCATGCGCGGGGGGATTCTGCGCCGCTACGATGCGTTCAGGTTGGGAGAGAAGTTCAACGGAGATTTGCTCACCATCACTGAGAACCGAGTCGCGCAGGCGAGCCTGCTGCAGGACGCGCATTTTACGACTCAATGTGGAGAGAAAAGCGCAGTGGCTTATCAGCACTCAGTTGCGGGGCCCCCGAGGCTGCTGACATTTGGTTTTGGCGCGAGCACTGAGACTCTGCTTTTGGCTAAGTCGACTTGGCGTAATACTCGAATTGGCAATTCAGCGTCCAATGCGGATGTGACGCTGTTTGCGTCCTTCAAGGAGCAGGAGTTGACCGCTCAGATGAGAGCTTATGTCTTGCCGTTTCCGACGAGGCGATACTTTCAGCCTTTGGTCACCTTCAAGCATCAGAACGAAGACGCTTTTGAGGTGCTCTCGGGACGGGCAAAGCTTGGCGCCGCGACGACCTGGGACAATTCATGGTTAGGTGTCGAGACATCGGTGGGGCCAGTATTTGAGATTTTTCGCACCTTGCAAGGTAGTGGCGCCGGAGACCCGAACTCGCGGTTCACGTCGCTCGAAGGTGTTCTGCGAATGCGCTCGCATGATTTTGAGTACTGGGCGACCAATCCTCGAGCAGGATTTAATTCAAGTCTGACCGTCGACTTTGCGGGGCGCAACTGGCTCTCATCGGCTTCTGCACAGCGTTTGAAATGGACCGGCCAAGTCCTCTATAATCTGCTCGACTATGATCCGCCGTTGCTAGTGTTGGGTGCGAGGGGAGGGGTGTCGACGACCTGGTCACCCGAGCGGCCCGGTCCGGCGACCGCTTTGCCAGCGGCGTTTTTTTACTATTTGGGCGGTTCAATGGATCTCCGGGGATTCGCTCGGCGGAGCATTCCGGGTTACGGAGCGATGACGACTGCTTTCTTGGATTTTGAAGCGCGGCTGACGGAAGGATTGCCCTTAGGCATCGAGTCTCTTTTTTTTGTGGATGTAGGTGGTGCTGGGGCGACTCCGTTTGCCTTGGAGTCTCCACTTCTTTGGTCACCTGGCGCCGGGTTGAGGTACAAGTCGCCGTTCGGTGTGTTTAGAACGACGATTGCACATGGATATCCCGAGGACATGTCGGGTGGGTGGCATTTTTTTCTGAGTTTTGGGGAAGAGTTTTGAAGAGAATACTTAAGATCCTAAAATGGCTTTCTTTCAGTCTGCTCTGCTTGGTGATCCTGGTCGCGGGGGTGGCTCTTGCTGTGATCACTTGGCCCAAGCTGGTGCTCAACGATCGAACGCTTGCTTGGGCAGCGAGGTATGCCGGTTCTCATGGTTATGCGGAAATCAAATGGGATGAGGGCTACCTGGATGTCTCGTCTTTGTCTTGGCTCAAGAAGCGAGTGAAGCTCGATCTTAGCGGGCTCTGCGTGAAGTTGCCCGACGAGCGCCTGGAGGGTTGCTTTTCTCGGGTCCAGCTTTCTGCGGCGGCAGGTTTGGGAGGATTTAGGCCTCGAGTCCTTGAATTGGGCCCGGTGACAGTGCTGGGCTCGCGGTTGAGCATGAGGATCCCAGAGGGCTCGCCGAAAGGAGAAGAGCAGTCTTATGATAAGCCTTCTGGCGAGCTGATTCCCGAGTTCATCAGAGAGGCTCGGGTCTTTCCGATCCAGATCGACCTTTCTCAGCTGCGTCTGAAAATCGCTGAATCTGAGTATCGAGGAGCGATTCAGCTGGATAGCGGAGTCGAAGGGAAAAGCGTAGGGCTAGGAGAGAGCGCAAAGATCTCGGTCAAAGCTCAGATCGAGAGCCTTAACCCCGGAAAAAAACCGGACCGAATGGATGGCGAGGCTTATCTTCAGAATCCCCATGGGTTCGCGCGACTCGAAACTTGGGGTATGAATGCAAAGGCCACCGCGCAGCTAGCCGACAAAACTTGGGTAAACGCCAATATTGAATTAGAGCCGACCCCTGGAAGTACACAAAAGTCGTTGAATTATAACTATCGCCTCGATGGAGGCTATGTCCCGGGCAAGCCTTGGGTAGCGCGCGGCCCATTGGGACGGGTTGTTCTGGTCGCGAAAGGAAATTTGAGCCCAAATGCCATCAACGCTCGGCTTTCTGCTCGAGCTATCGACCTGGTTCCCTCGTTTCGCCGGGTTTCGGTGCGTGATTGCGATTTGAGTTTGGCGCGACGAAGTTCGGAGACTGAGCCGGGTGAAGTCAAGGTGAACTGTCCGGTCTACGCTTTGCTGCCACTTCCGCCTAAAGGATTTCCCAACATCAAGATCCCTGCCGAAATGGGAGGTACCGTCACCGTGGATGTTTTGACCGGCGCGTTTCCGCCCTCGCCAGATTCTCGTGTGGCGGGCAGACTGGGTGTCGAGCTCGATCCCATCCTTACTCCGCTGTTTGAGGGAAGTGGCAATGTGATGAGCCAAGTCGATGGGATCCCCTCAGAGTTTCCGCGTTCCTGGAAGATGGATACGGACTTGGGCCTCGCGCTCAAGATCCCTCGCTTTGAGGTGCTCGTGAAGCAGCTCGAAAAAACGCCCTGGGCGATTTGGGCGCCTGCGCGCGTCTTGAAGGGCAGCGTTGAGCTCGCGACTCAAGGGCGCTTTGATGCGAATCAGGGGTCTGCGCCAGTTTCGCTGCAGACTCGGCTATCGTCCGAAAATCAGAAACTCAATATCGATGCCAAAGGAGAAGTGACTTTGGCTCAGCTCATGCCTTCTCCTAAAGCGCACTTGGACATGGACGTGAATCTGACGGAGGTCGTGCTCGAGTTGCCTCCGTTGCCTGGGCTTCCTACTCCGACACAACCAAAGCCAGACGATTTTCCGGCGTTTGCGCCGGACTCGAGGATTAAGAGAGTCTCGGCACAGGGGATGGCCAGTCATCAGGAGGTTTTCGCTTTTACCTACAGCGTGCGGATCAGGTCGCCGGGGGCCCGACCCGTCATGCTCAAGACGGAGATCGCTAAAGGACCTGTTCCCCTGGGGGTCGACGTCGTGCTCAGCGACTCGTTGCCTTTGAGCGGAAGCCTCGATGCGCGCGCGTTTCCGTTTGACTTGTTTCATCGCGAAGTCAGGCTTGAGCGCTTTGGGTTGAAGCTGAAGTCGCCATCCTCAGATAGCGAGCTCGATGGGGCTTTGAAGATCGCTTACACGGATTACACGATCACGATCTTGGTCGTTGGCACGACCGCGAAACCCAAAGTCCGTTTTATGAGCGATCCACCGCTGCCGGAAAATCAGATCTTGGCGGTGCTTTTGTTTGGGCAGAAACTCGACTCGCTGGATCCGGAGCAATCGGAGGCGTCATCAAAGACGGGCGATGCCTTGCGAGAGGGCGCGCTGAGCTTGCTTTCGCTCTACTACCTTTCGTCTCTCAATATTCAGAGCGTCGACTATGATCCTCAGACGGGCAACGTGGAGCTTCGTTACAGCTTGGGCGAGGGGACCTCGCTGAGCGTGAGCGAGGGCGGCGGAGAGGAAATGGTGGGGATTCGCAGGCGCTTGAGCAAGCGCTGGTCGATCACGACGGCACTCAATCATCCAGGTGATCCGACGGATCGGTCGGTGAGTACGTTGTTGGAGTGGGGAATGCAGTATTGAGGGCCGTGAGTCTCAGTAGCGTCTGTTGTTTTCGAGAGATTAGAAGGGGTTCAGTGAGATCGAGACTATTAGGTCATCAATGAGAGGGGAGTTGAATAGGGCTGTATTCTTAGGTGTAGCAAAGATGCTACAGTTTTGATTTTAAGTTAATGCAATGCGTTAACTTAAAAGTTATTTTCTGTTCTCTTCACAACTCTTTAAAAACGGAGAAAAGAAAATGAAGCAGAAAATAAAATCGATGATTGGTCTTTTGGCTTGGACGGGGCTGGCGGTGATTCCGGATGCAGCAAATGCTCAGCAATCACAACAGCAGCAGCAATGCCAGCAGAAGAGTTTTGGAGCGATGGGCGAAGTCATCGCTCGCTCAGTTGTCGAGGGACATGGCCGCGGGGTGAGGGCGTTTGAGGCTTGCTTGAAGGACTATCCCATTGAGTCGTTTCGATGCATGGATGGAAACAGCTTTCGATGCGGTTCTCCTTGCGAGAATCAGTTAGCCAAAGAAGATCTCACGCTCTTCGCGGGCTGCGTGAATCGCATGACCGGAGAAGGTCGGTACACTGAAGCGGCCATCCGTCCTGTGGCTCTTGCGATGGTGCGGTCAGGAACGGAGTTCTTCTCTGATGAGATGCTCGCTCACTCACTTTGGGCGGGGATGAACTTTCACGTTTTGGAGCAAAAGCCGCGTCATGTGCGTCAGAGTGTGGTGTTAGCGGCGGGTCAGCGAATGGAGCGTCCAAACTACGATCTCGCGGTCTGGTGTATGCCGTGCCAACAACAACAGCAGCAGCAGAGGCAGCGGCAGCATGGTCCGCAAGAGCCGCAGAGGCCGCAGAGACAGCAGCAATCCCAGCAACCCCCGCAATCCTGTCTCCAAGGGCCTTACCATGAAGGGCCTTACCGCCGAGCCGGGGTCCAATTCCCCGATTTCAATCTCCAGAAGGGTGAAAGTCTTGTCCTAGGTAATGAAGTCCTTGTTTGTGCCCCTAAATGATCCGTCTGAATGCAAAGTTCTGAAGAGCAGGGAAGTCTTTTGTGAGAGGAGCCTTCCTTGCTTTTCAGGGTTCAAACCTAATTGATTTGACTATTTTGGTATGTTATTAACGCCGGCCATGCCTCAAAAAGAAGCCTATTTTAGGACCGCGCTACGCGAAGAGCTTGCTAGGAGAAAGCGAGCTAATGCCGCGTATTCTTTGCGCTCCTTTGCCAAGCATCTAGGGATGCAGCCCCCGACGCTTTCTGCGGTACTGGCAGGCAAGCGCCCTCTCCCGATCGCGACGGCCGAGGCACTTGCGCAGAAGCTGGTTTTTTCTCCCGCGGAGAAGAAGAGGTTTCTGAATAGTGCGTTTAGCCGAGTGGCTTCCGGAGCGGTGGTGCGCTCGATCGAAGCATCGACCGATCAAGCGAAGCTATTGAATGAAGAGCTGCACTTTCAGATCATCGCTGAGTGGGAGCACTATGCGATCCTTGCCCTGGTTGAGACGCAGGGGTTTGTTCCTAAAGCGCGTTGGATTTCTAAGCGTCTAGGGATCTCCGAAGAGAAAGCCCAAGCTGCGTGGGATCGTCTCCAGCAGGCGGAGCTTATGAGCGTGGACTCGATCGGAAGAGTGAAGCTCAACCAAGTTCGTGTGGTGACGAGCCAGGATGTCGTCTCGGCTGCCTTGAGAAAGTCCCATCGGGATGCCCTCGCAATGGGCATCGAGAAACTCGAGAAAGTAGCACTTCATCAGCGGGATTATTCGTCGACGACGATAGCAGTGAGCCCAGGGCGTCTACAAGAAGCGAAAAAACTCATTCGTGATTTTAGAAAACAGATTTCGAGTCTGCTCGAAGATGGTGTCAGAACAGATGTCTATCAAATCTGTGTACAGCTTTACCCTTTAACGGATCCAAAGGATCAGCCTGGAGATTTGTCGTGAGAAAGTTTTGTGCATTTTTTTTCGTTGCCATGATGATCGCATCTTCGCAAGCCTTCGCGGGTGAGGGAGGAGGCGGTGACAAGGGTAACGGGATTGCTCCAGGCTGTGTCCAAGGGAAAGAGAATCAAAAACCTTGCGAGCGTAAAATGCAGCAGCTGCAACAGCAGCAACAACAACAGCAGCAGCAGCAACAACAGCAGGCTGACAATAGCTGCGTAACGTTTGCACGCAGCAAGAAATGGAAATTGGAAAGCGCGCGATTTGTTTGTTCTCAAGCCAGGGCGCCCGAGCTCCCCGTGCTCTGTGTAGAGCATGCACGTTCGCTTTCGGATTGGCCTCAAGATCAAAGCGATTGGCCTTATCTAGGTTTTATCTGTCGAGCAGCGGTTTCGGAGAGCGCGCCTGGAGATTGCGCGCAGAAGGCTCGTGCACGAGGTTGGGATTGGGAGAAAACGACAGATGCCTGTTGGGGAGCTGCATCGGCAATAAGGCGTCTGAGTTGTTTGGATGAGCAACAGAGCCAGGGTAAGTCCTGGAACGATGCTGTGGTGAACTGCCTATCCTTTTAGACTTAGAAGCCCGGAGCGCAGTATTGAGGGCGGTGAGTGGTTTACCATCCCCGCGCTTGCGCCCCGATCAGAAACCTCAGGGCTTCCGGGTGCTCGTATTCGGCGCCAGCCTCGATCCTAAGTTCGACGCCCATGACCTCTGCTAGGTACTGGGACAGGATCAGGCGTGCCTCGATCTCGTCTCTGAATCCCTCATCGGTCGAGATTTGCGGAGTGAAGGTCGCCCCCAGGCGAACTAAGGTTTTTTGCTCTTCGTCGAATGAAAGCTGTCCTTGGATCTCGAGCGGGAGGCCCACCCAAAAGCGGCTGTTCCCTGCGTCCTTAGTCATCCAAACGTTTCCGACCTGCAAGCCCAGCGCAACGTTGAGGTAGCTCCTAAATGCTCTGGATGACACCAAGTTGGCGACGATCTCGGGAGTGAGCCAGTGGGCTTCGAATTTTCGTCGACGCCAACGATCGCCAGAGAACTCGAGGATCCTGAGCCCGGCCCCGAGTCCGCCCAAGCCGTCTGCGAACACATTCTTGATTTCGTCTCCATGCGCGGTTGAGTGCTGCGGGAGGCTTCGAATCAAGAGCATGGCGCTGTACCAACGCGTAATCGACTTTTGATCCAGGTCGACCACTACGACTGAAGGCAAGACGTCCATAGACATCCCGCGAGCCAAGGCGAATCGAGAGGTGTCTCCCAAGTCTTGGGAGAAAAGCGTTGTCTTGATCGCCAGTTCAAAGTGTCCCTCTCGGTTGACGATCGAGTAGGTTGGGGTGACGACGATGGCCTGAGTTCCTGTGTGGGCAGAGCCGATCAGGCGGCTACGGAGCTCTTCTTCTCCGTAGATCTCTTTAGTCGAGTGCTGGCGGGCAAGCTCAGGGATGCGCGACTTAAGTTCGGCGTCGTTGCGCACTTCCGAGATTACTCTGCGGACTTTTTCATGCGCCTCTGAGGGTTTGCCGACACCCTTGCCTGGCACAAATTGACGCCTTCGTTCGCCATCCAGGCTGAGAAGGAGCATGAGATATGTCTTTTCTTTGAGCTCGGGCGTGAGAGAGGGGGTTAGGCGGGCGAGGGCTTGGTAGGCCGCGATCCGGTCGTTCAAATGGTCGGACTCGATCGACTCCCAAGTCGGCACTTGATAGGGGAACCCGCCGATGAGCCGGGAGTACTCTTGATAAATATCCCGCTTTTTCTCGCGGGCGATTTCTGCTTTGCGACTAAGGCTGTAGAAACTGGGGGAGACTTCGGCGACAAGGCCTTTTTGACTGAGCCGGGCGAGCAGCATGCTGGGAGAAACGAAAAGGGGCGGGTGAAACGGGATATCGTCGTTTTGCAAGGCGATGCCGAGCTGATCGACTAAAATGGCGGCGCAGTTCTTTGTCAGGAACTTGTATTTGGCGCGATAGTTCTTTTTGACTTCGAAGAGTCGCTCAAGAACTGCGCGGATTTGCCCAGTAGACAACAAGAGCGAGTATCGCCAGAGGTCCCGGTCTTCAAGCTCTGTGTATTGCAGGACGGTTTGAGACAAAGGAGTTTCAATCAGGGTGCTCAAGAATTTTCCGGTGATTCCGCCCGTGATCATTTGCCCGGATGTTGTATCCTCCGGCAGGTCCGCGCCGAAAGAGATGATCGGGTCATCGTCGGCGGGTGAGTTTTTTATGCGCACTCGCAGAAGCAAATGTCCCGCCATCGAAGCTGGGCTGATGCTGGAGGGAGAGGCCAAGAGAATTTCTAGGCCCTCCACCTTGCTTGGATCGATCCAGCTTTCGACCGGCGCGCAAGGCTGGCCTAGGACAGTCGGAGGCTCGCGGAGATTGTGCGAGAAAAAAGCGAATTTTGAAGGAGAGCGGCAATGAATGCGCATTTCGGGATCACGACGGGGAGTGGGGTAAAAGAATTCTTCGGCGAAAGTGGCCAAGTCCTCCTTCTCGCTGTCCTTGCCATAATCTCGTCCATATCCTTTGTCTTCGGCATTGTCCGGTGAGTTAAATAAACCTAGCCACCCTAGGACTGGGAGTGAAGTCCAGCCGCTGAGTTTTTTCCAAGCGTCCGAACTCGAGATGCCGCGTTCTAGATCGATCGCATGAGTGAGTTCATGGATCAAAGTGCGCTCGAGCATCAGACCGGCGGCTTTGTCATAAAGGTCCGAGTAAGAGGCGGGGTAAAGCATGATTCGAAATGTCGATTCTTCGAACTCGCCCACTAGGTCCCGACGCTCTCCCTTTTTTTGGGGGGAGGAGTCTTTGAACAGAGTCACGACGTGCTGCTTGGGTCGGTAGTCGGGACCTACCCGCTTGAGGGCATTTTGAATGGAGTTGAGCTCTGCGGCTGAAAACGCTTCTGAAGCTGGATCGATGGCAAAACCGGTAGGTAATCCTTGGGCTTGGGAGGCTCTCGAAAACTCAACAACAACGTAAAGGATAGAAAAGTATCTTAGCCAGCGCATGGCAGATGACTACAGTTCTTGACTTAAAAAGTCTAATTAATACCAAACAAAACGACTCTACTTTGATGCTAAAATGAATATTTTTGGGTGCCGACCAATTGACACGACGCGTCTTCTTTGGGTAGTCGTCGCTTCGTTCCCATTCCAAAACGACCGTCCAAAAAGGAGCTCTTATGTTTACAAAACAATTTAGGAAAATTGCCACTTTGACCCTTGGCTTGGCTGCGATGCCAATGGCTGCTTCTTTTGTTCCTTCGGCTGCGGTTTCTAATGCCGTGGTGACTGCTGCTCGTGCTGACGAGTTAGGGTCGGGATTGGTCATTCTCTTGCTTCTCCTGACGACGTCGTCAAGCGCCAAGGAAGTGTATGCTGACACCGTAAAGGCAGAGAGCCTGATCGATCAAGCCTATATGGGAAGCGGCGAAAAGCTTGAGCTGATTGCCACTGCCTCTGGCATCGCGATGGAAGACGTAGCGAATCGAATTGTGGCTCTCCACCAAGAGAAAAAGATCTCGGCGGATCATCCTGTGGAGATGCGCCAAGTGCTCGAACTCGAATTTTCTTCGAAGAAGTAAGCACACTTTTTTTGATAGAAAAATAAAGAGGGACGCCCCAGTGTGGGTGTCCCTCTTTTAGTTTGACGCAAAGCGTTGTGCGATGCTAATGCCCCGCCATTCAAACAATCGTTGAAAGAGCACCAGCCCTGCTCTTTTTCCTTTGCTGGCCAGATGCCGGCACACCACTTCCCGCGAACCGCCGAACTTTTTCTCTCACAAATCGGCGGTTCGCGGGATGCCAGTTGCTGACAATCCCGACATCCTCTGTGTATGAATGAAGGTCTATGTCATATGCCGACAGACTGAAGGAGCTCGCTGAACGCGAGCGCAAGGCGGAGTTGGGTGGTGGTCCGGATCGCATCGCTAAGCAGCATGCGGCGGGAAAGCTGACAGCGCGTGAGCGTGTGGAGCTGTTGCTGGATCCGGGAAGCTTTGTTGAGCTCGATAAGTTTGTGGTTCATCGCTGCTCGGACTTCGAGATGGAGGAGCAGAAGTTTCTAGGTGACGGCGTCGTTACCGGTTACGGCACGATCGGCGGCCGAACGGTTTATTTGTTCTCACAAGACTTCACCGTATTTGGCGGCAGCCTATCGGGAGCGCATGCTTCGAAGATCTGCAAAGTGATGGATTTAGCCCTGAAGACGGGTTCACCCCTGATTGGTCTCAACGACTCGGGCGGCGCGCGCATTCAGGAAGGCGTCGAGAGCTTGGGTGGGTATGCCGAGATTTTCTGGCGCAACGTGCAGGCGAGCGGCGTGATTCCGCAGATCAGCGTGATCTTGGGGCCTTGCGCTGGAGGGGCGGTTTATAGCCCAGCGATGACGGATTTTATCTTCATGGTGGAGAACTCGTCTTATATGTTCGTGACGGGTCCGGATGTCATCAAGACGGTGACTCACGAAGACGTGACGAAGGAAGCACTCGGCGGTGCGGAGACGCACTCGGAGAAGAGCGGCGTTTGTCATTTTGTGGCACCGAGCGAGCGTGCGTGTTTGCAGTCGGTGCGGAAACTCGTAGGGTTTTTGCCGTCGAACAATTTGGACGACGCGCCTGGGGCCGCGCCTGCAGTGGATCCGGTGGATCGCCCCTGCTTAGCGATACCGAAACTTTTGCCTGATACTTCGAACAAGCCTTACGATATGCGCGCGTTGATCGCAGATGTCGTGGACCAAGGTGAGTTTATGGAAGTGCAGGCTACCAACGCACCCAATATAGTGGTGGGTTTTGCGCGTTTGGGCGGACGCAGCGTGGGGGTGGTGGGCAATCAGCCGATGCACTTGGCTGGATGTCTCGATATCGCGGCGTCGACCAAAGCTGCACGGTTTGTTAGGTTTTGCGATGCTTTTAATATCCCGCTGGTGACGTTTGTCGATGTGCCAGGATTCTTGCCGGGTACTGAGCAGGAGTATGGCGGCATCATCAAGCACGGAGCAAAGCTGCTCTACGCTTTTTCTGAAGCAACGGTGCCCAAGCTCACCGTGATCACGCGCAAGGCTTACGGCGGCGCATACGACGTCATGTCGTCCAAGCATATCCGCGCGGATTTCAATTTCGCATATCCAATGGCGGAGATCGCAGTGATGGGGCCTGACGGGGCGATCAATATTCTTTATAGAAAAGAGATGGCTGCGGCCGAGAAGGCGGGCAAGCTCGTTGAAGAGCGCGCAAGGTTGGTCGAGCTGTATCGCAACACGTTCGCAAACCCCTACAAGGCGGCGGAGCTAGGATACATCGATGAAGTCATCGTGCCGGAGCAGACTCGGCGGATGCTGATTTCGAGCTTGAAGGCGCTTGCTGGCAAGCGTGAGCGCGGGCCCTCGCGCAAGCATGGGAATATACCGCTCTGAAGACTTAGGGGGCTATCTTGTCCAGCGAGCTTTCGAGATCTCGTACATAGCGAAGAAGCTCGACCGTAGTGTCGAAGTCAGTGTGGAATAGGAGTCGCCAGGACTCTTGAAAAGCTGGAGAGTCTGCGAGCGAAGAAAAATCTTTGGCCTGAACGGTCTCCCATGTCTCCGATTGAAGAATTTCCGCGAGGATCAGGGCCTCAGACAGCCCTGCTCGCGCTTTGACCAAGGTGGGCGGCGCATCTTTGTTAGCGACCCATTGTTGGAGGAGGGATTGCGCCACTTTTTCGAGCTCTTGGGCCTGTTGCAAGATGTTGCGTGGCACTGTCTTGTGTTCTGCGCTCATGCTGAGAACCACGGGTTTCCACTGGGAGTCATTGAACGCGATGGAAAAAAACTCAGACAATGAGTGAAAGCCGCGAACCTGAATCCGAGTGCCTGGTTTTCGGCTAGTGAGCACAAAATAGGGGATCTGCGCTTTTTCTCCTCGGGCCAAATAGGGATTGCTATGTTCGAGCCATTTTAAGTCCATCGAGAGTAGCCAGCGAGTAGAGGCTGGCGTGCCCGCTTGTGAAAGCTGAACCATCGCACCTGAAGCTTGAAAGCTCGATTGGCCGCCGATGCCGGTCCCGTCTCCGCCGATGCCGGTTCCATCACCGCCGATGCCAGTACCGTCTCCTCCGATCGGAGTTGGATCGGCTATGCTGCCAGCAATGTACTCGACTCGTACTTCATTCATGAGCACCACTGATTTTCCCTGGAGCTGGGAATAGGGATCGCGCAATAAGAAAGGCGCTGCGCTGGGAGCTTTGATAACCTCTCCAATCCAGCGCAGAATTGATTTTGAGGGGATCAAAATCAAGAAGTTGCTTGAATGATATTGCCTGTTCTCTTCAGCCTGCCACTCAGCGACTTGGGTAGCGGTTCCTGGCCTCATGGAGAGGTACTGATGCGAGAGCATGCCGATGACTCCGTTTTTGCCTCCTTTTTGGCTCCAAGCGGGGCCCCCGCTCATCCCGTATTCTCCATGCGCTCCAATGGTTTCGATAACCTTTGAGATGAGAGGGATCTCGTGGCGCGAGCTCGAGTTTTTGAGGACGTCGCCAACAGGAGGCACCAGGAGCTCGTCAGATTTTGCAGGATAGCCAGCGACAGTGAGTTTTTGGCCAATATTGGGAGTCTGGGGTTCGAAGATATCCAGAGTTGGCGGAGCGGCGTTCTCGAGTGGCTTGCTCAGCTTGAGAAGTGCCATCCCCGTAGCGAAGTCGACTGCGCGGAGATCCGCTCTCACTATGTTTTTGACCGATGCGCCGGAGATCGAGTGGCAAAAGTCGGCGACCCCGTGCAGAACCACGTGTTCAGAGGTGAGCACATAGTCGTGTTCTTGAATCCTGAGCAATAGCCCAGATCCGTTGAATCGATGGTCAGGTTGCTGGCAGAGCCAAGATTGCACCTTGACCGTCCAGTCGGCTGGATTTTGAGAAGCAATAGCCTCAGTGGATGGGTTCGCGAATGCCGCCAAAAATGCGAGTGCGGATAGGGTGCGACGGATTGGGTTCATATCTGGATTTCCTCTCGGATCACATAGCTTGTTTTTCGTGCCTTCCCGCGGCGGACAACCCACCTGCGATGCTCCCAGTCTGCGAGCATGCGGTTCACTGTGCTCCGCGGCCTTCTTAAAGTTTGTTCGAGCTCTCTTCGTGAATAGACTTGAGAAGGGATCAACCTGAGGCGAGCAGGCGCGGAGTCATGAGATAGATGAACGGGATGGGTGATCGCTTTAACGCCAAGAATCGCATTCCATTCGGGAACTCGTCGCAATCCTGACGTTTGAAGGTTTGGGCGTCGTAGCTCGACAGATCTCCAGCTGCCTTCGCAATAGATCCTTCCCTCCTTGGTCTTGATTTGCAGCTCGTCTGGAAGAACTCGCTTGATGCGATTGAGGAGGTTGTAAATGCGAGGCAAGTGAATTTGCGAATCGTAGCGGGTGATGCCAAAGCACACGGCTGCGAACTCTTCGCAGGATAGTGAGCCAGCCCGGTTGAGGAGCTCGATCGCGAGCGCGAGAGGCTGAGAGGGGAGATTTCGCTTTGACTTGAGATCCCTGACAGTAAAGGTCTCAAGGTCTACGGTCATCTGGATTTGGGATGACTGGGACTCTGCGCCGTGAATGAGCTCACGCAGTCGGGATGAAAAGTCATTGAACTGTTTATCTCGAGGGTTTGGGGAGGATGGGTCTGGATTTGAATTGGGGAAAACAGCGCGAACGAGGTCAGCAATCCACACTTCTTTAGAGGACCACAAGGGAGAGGCACGCAGAGCAGACAGGGTGTCTTGAAGTTCGAGTTCTTTGTGATCGCGCGCAGCCTTGAAGGCGCAGGTCGCTAGTCGTTCGAGTTCGAGCAGCGGATTCTGCTGACTTGTCTCTCTCGATACCAGCCTAGTGAGATCTGCCACGCGGTCGCTGCTCACAGGGTCGAAGAGGCTGAGCCATTGGAGGGCATTGCGAAGGAGTTGATTGTCCTCAGCGCAAAGACGGTGAGCGAGTTGGGCTGGGGGGTGATAATGCAAGAAGGCTCCAAAGGCAGAGCCGACTCGTTCGGGAGAGAAGGTCTGCGGAGTGACGAGCCACTTCCAAACCCAGAGATAGACTCGATTGACCCAATCACTGGCTCGCCCCGTCTGTCCGTCTGAAGGGTGAGTCAGCCCTTGCAAAGTCCTGAGGCGGAACGCTTTTTGATAGAAGTACGGAGCATCGAGTAGCTTGGACCACTCGGGCTCTTGATCGATTCTCGCATGGGAGTGGTAGGGTAGCTCGCAAACCCAAAAGGCCGTATAACGGGGTTGATCGATCTCTTCTCGAGAGTAGCTCCGCTCTGCTTGGAGGAGCTGGGTGATTTGGCCTAGTCGAAAGTTGAGTCGCATCTTGGCTCCCAAGATGCTGACTCGCGCGCCTGCAACCTCCTGCAGGCAACCTTGGCTGCGTGCTCGCAGCATTCGGCAAGCTGCTCGTCAAAAGCGAGACCCAGGTTCTCCAAGCACAAAATGGCGTTTGAGAACGCATCGATGTTCTCAGGCAGGCTGCGAGCCAAGTGGCGTGAGCGAATAAAGTTCTCAAGTGCTCCTGAGTAATCGCCTTCTACAAGCTGATGAAGACCTTCTTCAAAATAGAGCCTGTAGTGGCTGGTTTCTAGCCCGAGCCCCCAGAGCGTCGTCTTTAGTTGAGCGAGCTCTGCTTGTGCTCGCATGAACTCTCCTTGGGCCCTTAGCAGCGAGGTTCTGAGCAGGAGAAGATCGACCACTAGGCTCGCCCCCAATTTGTCGACAACTGATTTGAGGTTCTGTCGCATGGGAGCGATCGCAATTTCGGAGCCTTCTATCGAAGAAAGCAGCCGGGGCGGGAGGCCGGCCACTTCCTGGAGCGTGGGCACAAGGGTCAGGCAGTCGACGATGCGTTGATTCATGCGCAATCTCCATGCGGCATCGACTTGAGATCGAAAGCTAGGGGAAGGAGATTGGGAAACCGCCACGGCTACTGAGCTTTCTCTAAGTATTGTTCAAGAGTCAGCATCATGAGCGCGATACCCTGAGTCCTTGGGTGGGCAGCGTGTCTTTCGATGAGGGGCTTGCATCGTCCCAGCACCGCTAAGAGGTTGCGAAGGTCGTGTTTTCCAGGGCGGGCCGCGAGAACCCGGCCAATCTCGACTTTGAGGTCACCCAGTTTTTTTCGGTCAGGCTTCGAACCCGTGAACTCAACCAGGGCATCTGTTCCTGCTCGCAGCAATTGCAGCGACATCTTGAGTACCAGTGGAGACAGTCGAATGTCATTGAGCTCTTTGATTTCGACTTGTTGGTTTCTACTTTGCTTTTGTTTCAGGTAACGCGGGAGTATTTGGTCCTTGAAATAGTCAGAGTGGACATCCTGGATGATAGGCTCTAGCGCGTTGAGCAGCAGAAGTCTGGCCATGAGGGCATCGTGATTCTCGTGGCTCATCCAGTTTTGGGCGACTGGGGTCGGCACATCTGAAGCCGCCACTGCCAATGACCTAAAGAAGCGAGCGCGGTAAGGGTATGAAAGCTTCGCCCAGTTCTCTAGTGAGGTTTCTAGGCGTGGCCAAACTGTGCTTGCAACCGGCATTTCAAGTTCTGCACGGTTGAGCAGAATCCCTTCATTGTAATTGAGAATCATGCCAATCGCATCGCCGCTAGGACTGAACTTGATGCGAGTTGCTGGCATGGCTAGTTTGATTTCTCCTATGGACTCACCTGTGCTCGTGCTGATGAACTGCACACGCCGGCCTGTGTGTGCCGCGAGAACTGAACCATCGGGGCTGAAGGCGATGGCGACTTGATGGGGCTCAGGATAGGATAGCGTGAAAAGAGCTTTGTGTGTTTCAGCGCTCCAGATCACAATCTTTTGGATGCCCGCGGTGGCAATGAATGAACCTTCGGGGTCGTAGGTGGCCGCGCGCACGGGGTGGCTTGAGTCGTGCGCGAGCTGCGTCAGGTGCTTGCCAGTTTCTGCGTCGTAGATGTGCGCAGCTTCATTGTAAGTAAAAGTAAAGAGGACGAACTTGCCGGACGGGTCGAACTCTAGAGTCAAGGGTAAGGAATGGCTTAGATTGATTTGCCACAGAATCTTGCGAGAGTTGATATGAATGAGTCCCATTGAGTTTTGTCCAGAAAAGAGGATTCTTTCGCAGTCGGGACTGAATGCTAAACCTCTGATGTGGCCTGCTTTAGGATTCAATGGTTCGCCGATGGGTTGCCCAGTTCTAGCGTTCCTAATATTGATGGTTCCAAAGTTGTCGCTAGTCGCAAGTGTTCCCCCATCTGGGCTGAATGCGAGATGATAGATCTCCTTTTGGTTAGCGTTAAGAAACGACGTCCGCTGGATTGGGGCACCCGTTTTTGCATCCCAGAGCTTTATTCCTGCCCCCCCGGTAGCAATCGTCGAGTCAAGGGGACTAAAGGCAAGATCGAAGATCAAGCGTTTCTCGGGGGCGATCCGCTCCATGAGCGAGTCCTCTCGAGGAGTCGTCTCTTCGGCTGAAGACATATGAATAGTGGACATCGCCCATGCGAGGACAAATAGGGCAGAAAGATAGCGCGTGATTTTCATAAGTCATTTCTCCTGGGAGTATTCGCCATAGAATTCATTTAGGCCGATGATCTCTAAGATGGCCGGGTACACTGCGCGGCTACGGCCCTCTTCCTTTTCCATCTCTGGATAAAGCTCCCTGATCCGGTGGTAAACCAGCTTGCCCTCAGCAAATGCCTTGGGGCGATCTCCTTGTGTGGCGATGGTGATCACATTGCCCAACATGGGTCTGAGTTCCTCAAATGCCTTCTTGAGAGGGGTGGAGACGCTCGAGCTCTCGAGCTCGACAAAGAGCTTGTGCATTTGTCTGAATGTATTTTCAATAATTCGAGTGTAAGGAGAGTCATCGAATCCGTGTTTTTCAGCTATTTTTTGTGTGATGTTGACTAGTTTTGCGATCTTATCCTGGGATCGATCCGATCGGATCATCTCGAAAAACGAAGTTGAAAAACGGTAAGAGACGATCAAGTGTTGGTAGGCGTGAAAAGTCTTGGAGTTTCCTAGGCCATGGGCCTCGATCGAATCCAAAACGTTTTGAGTAGACTTGCTCAGCAAGAAGAGGCGCGCTTTGTCAGTGCCCTCGATCCATGGCTCGATTTTGCGCAATAGGGCCAGTTGCTCTTTGAGAGCGGCAATGGATTGCGTGAGTTCGTCAGCGATGAATGTCTTGGTATTGTCAGGTGTTTCAGCACGAAGAGGAGTCGCTAGCTGGAATGAAGCTAGAATGAGCGCTGTCAGGATGAATCGATAGAGCTGCATAAGATTCTCTCTGGGTTCAAGTTAGTGAGGACAGTTGGGCTCTTTAGCCTTGTTGATTCGATGCGTCAATATCTTGCTGCTGAATATTTATACTGTTTTTGATGAGAAGATGGGCTTCTGTGATGAAGGAGAAGACAAATGACTTCGAGGGACTCGAAGCTCAGCCTTCCCCTTCATCACGGTCGAGCCAGCTATTGCAGAAGGTCGTCGATTCGTTCAGCGACGGCCAGAAGTTCGGTGGTTAGGTCGAATACCGAATCCGCTGACATGAGAGTTTCAAGATAAGGCCCGGCTAAGCCAATACTGGCTTGGAGGGCTTCGAGATTGGCCACGGTTTTGCGAGACATGTCCCCGCGTCCACGTGCAGAGGCATAAGTGCGTCCGGCGGCTTTCTTGATGGGCAGGAGGTACTTATCAAAGTCAGCAGAGACGACTTGGGGTTCGATCTGATTGATCGCTTCGATTGCAGTATAGGCAAGAGTTGCAACGTCTTCTGACCGATCGGGAGATAGCCAACCTCCTGAGCGCCGGGGAGAATAGGCAGCGTTCGAAACCAAGGCTTTAACGTTAAAAATGTGCAAGGTTCCCGCGCCACTCGTATGCCTGAATTCGAGAGAGTGGGCTGTTTCTCCGATAGTAACGACGTAGGACGGGTCAGTTGCAGGCACGTAAACAGTGCCTTTGACATCACCATTGGCAATGACTTCGAAGGTAGCCGGGTATCTCTGGGATTCGACTTGGACAAATATCTTTTGAACGTTGCGATAGCCGTCTAGCGAGAGCGATCTGGTTTCTCCCGGACTGAGCGAGAAGTTAGAGCCAAGTAGATTGGTTGTCACCCAACCCGGAGGGTGCTGGGGGCGGCCGTGGGCGTGGGCGATAGTAGCGGATAGGGACAGTAACAAAGCGAGGACAAGACCTGATTGTCGTTGGAAGGTGTGCATTTGAGTTCTCCTTTTTTCCAGAAACTGGATGTTGTGGAGATAACCTCAGGGCTGAATAGATTCATTTACAGAGTTTATTTATGAGAAGAACGAGTGAGAAGAAGCGCTTTCGCAGGATGGCCGCTTCGAGTCAGCTTTTGGGAGCTGTCCGGATCTCTCGGACGTAGATTCCCTGGTTGCGAATTTCCCAGTGGACGTCGAAATCAAAGATTCTGAATGCGAAGGTCTTGCCTTCATTTTCTAGGGTTTCGATGGGAAGCGCACGTCGTTGCGAGGTGGGACGGGGATCCCATTCGAGCATTTGGGTGACAAGGCTTTGAAGTTGGGGATGCGTTGAGCCCGAATCGGAATGGATGGTATCTAATGCTTCTGGAGAGTATTTGACCGGGTACTGCTTGATTTTCTCATGAGCCCAACCGCCGTGAGCCTCAGGGATGCAGTCTGCAAAGGGCAAGTAAGGTTTGATGTCGAGCACAGGCGAGCCGTCCATGATGTCGACGCCGCTCAGGTGGATCTCGATCCCGCCGGGCGCTTCGCGGTTGATGCGATCGAGTTTAACGGCAGAGAGGCCGATGGGGTTTGGTCTGTGAGGAGAGCGTGAAGCAAAGACGCCGACTCGTCTGGGAGCCTCGAGCCGGGCTGGGCGCATCGTAGGTCGCCACTCTTTTTCGAGATGCGGATGAAGCGCGAAGACGATCCACACGTGGCTGAACTCGTCGAGGTGATTGAGAGCGGTGAGGTAGCTTGGGTCTGGATTGAGTTTGAGAATAGCGCGCGCGTCGCTGACCATGAGTGACTGTCGGGGGGTGCCAAACTTTTCGGTAAAGCAGGATTGGATGAAGCCGATGGGAGGGTAGTGGTCGTGCGATGGCATGATTGGGCTTTTAGTTGAATTCGAGAACCTGGTCACGGCTGGGCGCGTCTGGGGGTGAGCTTGCCAGGCGAGCGGTTCGATGATTTTATTTTCTTATGATGAAAGAAGCCAGCCTGGGTGAAAGCTGCATGTTGATTGGGATGCTGGTAGCGAGCCTGCTTTTTACAAGTTGCCGCAAGCAAGGAACTGAGAACTGTGATTGGAATCGAGTGTTCGAGCGGAGTCAGAGCAGGGCCGTGGAGATCAGGCCTTACTTGCAGCTGGTTTGGCGTCGAGGAGAATGGAAGCCTGAGAGGATCATACACCTCAAGAAGTGGAAGCTGAGCGCCGACCATCGCGTCGTTCTGGGGAGGACCGAAGTCTTTGGTCGGGGGACCAAGCTGCTGGCTTCTACCGCCGCAGATGGGCCGGCGCTTTTGCAAGAGAGCATGATGAGTTTGCTGCCGGGTGCGGGTGCGGAGCTCGAACAAGCGCTTGAGGGAGCAGAGTTTGCTTTGGAACTGCCTACTTTGCCTGAGGGCGTGGATGCGAAGAGCTTGCGCAAAGTGCGTTGGGCGCCTGTCGCGGAGTCGATGGAGATCGCGCAGGTCGCCTCGATCGACTTTGATGTGTCGGATGTTGCTGTGGAGCCCTGGGTAGAAAACGCTGCAGAAGCTGCTTACAAAGATGAGCATGGTTTGACGTCAGATCTGCCGTTTGAGGCCATACATTGGAGTGGCGATCCCAAGAATCGGTTCAATCTTGTGATTATGGCCGACGGATACACGCAGCAAGATATGGCAGAATACAAGCAGTACGCCGCAGATCTCGTGCAAGGACTGTTGGGTGGTACCGCGCCTTACCGGGACTACGCCGACCTCATCAATGTGGTTCGCGTCGATACGGTTTCGGCGGAGAGAGGAGCGCACTGCGATGACCTCAAGTATTCGCCCCGCAAGAATCATTTTAAGTCGGCATTTCCGATCGCATGCTTGAACGCGAAGCTCGGGACAAAGTTTGGCGATCGGTTCTTGTATCAGCTTGATGCAATCAAGGTGCTGCGAGAATCGAATACGGTGAAGTTCGAAGGCGTGAGCTTGGCGGACAAGGCGTATGTCTTGGTCGATACCCCCAAGTTTGGAGGTACGACCTTGCTTTGGGGGACACAGTCAAAAGCAGCCACGCTTGCGACGTTCTCGCATGAGCTCGGGCATTTGATCGGAGGATTGGCCGACGAGTATCTGCAGGAAGGAGATCCTTGCAATGTTTTTGGATTATTGATGCCCAATTTATCGAATCAGAAGTCCAAGGCCTCTTCTGTTAAGTGGAAACAATGGATCTTGTCCGACACGCCTATCCCGACTCCCGCTGAGGAAGTTTATGCGGATAGAATCGGGCTTTATCAGGGCGCTGGCGGAGGTTGTAAGAAGATGGCGTACAAACCCCACCAGAACTGCAGAATGAGGCACTCGCAGTCTGAATTTTGCTCCGTTTGTTTGGAGCAGATGATTTTGAGTTTTTATGACCGGGCAAATCCGATCCAGGGAGCGATCACACGCGAGGGAGCGAGATTGGATGCGCCTGTGGCGCTGGGCGCGCGGATGCGGACGCGGTGGTACGTCGATGGCAATGTCGTGCAGGAGACGCCGACTTATCAGCCTTTTGAGGGATTGAGTGCTGGCGCGCACTCAGTGCGCCTGGCTGTGCAGGAGGATAGTGCGCCCGTGCGGAAGAATCGGTGCAGCTTGATCTTTACTAAGACGGCGAAGTTTTGAAGGGCCCCGCTTTGAGGCAGGGCCCTCTTCATCCTGCTTTCGCAGCTTAGGACTAATTCCGCTCCATGTTGATTAATTCGTCCTTGCGAATGTCAGCCACGATTCTCTTTGCGAGAATGTTGCTGAAATAATGGGCTCTGCCCTTGGTACGTTCATGCATCACCTCATCGTGGCTAGAGAGATTACTAATGCTAGACCCTCGGTCAAGGTAAACGCGCTCGATAGTTCCGAACGAAAATGCACTTCCGGTCGAGGCTTCCTGGATGGTCTTAATTGCGATCCCAGCACTTTCTTCAGCAAAGGGCCTCTTACGTGTAGCGCTGATGGCTAGTCCCACAGTCGAAGTTTGCCTTTTTCGATACCAGTTCAAGGTGATGAGGCTCCTCTCGTGGGCTTTAGCTTCGAATGACGGAAGTTTAAGGCTTTTAATGCTTTGGGCCATTTGGTTTCACAAAGGACACATTCGGACTTGTTTGGTATTGAATGGGTCATGGCCAATCTTCGTCCACCCGTACTCATCGCCAACCGTGGCGAAATCGCAATTCGTATCGCGCGAACAGCGCGAGCGCTGGGCTTTCCTACCGTGGCGGTCTACTCCGATCCGGATCGATTCTCGGAGCATGTTCGCGCTTGTGATCGCGCTTATTATATCGGCGCGGCCGCGCCCAAGGAGAGCTACCTGAACGTCGACAAGATCCTGGCCGCAGCCAAAGCGAGCGGCGCTAAGTACATCCATCCTGGCTATGGATTTTTGTCCGAGCGCCCACACTTTGTCGAAGCTTGCGAGAAGGCGGGCATCACGTTTGTCGGTCCTTCGGCGGAGAGCATGCGTTTGATGGGCGATAAGATCCAAGCGCGTGCGACCGTGGATCAGCTCCAGGTTCCGCGCGTACCGGGCAGCGCAGGCGCTGTGGCCGATTGGAAAGAAGCCGCGAAGTTTGCCTCGCAAGTGGGCTATCCCGTGCTGCTCAAAGCAACTGCGGGCGGCGGTGGCAAGGGCATGCGGCGCGTGGATGCAGAGAAGGACATGGCGACGGCGTTTGAAGGCGCTTCTCGCGAGGCGCTGGGAGCGTTTGGTGATGGCGCGATGTATGTCGAGAAATTGATCCTTGAGCCTCACCACGTCGAGATCCAGGTTTTTGGGGATGGCAAAGGCAGAGCGATCCATCTGGGTGAGCGCGAGTGCTCGATCCAGAGAAGGCATCAGAAAGTTTGGGAAGAATCGCCTTCGCCGATTCTCGAGATTCATCCAAGCACGCGGCCCAAGATGTTTGAGGCGGCCGTGCGCGTCGCTGAGCATGTGAAGTACGCAGGTGCAGGCACTTTTGAGTTTATTGTGGATGGAAATGGGAATTTTTATTTTCTCGAAATGAACACTCGTCTTCAGGTTGAGCATCCGGTCACCGAGTGGGTCACCGGCGTGGATCTCGTTGAGTGGCAACTGCTCTTGGCCGCAGGAGAGCTCAAACTCCCCGCGCAGGCGCCCGAGCGCCGCGGTAGCGCCATCGAAGTGAGGCTTTACGCTGAAGATCCTGTCACCTTCTTGCCTGCGCCCGGACCGCTCGGCCTCATTCGCTTGCCGAGTGGCGCCTTCGTGCGTTCCGATTATGTTGCTGGATTCTTTTTCAATAATTTTTCCA
>CAZGCK010000010.1:60699-61895 GCA_964524175.1 uncultured Bacteriovoracaceae bacterium | reverse complement strand
GGTGCACAAACAGCCCGGTACGTTCAATATGTCGCAAAAATTTGTGTCCGAGTCCCGCGCCTCGATGAGCCCCTTCGATCAATCCGGGAACGTCAGCGACCACAAAGGTGCTGAGATCCGGCATCGAAACGACACCCAGGTTAGGAACCAGGGTAGTGAAAGCATAGTCCGCGATTTTTGGACGGGCGGCACTGATACGAGAAATTAGCGTGGATTTGCCTGCATTGGGAAATCCAATGATCCCCACATCCGCAAGTAGTCTGAGTTCGAGCGTGAGCTCGCGACTTGTGCCTTCCTCACCCGGCTGAGCGAAGCGAGGCGTCTGAAAAGTTGAAGTCACAAAGTGGGCGTTGCCCTTGCCACCTCGTCCCCCTTCGCAAGCGACCCAGGTTTGTCCCTCTTCGTTGAGGTCGATGAGAGTCTCTCCTGTCGTTGCGTCTTTAAAGATGGTGCCTACTGGGACGCGAATCTCGATGGTTTCACCATCCTTGCCGGCCTTATTGCTGCCCGATCCGTGCATGCCGGCCGGCGCTTTGTATTCGCGTTTAAATCGGAAATCTTGAAGGCTAGTGAGCTGAGGCGTTGCAATGAAGATAATATCTCCACCTTCTCCGCCATCACCACCGTCTGGGCCCCCTCGAGGGGCAAAGGTTTCGCGGCGGAAACTCACACAGCCAGGGCCGCCGTGTCCGCCTGCTACACGAATTGTTGCTTCATCGATAAAACGCATTGAAAGTAGAACCTCTTAAACAGCCGCTATAGAACTTAAAGTGGCTGAGTAGAATAGTCCTCTTTTAGACGCAATACAGCCAAATGGCAATGCTCAAGTCGAGCTAGCCAAATATCGCGGACTTAGGCAGCGGGAGCTGCGTAAACCGAGACTTGCTTACGCTTACGATCGTAGCGTTCGAAGGTCACAATGCCTTCGATGAGAGCATATAGAGTAAAGTCACGACCCAAGCCGACGTTGCGACCTGGATGAAACACGGTACCCACTTGGCGAACAAGGATTTCTCCGCAGTTGACCTTTTGGCCACCATAGCGCTTCACGCCGCGCATCTTAGGATTACTGTCGCGACCGTTTTTAGAACTACCACCGGCTTTTTTGTGTGCCATTGTCTAACTCTCCAAAACCTTCTTTTACTAAGCCTTCTTCGCTACTGCAGCAGCCTTCTGGGCCATGCGCTTGCGGGAAC
>CAZGCK010000010.1:56621-60689 GCA_964524175.1 uncultured Bacteriovoracaceae bacterium | reverse complement strand
ACCCAGGGTACGTGGAGTGCTGGCCAGTCCCTTAGGTTTGAGCTGCGTGTAGAACTTGCTGAGCTTTGCTTTCTTGTCAGAATCGCTCAAGGCAAGCTTTTGACCGGCGCCGTTATCGACTGCGGTCACAATTAACTGGGTCTGAAACTGACGATGACCCTGAGTGCGGCGATACTGCTTACGACGCTTCATCTTGATGATGAGGATTTTTTCGTCGCGACCTTGGCCAACGATTTCGGCCTGGACAGCAGCGCCAGCGAGATAAGGCTTGCCGAGCCAAATCTGAGAATTGTCGCCTTCGACATGGCTTGCGAAGAGAATCTGATCAAACTTTACAGCACCGCCGATTTCACCTTCGAGCTTCTCGATCTGAACGATATCGCCCGGTTGAACACGATACTGCTTACCACCTGTTTCAATTACTGCGTACATAGACGTGGCAAATTGCCCGAAGACCCTAGGGCTGTCAATACTTTAATCCCTTTCATTTTCAGCCTAGATCCAATTCTACCCATTCCGTCTCCTTCGGCAGCTTATCCAGACTGAGGCCCTTCCTTCTCGGGGTAAAAAAGCCGTCCGACCTATCGGACTGTGCCGATCTGGGTCTTATCTCGAATCAGACGCTGGGCTTTATGGACCCGTTCTAATAGCTGCTTGGAAGCGATCCCCGTGACCCTGCCATTCCAAAAGACTTTGCGTCCGTCCACTAGGGTCCAGCGAACGTGGCTAGGTTGAGTCGAGTAGACGATGGAGGAGGCAATGGCCTCTGGATTCAGGCGGTCAGCCAGAGGTACGGTATTGCTTAGGGTTGTAAGATCCAAGGCTACGAGGTCTGCTTTTTTGCCGATTTCTATTGAACCAATGTCACTTGACCAGCCCAGAGCCTTGGCCCCATCTCGAGTAGCCATATCCAGGACTTCGCGTGCGCGCATGGCTTTAGGGCCGTGGCCGGGCTTGTGAACCAAGGCGGCTAATCGCATTTCGTTGAAGATATTGAGATTGTTATTGCAAGGTGCGCCGTCAGCCCCCAGAGCAACGTTGATGCCCTGTCGTCTGAGGGTCGGGATGTCCGCAATGCCTGAAGCAAGCTTTAGGTTCGACCCAGGGCAATGGACGACGTGGGTTCCGGTTCTAGCTAGGATTCGGCGCTCTTTGGGACTGAGCCAGACGCAATGAGCGAGGACTAGCTGGTCGGAGGCAAGGCCTAATCGGTCGAAAAGCTCGATATTCTCGCAGCCGTACATTTTTTTTACGAGCTGGATCTCTTTGCGATTCTCCGATGCGTGCGTGTGAATGAGCGCGCCTTGCTCGCGAGCTTGTCGACTGACTTGGCTGAGAAGTTTCTCGGTGCAGGAGATGGCAAACCTGGGTGCGTAGGAAACACGGATGCGGTCGTTCTCGCTTCCGTGCCAGCGATAATACAGCTGGTTGGCTTCAGTGATCGCGGAGAGAGTTGATTCGCGCAGTCCGCGTGGGGTTTGCGTCGGGTGATCCATGAGGCACTTGCCAACGCTGGCGCGGATACCGCTTTCGCGAACTGCTTCAAAAATTGCGTGAGTGTGGCGAACCGTGCCCATGTCGAGGATGCAAGTGGTGCCGGACGAGAGGAGCTCGTGAATCCCCAAAAGGGCGCTGGTTTGAAGGGTCTCTTCGGTGTGCGCGGCTTCCATCACCCAGATGCGTTTGGAGAGCCAATCAAGGAGTTCGAGATCGTCAGCTTGGTTGCGAAACAGCGTTTGGCAAAGGTGGATGTGCGCCTGGATGAAACCAGGCAGGATCGTGAGCCCTTGGGCATCAATGATTGAATCGGTGACTGAGTGGGTGCTTTTTCTGAGTTGAGGGCGGGTGCGCGTGATGTCGCTGATTCGACCATTTTCGATACGGAGGTGCCCTTGAAGAACGCGGCGTTTGGCGTCTTGGGTGACCAGTGTGGCGTTAAGTATCCATTGAATTGAAGAGCGCTGAGTCATGCGATAGCGCATTATTACGGGAGGCTTAAGCAAAGTCCAAGGCGGACCGGGTCATTTTCTCAAGTGGTCTGGAGTGAAGGCACGGGGCATGAGATCGGCAAAACGAAAGCTCTCGGTCTCGCCATCAAGATTTGTCCCATGGATCATCGTATCGGGAGTGGCGAACTCGCTGATCACTTGGCGGCACATTCCGCAGGGAGGCCAAGGGGGTGAAGCAGCTGTGACAACGACGATCTCCTTAAGTTGGATGCGCCCCTGCTCGGAAACGGCTTTGACGATCGCCGTTCGCTCAGCGCAAATCGTACCACCGTAGGAGGAGTTCTCCACATTGCAGCCTGAGTACACGCGGCCATTCTCGGTAAGAATGGCTGCGCCCACTTTATGTTTGCTGTACGGGCTGTGGGCATTCTCTCGCGCGGCGCACGCATTTTCGTAGAGTTCCTGCGCAGAGGCGCTGGGAACTTTGAGTTTGAGCTGTACGGGCTTCATGGATTGGGTCCCGCTGCGATTTTAGGGATGGCGTGGGCGAGGAGTTGCGAGAGTTTTTTAGCGCCCAGGCGTGAGTTTTCGATGACTTCTTGATGGGAGAGTTTTTCGGTACCCATGCCAGCCCCTACGTTGGTGATGAGGCTGACGCCCGCAACCTGCATACCCAGGTGATTGGCTGCGATGGTTTCTGGAACTGTCGACATACCGACAGCATCGGCTCCGAGTGAGCGATACATCCGGATCTCAGAGGGGGTCTCGTAGCTTGGGCCGAGGAGGCCTGCATAAACACCACGGTGCACAGGAATGCTCAAGGTTGCGGCAGAGGCCGCGAGCGTTTCTATGCCTAGGCGCGAATAGGCTTCAGTGAGGTCAGGAAATCTGGGTCCTAGCTCCGCGATGTTATGGCCGCGAAGCGGATTGTCTCCCATGAGGTTGAGGTGATCTTCGATGATCATGAGATCCGTGGGTCGAAATCGAGTGTTGATCCCACCGGCGGCATTGGTGACAACCAAGGTACGGGCTCCCATTGCGTGGATCACACGAGTGGGGAGTACGACGTCGGACATCGAGTAGCCTTCATAAAAGTGAAAGCGACCTTGTAGAAAAATGGCAGGAACCCCTTCGAACTCTCCCACGACGAGTCGACCAGCATGCCCTTCAACCGCAGTCCCATGAAAGTGAGGGATTTCTGTGTAAGGAATCGCGACAGCGTTCTTAAGCTGATCGGCCAGCGAGCCCAAGCCTGATCCAAGGATCACTCCAATTTTTGGAACAATCGAGGTTCGGCGACGGATTTCGCGGGCAGCGTCTTGGATTTTCTGTAGGGGAGTGAGTTCAGCCATGAATCGTCGTCCTTATCGATTTAAAGAGTTTCCAAGATGAGTTTGGGAACAGGTTTGCGAGTTGAAGTAATCTCAATAGCGTTGTGAAATCTAGCCTCGATTTCAGGCAAGTGTTCGCGGCTAGCTGCATGAATCGTCGCGATCGTGTCGCCGCTTCGAACCTGGGAGCCGAGCTTTCGGTGAAAAACCAGTCCCACGGCTGGGTTGACTGGGTCTGAGGCCTTTTTGCGGCCTCCTCCCAAGTCTATGAGGCATCGGCCTATCGATTCGGTATCCATCTTGGCAATGTAGCCTCTCTTCTTGGCAGCCCAGGGCACTTGGATCGGAGCTTGAGGTAGAAGCGCAGTGTTTTGAATCTGGCCCACATTTCCGCCTTGAGCGCGAACCAGCTGCTCAAAGACTTCCCAAGCAGACCCGTCTGCGAGTTTGGCTTGCGCAAGTTTTCGCCCTTCCGCAAGGGTTCGGGAAACCTTGCCCAAGACGAGCATTTGAGCGCAGAGCTGGATGGTGAGCTCCTTGAGATCCGTCGAGGAGAGCTCAGAGCTGCGATCTTTTCCTCTCAGTACCGAGACGCACTCAGCCACCTCAAGAGCATTGCCAACGGCATAGCCCAAGGGTTGATCCATGTTGGTGAGCATCGCACGGCAGGAAATCCCCATTTTGCGCGCGACCTGAACAATCGTTTTAGCCAGCTTTCGGGCTTGATCGCGAGATTTCATGAAAGCGCCGCTACCGACTTTCACATCGAGGATCAGGCCTTGCGTGCC
>CAZGCK010000010.1:53143-56545 GCA_964524175.1 uncultured Bacteriovoracaceae bacterium | reverse complement strand
GGGTATGCACTCGACGGTCGCCGTAACATCTCGAAGTGCGTAAAGTTTTTTGTCAGCTGGGGCGATCCGCTCGCTCTGGCCAATCATCGCGCAGCCCGTCTGGATCAGTACTTCACGAAAGCGTGAAGCCGACAACTTGACGTCGAAACCAGAAATCGATTCGAGCTTGTCGAGCGTCCCGCCACTGTGACCTAGTCCTCTTCCGGACATCATCGGGACTTTGAGTCCGCATGCAGCTGCCAAAGGTGCAAGAATGAGCGAAACTTTGTCGCCTACCCCACCCGTCGAGTGTTTGTCGATTTTCACTCCCGGAACATCAGAGAGGTCGTATCGATCTCCGCTTTTGAGCATCGCCTCGGTAAGGGCGACCGTTTCAGAAAGGGTCATTCCCTTAAAAAAAACAGCCATCAGAAATGCGGTGGCTTGGTAGTCGGCAATCTCTCCACTCGTAACGCCATGGATGAAACCTTGGATTTCGGTTGAAGTCAGTTCCGCGCCGTCACGTTTTTTCTGGATGATCCAAGCGGCAGAGCTATGCACAGGATTAAGCCAATCCCATCTCGGGTAGGAAGGATCGGCCCGCAAGGCCTTGTGGCGCGCTCGGGTCCCCCAAGAGAGCATGTGCTACGGTAGCTCCTACATCTCCAAAGCTTTCGCGCGTCCCAAGATCCGCAGGTCCGCTGGATCTTTGAGCCGGGCTGTATGCGAGGAGCGGAATGTATTCGCGAGTGTGATCGGTGCCTTTGAACGTTGGGTCATTGCCATGATCAGAGGCGATAATCAGCAGATCACGTGCTGTCATCCTGTCTTTGATATGAGGAACTGCCCGGTCAAACTCTTCGAGTGCCGACGCGAAGCCTTCAACATCGCGGCGGTGGCCATAAAGCATGTCGAAGTCGATCAGGTTGCAGAAAATCAACCCAGAGGTCCGTTGCTCCATCTGTTCGAGTAAAACTTTGATGCCATCAGCGTTGCCAGCGGTATCGATGTTCTCAGCGATTCCCTGGCCGGCGTAGATGTTAGAGATCTTGCCAATTCCCAAGGTTTTTACTCCCTGGTCGTGGAGGAAGTCTAGGTAAGTCGGTGAGAAGGGGATTTGCGCGTAGTCCTTGCGATTATAGGTGCGCCTAAAGGGCTCTCCTTTGGAGGGGTCTCCTACGAAGGGACGAGAAATTACGCGGCCGATCTGCAGTTCGTCGCAAAGCTTGCGTGCCGATTTAGAAATCGCGTTCAGCCTTTCGAGACCAAAGCTCTGCTCGTGGGCAGCGATTTGCCAAACACTGTCGGCGCTGGTGTAGAGGATGGGTTTGCCCGTGCGCATGTGTTCGGCGCCCAGTTCTTCGATGATCTCAGTGCCGCTAGCTATTTTATTGCCCAAAACACCCGGCAAATTGTTTTCTTTGCACCAGCGATCCACAACGTCTTTTGCGAAGCCTTGGGGATAAGTCGTGAAGGCCTTGGAAACGACAAGGCCCGCCATTTCCCAGTGTCCAGAGGTTGTGTCTTTGCCGAGAGAGAGTTCTCGTGCTCGTCCGAAAGCACCTTCTCCCTGACCGCTCCAACGAGGAGGAACTCCGTCGATGGGCGTAATATTGCCAATTCCCCAAGCTTCAAGAGAGGGGAGATTGAGCAACTTGCCTGACTTTGCTTGATGGGCTTTGGCGAGATTTGCTAGAGTATTGGATCCTAAGTCTCCATAAGACTCTGCATCGGGCAACTCTCCTGCCCCTACACCGTCCAACACAATTAAGATGACGCGATCAAAGGTTGCTGCAGACATGCTCATCCTATACCTGAGGCCTCTGGAAGGGGCAAACCACGGTTTTGTTCGACTTGAGAATTCTATCGTTACCGAACTCCTTTGACAGCGCTCTTGAGTAATCTCATGAGGACGGTGTCAGTTAGTTCCTTACGCGTGCCGTCGTAAAAGAGGCGGCTTCCGCCGAGTCCACTGAGTTCTTCTGGGGCTTCTTTCAGCAAGCGCGAAATAGACTCTGGACGCGCTCTGAGTTGATCACGAGTAGTGACGTTCTGGTCGAGCAGCTCCGAAATCACTCGTCTAGATTCTTCGGGCCTGAGAGGTCGATTTTCTAGTCGTTTTTGTGCAGCTCGAAGGATCTTTTCCTCGACAGCAATCTCATCATATTTGAAGTCCCGAATCAGGCGGGCGACTCCTTCTCGGTCGTAAAAAAGAACTTCACCCTTGCTCAGGCTCAATAGATTCTCGACTTCTGCAAGTTGCCACACCCTGGGCATCTCAAAAGGGCCCACGTCGATCGCTTGATGTCCTAGCACCCCAGCCACCAACTCGATCTCTTGGTGAGACAAATAGGGTTCTAACTTGAATTTTTTGATGACCGACACCACTTCTAAAGTGCGCCCTTGGGTAGGGTACTTGCGCACTTCGTCCATTAGGACATTCTTGGCGCGGGCAAGCACCTCCGTCATCGGTTCAACTTCTTTCATGGGCTCGACGAGCGCATCACGGCTGAGGAGGCGGTCGAGGATCTCGACTTTCTTATCGAGCGTGGGTGCAGTTCTAAACTTTTCGAAATCTCGGAGAAAAGGAGTCGGTTTACCCCGATAGTGGGAAGCCAATACTTGGCTCACCCAGTACTCCATCTCGGGATAAAGAAAGCCCGATTCGCCGCCCGGGTTCATCTCAATCACTCTGAACCCGCCGCCTTCGACTCGCATGACGTCGAGTCCAAAGTTCATCTTGCGATACTGTTTTGACAGGCGATCGATGACGGACTGGGCGAATGCTTCGACTTCAGCGTTTTCGCCGGGAATGATCGAGCGATAGTTTTCAAAACGGCGAAGAGTGCCGCCTTTCAGTACGCGTCCTTCGACGATGTGGACGCGATACTCTTCGAATCGGGTGATGAACTCGTCTCTCACGCGCACGTAGTTGCTGAGAACGGGGCGGAGCTTTTCCTGGATGATCATCTTGGATGGATCGGTCATGAGCTGCTTTACGTTTTTTCCTGAGTAAAACGGCTTTTTCTTGAGATCGAGGTGGATATAGGACTCGTCGTAGCCTTCGATGCGGAGCTTCGCGGCTTGAGGTTCGATGTCGCGCTCAAACCCGGTCAGTGCCTTGAAGAAGTCGAGCTTCTCGGACAGAAAGGTTCCTTCGCCGCTGAATCCATCGACAGGCTTCACAAAGAACCCTTGAGGATAGCGGGCTTTGAGCTCTTCGCTCACGAGCTGCAAGTATTCTTCCTGAAGGTGGCGAGGGACTTCGGTGATCGAAGTGATTGCGAGGCTAGTCTGTAGGCGGCCTTGCATCCTGTTCACGATCTTTTGGTGAATTTCTGACAGGACGTTTGCCATGTTCTCTGTAAAGGGGACGACGTCCTCGACGGCCTGGCCATTGATCATTTTGCGTACCCCAGTATT
>CAZGCK010000010.1:45868-53133 GCA_964524175.1 uncultured Bacteriovoracaceae bacterium | reverse complement strand
CTGAGTGCCACACGACGCCATCGACTTGAATGGGTCCGTTTTTTACATTTTCGGCGTAGAGGACTTTGGTGCCGTAGTTGTATTGGAGGAGTTTGTCTTCGTAGGCTCCTGGATAGGGGCCCAGGTAAACACGGTAAAAGGGCGCTGCATGTGCGAAGGGTTGACTCAGTGTGCCTAGCGTTGTGAGTGCAAGAGTCAGAGAACCTACGATTCGAGTTTGTAGAAGAAGCTCCATCGATCACCGCCTCCCAATGTGGTTGGCTGGCTAACATCGAATGAAGTGAAATGTCTAGCGCTGTGCGTCATTTAACTAAAGCGAAATGGTCGTCTTTAGGCTAAAGTACCGATCTTTTAAATTGGCTGGCATTCAAAATCAGCCTTAATACAGGCTCGTTTTGTACGTCTTACCCTTAGAAGAGTCGTCAGCTTTCTTTTCGCTCTTGGGTGCCGGTGCCCCAGTGCTCTGACTGAGGATTGCAACGCTGGCAGACGCTCCGATGCGAGAAGCTCCCGCTGCGATCATCCTGGCTGCATCTTCGTAAGTGCGGATACCGCCCGAGGCCTTAACTCCCATTTCGGGGCCAACCACTCGGCGCATCAGGGCGATGTCTTCTGCGGTTGCGCCGCCCGAACCAAAGCCTGTCGAGGTTTTAACAAACGCTGCTCCTGCTGCCTTTGAAAGTGCGCAACCAATGACTTTTTGATCATCGGTGAGGCTCGAGGTCTCGAGAATCACTTTTACGCCATAGGGGCGCGAGGCTTCGACCACCTGGCGGATATCTTCGAGAACTAAGCCGTAATCGCGGCTCTTAAGCGCTCCAACGTTAATGACCATGTCGATTTCTTGGGCGCCAGCGCGAATGGATTCACGCGCTTCAAAGGCCTTGCTTGCTGTTGAAGCGGCTCCGAGTGGGAATCCGACAACCGCAATTGCTTTAGTGACAGATCCCCGCAATAGTTCGGCAACCATGCCGACGTAAGCGGAGTTCACGCATACGGTTGCGAATTGGTGCTTGCGAGCTTCTTCACAGACTCGCTGAATTTCTTCCTGGGTGGCATCCGGCTTGAGAAGGGTGTGGTCGATCTTGGAGGCGAGTCCATCGTTGCCCTGAAGGAGATGAGGTTGAAACGGACTTTCTCCAGCAGCATGGCCCAATCGATCGGCGCCCTCGTGAAGAAGGTGTTGCCAAGGAGCTGCCGGAACCTGTGAATTGGATTCGTTGCGGAGCGGCACTCCTTGTTGAATCAGGCGGTCACGCACCGCTTCTGATATTTGATCGACGAGAGATTCGATCATGGGGCTCGATAATGCTGGCGAGCCGGTAGGATTTGCCGGATTTGTTTCACGATTCGGACGAGTTTGGAACACCATCTTAATCAGCCGATACCTACTTTTTACTTGAAGTGTCAAGTCGGATTCGTTAGCTTTAAAGGAAGAGTCGATCACAACGATTCTTGCAACCGCCGGAACTTCGAAAGAACAAGATAAAAGAAAGTTCCGCACCCTCCGACATGCCAAAATGCCTACTCAAATGATTAAATCTACGGGGCGGGCAGGGCGCAGATTCGGAGTCGTCTTTTTAGCGCTGGCATTCCTAGGAGTCCTGCTTCTAGATACGCGACAATCGCGGGCCAGCGGAAACTTTTTGGAAACCATGGGCATCAGTATTGCCGTGGGTACGGTTTTGGGAGCTTCAACGTTGCCCTTCTATACTTCGCCAGGATCTCATCTCATCAACTTAGCCTACGGTGCCTCAGCGGGCGCTGTGGTTGGCTTGGGGATTTGGGTCTACGGTTTGACAGAAGGGCCCTTAGAGAATGGGTTTTATGACGCGAGTCTGGAGCCGTCCGGCCAAAGTGGGCCTTGGGCGAGTCTTTACCAGAGCTCTCGTGACCCGAGAAAAAGACGTTCGGACTTCCGTTTAGAAACAGGACCAAAGATAGCTTGGAATGACTATGCCGTTCCACGGTCCTTTTCACCCCGTCCCGCTCAGTTCTGGATGCCTGTAGTTTCCCTGAACTGGTGATTAGCCCGCGCGTGAGAAGCGCGCCCAGGCTACCGCCGGCACATCAAGGGAGATCAAGGAAATGTCTACAGAACTAATTATTAATGCGTCGTTACCAGAGACTCGGATTGCCATGATGGAAAATGGCGAGATCCAGGATCTCTTGATCGAAAGAGCCTCAGGCAAGGGGATCGTTGGCAATATCTATAAAGGCCGTGTGACTCGGGTTCTACCTGGGATGCAGGCAGCGTTCGTTGATATTGGATTGGAGAAGGCAGCGTTTCTTTACGTCGACGATGTTTTTGTTCACTCCGAAATCTGGGAGGAAGAAGAAGGCGCGCCAGATTCTCAGGAAGCTCAAGATGTTTCGTCAACAAGTGGCGCGAATGATCTTCCCGTGCCAAATCCATTGCAAACAGAGGGCACTCAAAATGCTGAAGCCTCAGTTGAAGGCGCCGAGTCTCCCTCGGCCGCACCCGTAAGCGACGCAGAAGTAGCTCAGTGGGAGCGAGAAGTTTCGGGCGAAGACGAAGGTGAAGAAGAGGACTCTGAAGAAGGTTCAGAGAGAAGTGAGTCTTCTGGCGATCGAGGCGATGAGTTTGCCGACGATGCGGATGATGAAGATGAGGACGACGATGATCAGGGTCCTGTGGGGATGTCCCCTCCTCCGGGCGAAGGGGATGAAGGAAGTGCTGGCGGCGGGGATCCTCAAGGTACGGTTCGCCCACCGGCAGAGTCTAGCTCGGGCGATGGCGAGTCTTCTTCGGCAGGTACTCAAGAAGCGAGTGGAGATCGAGCTGAAGGAACTGAAGGAGCAGAAGGTTCGGCCCAAGGTGGAGAAGGTGCGCGTCGCAGGCATCGCCGAGGCCGCAGAGGTGGCAAGTTTCGTCGGAGAAATCGTACTGAAGGTGGCAGTCCAGAGGGCAAGAATCGAGAAGGTCAGCAAGCGAATGCTGAACCAGGTACCGAAGCTCTTGCTGATTCGATGCCAGAGATGGGCGGCGGGTTTGAAGAAGATTCGGATCGCTCCGCGTTTTCGGAGCAGACCGCAGGCAGCGCTACAGTCGCGAACGACCCTGCTGAATTGGCTGGGCGTCCAGAGGTGGGTCCGAGTGCGAGGGTGGATGCAGATCGCTCCGGTGCTCAAGGTGGCAAGCGCAGGCCCGAGTTTAAGGAGCCGCGGAACCGGGATCGCAAGATCAGGCCAAAGCAGGCAGCTCGCTCGGTCAGAACTCAAGCTAATATTCAAGATTTGCTGAAAGAAGGCCAGGAAGTCATCGTTCAGGTCGCTAAAGATCCGATCTCGACCAAGGGTGCGCGCCTCACTTGCCACATCAGCTTGCCGGGTCGTCATCTCGTTTGTATGCCGACGATTGATCATGTGGGCGTCTCTCGCCGCATTGAGCGGGACGACGAGCGTCGCAAACTGCGCGAGTATGTTGAGCGTTACCGTCCTAAGAATTTGGGGTTCATCGTTCGCACGGCGAGTGGTCGTCAGCAGTCCGAAAGACGCATTAAGCAAGACATCGAATACCTCACTCGCCTTTGGAGTGAGATCCGCGAGAAGGCTGGAGCGGTCACTGCGCCAGCGCTCGTGTACGAAGATCTGAACTCTGTTCTGCGCGCGATCCGCGATTGGGTGACCGAGGACATCGACAAGGTGATCGTCGATTCTCGTTATCACTATAACGACATCTTGCGATTCGTTTCGCATTTCATGCCGTCGCTCAAGCAGAAGGTTGAGCTTTATCACGGAGACGTGCCGATCTTTGACGCTTACAATATTTCAACCGAGCTGGCTCGAGGGCTCGAGCGCAAAGTTTGGCTCAAGTCGGGTGGTTATCTGGTGATTGACCAGGCCGAAGCGCTCGTTGCTGTTGACGTGAATACGGGGCGGTTTGTCGGCAAAAAGAATCTTGAGGACACGATTCTCAAGACCAATCTTGAAGCCGTGCAAGAAATCGCCTATCAGCTGCGACTCAGAAATTGCGGTGGGATCATTATTCTCGATCTTATCGATATGGAGAGAGAAGAGAACAAGCAGCGCGTTTATCGCGCTCTCGAAGAAGCGCTTAAAAAGGATCGAGCGCGTCCGACCATTCTCAAGATCTCGGAGCTCGGCCTGGTCGAGATGACCCGCAAGCGGACGCGCGACACCATGGTGCGCGCGCTTTGCGAATCTTGCAGCCACTGCGAAGGCAAGGGCTACGTCAAGAGCAAGCAAACTGTGGCGTACGAAGTGCTTCGTGAGCTTGAACGCGTCGGGATCGAGGGTGAAGTCGGCAAAGTCTTGGTGCAGGCCCATGCAGATGTCATCGACATCTTGGCGATCGAAGAGCGCGATACATTGGATCAGCTCGAGCGTCGCTATCGCAAGCAGTTCTTCCTGCAAGCTGTGGCTGACTACCATATGGAGCGTTTTGAAATCGTGGGCGACAAACGAGAGAAGGGCGAGAGGGGTTTTGAGCCTTCTTCTCAGTCCGAGGATCGCAATCGCAATGGCCAAAGTCGTGATCGTGACAGGGATCGGGGTCGCAACCGCGGACGAGGACGGGATCGTGGTCGGGGTCGCAACGAAGGACCTATCCAGGCAGGAGTTGATGGGGCGGATTATCGAGGAGAGGCTTCTCGGGGTGGAGCTTCTCAATTACCAAAGCCCTTGCCGCGACCCATTTCTTTGACACCTCAGGTGGTTGAAAGTGCGGATCCATCCTCGCAGGCATCAGAGAGCTCGGAGAATCTAGATTTTAGAGCGGAAGCTCCAAGGCAGAATCTTGCGGCGCCTGTGAGTCAAGTGGCCGGCAGTCCAGATGGTTTTTACGATGAAGAAGATCGTCTTGCCTTTTTGCGGGCACAGGCTGCACAAGACGCGGCTTTGGCGAGGTTGAATGCCAACGGTGCGGGGGGAGTCGATCCTCGCCGTGGACCTGGTGCTGGGCAATCTCGTGGACAAGGCTTTGGCGGAGGAGGAGGCGGCGGTTTAGGTCGTGCGCCTCAAGAGCGTGGCGGTGGCGATCGAGATCGGAGCCGTCGTCGCAGAGGTCGTAGAGGTGGACGTTTCCGCCGTGACGAGCCGGTCGTGGCTGGCCAGCCAGGCGAAGTGCCACGTCAGCCAGCCGTATTGCCTCGTCCTTTAGATGCACCTCGCCCGGCTATCGAAGCGGCAGCTCCGTCGAACGAAGGAGCAGGCCACTCAAGCGGTGGTTCGGGGAATGGTAATGGCGGCGGCGGCGGGGACACCGGCGGCGGCGATCACTCCAATCCTCCGACCTAAGACCTAAAAGTAGTGCGGCTATGAATAGTGGTGCAGTTTTTTCGGTGAAGATCTCCGTGGCTCGCCAAGTGGCGGGGCCGGGGGGGCTCTCGATCTCTCGCGATGATTTTTATTTGTGGCTTTGGGATGAATTCGCATCGAAGGGACTTCAAGGAGTTCATGAGGGCACAGTTCTCGCCGAGCAGATCGTGCAAGCGGGGGCTCCCAATGAGACAGTCGCTTGGAGCGTGGATGCCGCTGAGGCTCCACGCGAAAGGGACTGGGTTTCGAATCAAGCGCAAGCGAGCGCAGAGCTCTATTTTGGGAGCGAGCTCGAGGCGAAAAGCGCCTGCCAAGAGCTGGGGGAGTGGACCGGTCTTGAGATTCTCGGATTCGAAAGAGTTGAGAATCAGGATTGGGATGCGCAGTGGAAAGCTTCTTTCCTGGGTAATGGCCAAGGCGTAAAAGTGCCGCCGTTTTGGCGAATTCTGCCGCCCTGGTCGCTGGCAGCCGAAGCCAATCTTTTGCCGAGTGAGATCGTGCTCAGGATCAATCCGGGCGCTGGATTTGGCACGGGCACTCACGAGACAACCCAGCTTTGTCTGCAAGCGATCGGGGAGATCTCGCAGGCGCGTGGTGGTCTCGCGGGCAAGGAGACGCTCGATTTTGGGAGTGGCTCTGGGATTTTGTCGATCGGTGCAGCACTTTGCGGAGCGCGAGTGAGGGGTGTAGAGATTGATCCTCTCGCGAATGATAACGCGACCGAGAACGCGAGTCTCAACGGGGTAGGTGACCGGGTGGAGTTTGCGCGCACATTGTCCTCGGCGCCTGGGACTTATCCGCTGGTGATCGCCAATATTCTTAAGCCAGTGTTGCTCGAGTTTGCGTCTGAATTGGTGCGGCGAATGGAGCCGCAAGGAGCGCTCGTGCTTTCTGGATTGATCGAGAGCGATGTGGAAGAGGTGGTTGCGCGATACAGTGCGCTTCTTTTGGGGCGCCAGGCAATTCGGTTGGAGAGCGGTGAGTGGCGCGCGCTAGTGTGGAAGTAGAAAAAAATGAGTTGGGCGATTAGCTAGACTACCCACCTGCCTAGCATCGATCTGATATTTGAAGTGCTATCGGCTGCGTTTTTGGTCCCATTTGATCCGCGCGTGTTGGAGGTCTGAGAGGGCGCGAAAGTCGAGTTCGTGTTCGCGGACGGCGAAGGCATGGAAGAGCCCCCCAGTTTATTGATAGGTTTGGAGGTAAGGGCAATCGACGAGCTATTCAGATTGGGCGTAGCGGGTGGAACTCTCATGTCATACGCACTTTTCTGCCGAGTATTTTTATTTTAGCCGAAGGATTTGGGATTTGGAATGTGTCCCATTCGACACGGGGGGAGCGCTGAAGGGGTGCGGAACAGAGGTCTATCCAAGCTCCTGAACTCGTCGTTCAATCTGCGCGTCTGAGATCCCATGCTCAGAGAGCGCATATTGGTAGGTTCCGCAGCGATGCATGGACCGGTCGCTGAGCGAAATCGAGTGCATTCGAGGTATTTTCTGTCCCCCGCGTTCGCACATCATCTCGCAGATGCTCGAGTAAAGCCCACCATGGTGACCATGTTCTTCGATTACAATCACTGAGGAGAATCCGGCGATCGTGTCAATGATCTCAGTGCCCAGAGGCTTGATGCGAGGAACCGAGATCACAGAATGGCCTAATTTAGCGCCTAAATCTTTGGCAACGCTCGAGAACGACCCGGTTGCGACTAAGCAGGTGCCGGTGTCATCTGTTTTCTTAAGCCATTGAAACTCGGTGTTGTTGAGCTCTTGCGCATGAACAGCAGGGCGATCGCCTTTTCCAACGCGAATATAGGCGGGTCCAGCGTAAGAGGTCGCCTCATCAAAGCACGCCTGAAGCTCGTAGGCATCGCAAGGAGAGTAGATACGGATGTTAGGCAGGGGCTTGAGGCAGGAGATGTCTTCCGCGCATTGATGGGAGTTGCCAAGGGTTGAGTAAACCAAGCC
>CAZGCK010000010.1:37059-45858 GCA_964524175.1 uncultured Bacteriovoracaceae bacterium | reverse complement strand
GGCGTGGCAGAGGTCTAATTTGATTTGTTCGAGCACGCGCATCGGGACGAAGGCTGCGAGTCCATAAACTATGGGTTTAAATCCAATGCGCGTGAGTCCGGCCGCGTAACCGATCATGGCTTGCTCGGCGACTCCCACGTTGACGAAGCGGTCAGGGAGGTGGCTGCGCAGCATATCGAAAAGCGCGTAACCATGATCTCCAGAGAGTACGATTCGGGAAGGGTCTTTTTCGCAGACTTGCTTGAGTAGAAGGGAGAGGCGGTTGCGCATCAGCCTAGCTCCTTGAGCGCCTGAGTCAGCGTTTCCTTATCGACACGGGTATAGTGCCAACGGTTGTCGCCCTCCATGAACGAGATGCCGTAGCCTTTCTTGGTGCGGGCGAGAAGTGCTTTGGGTTTGCCCGAGTTTGCAGGGTCGAGAAGCGCTGTAAATGCCTTGTCGAGTGCCGCAAGCTGGTTTCCGTTGCATTCTTGGACGTCCATTCCAAAGCTTCGGAGCTTTTCGCCAAAGGGCTCGAGATTCAAAATATCCTCGACTCGTCCCATCGCCTGAAACTCGTTGGCGTCGATGATCATGACCAAATTATCAAGCTTGTGGTGCGCCGAAAAAAGAATCGCTTCCCACATGGAGCCTTCGTTCATCTCTCCGTCGCCGACGATGCAGAAAACTTTTTGCTTCGAACCCTTTCGTTTGAGTCCAAACGCCATTCCTACCGCGATCGGTAGACCGTGGCCCAAGGATCCTGCGCTGACTTCAATTCCAGGAATCGGATATTCCGCGAGGCCAAAAAGCTGGGTGCCGTCCCTGAGGTAGTTGTCGAGCGCATCTTGGGAGAGCCAAGAGAGTTTTTTAAAGCAAGCATAGAGCCCCATCACTCCATGACCCTTGGAGAGCACTAAGTAGTCGCGTGCAGAGTCAGAGGGGTTCTTGGGGTTATAGCGCATCCATTTGCTGAAAAGCGAGGCGTAGACCTCGATCAACGAAAAGGCGCAAGGCACATGCACGCATTGTGATTTGAACGCCATATCGAGGATGATCCGGCGCAGATCGGTGGGGTCAAACGCGATGATGCTATTGCCTGCTTCAACAGTCATGAGGTTGTGGATTTGACCCAAGGGGCATTGCGGCTATCCCAGAGTTCCTGCAAGTAGATTTTGTCGCGCAAGGTATCCATAGGATGCCAGAAGCCGGTGTGCTTGTAGACTTTGAGTTGTCCGTCTTCAGCAAGCTTAGAAAGAGGTGCGCGCTCCAAGATGCAGTCGGCCGATTCGCTCAAGTAGCGCCTAAAATCCCGCTTCAGGAAAAAGAACCCACCGTTGATCCAAGCCTGCTTGGACTGAGGTTTTTCTAAGAAGCTGTTCACAGAGTCGCCAGCAGTAATCTCGAGCTCTCCAAAGCGAGCGGAAGGTTGGGTGCCGAGCGTCGTCCCCATCTTGCCGTGCTGCTGATGAAAATCAAATTCGCGCGCCAGATCGACATCGCACAGGCCATCGCCGTAAGTCAGCGCAAAGTCTTCAAACTGATCCGTGCGCGCGATCTCGTCGAACGCGCGGGCCACGCGGCCGCCGGTCATGCAATCCACTCCGGTGTCGATCACGCGTACTCGCCATTTTTCTTGAGTCACGTTGCGGCCCAGCACAGCAGGAGGGAGGTGAGCCGACTCGCGATGGTCAATCATGAGGTGGTTCTTGCGGAATTCGTAGGTGAGAAAGTAGTTTTTGATTTCCCAAGCGCGGTAGCCCGCACAGATCACGAAGTCGTCAAAGCCAAACGCGTAGTACCAACGCATCAAATGGATCAAGATCGGCGTGTCTCCGATTTCAATCATGGGTTTTGGCTTGAGATGCGTTTCTTCAGAGATGCGAGTCCCCAATCCACCCGCGAGGATGAAGACGGGAACGCTTTGCTTTTTAGCCATTCTTTGATTAGATCCTTTAAAATGATCCTACAGCACACTTCAAATCCAGGCAAATGGCGCGGTTCTAAGGTTTTTATTACTGGAGCCACTGGTTTGTTGGGAGCTCATTTGACGCGCGCTTTGGTTCGTCAGGGAGCTGAAGTGACGGCTCTGGTACGCGACTCTGTGCCGCGCTCGATTTTTTTCAGTCCTACGCAGGATTGGTCGCTGGATAAGAAAGTTTCGATCGTGCATGGCGCCATCGAGGATTTTGCTTTGATCGAGCGAGCGATCAACGAGTACGAGATTGATACGGTCTTTCATTTGGCTGCGCAGACGATCGTTGGCACTGCGAATCGCGGTCCTTTGGCGACGTTTCGAGCCAATATTGAAGGAACTTGGAATGTGCTGGAGGCTTGCCGCTTGCACGATAAAAAAGTGCGGCGCGTTGTAATTGCTTCATCAGATAAGGCCTACGGTAATTTGAAGGGCAAAGCTTACGACGAAACCTATCCGCTTCAGGGTGAGCATCCCTACGATGTTTCGAAAAGCTGCTCGGACCTGATCGCGCGAAGTTACTACGTGAGTTACGGACTACCAGTGAGCATCACCCGATGTGGAAATTTCTTTGGACCCGGTGATTTGAATTTTAGCCGCGTGATTCCTGGGACTGTGAAGAGCATCTTGGATGGACAGCCGCCTGAGATTCGCAGCGATGGGACTTTTATCCGCGACTACATCTTTGCTGAGGATGGCGCGCACGCCTACATGACGCTCGCTGAGGCGATGGCGGGCGGCAAGTTCTCGGGCGAGGCGTTTAATTTTTCGTACGGGTTGAAGCTTTCGGTGAAGGATGTCGTAAGCAAGGTTCAGCAGGCGATGGGGCGCACGGATCTCAAGCCGGTGATCTTGAATCAGGCTTCGAATGAGATCCCGGTGCAGACTTTGGATAATACCAAAGCGAAGACAGTTCTGAATTGGTCGCCGCGTTTTGGATTTGATGAAGGGTTGCGCGCCACGATCGATTGGTATCGGGAGAAGTTTTCTAGTTAGGCCACCCACAACCTCTGGCCGTGGGTCGGGTCAGCTTTGCAAAGAATCCGACATCTTCACTGGCTTTTGCCAAGCTCCCATGGCCCATTTTGGGCCTCATGACCTGGCTACTGTCTCTCAGTAATTCATTGAAATGATGTATAAAAGCTGAACGCTGAGGGGGAGAGAAGGTCGAATCCAGGTCGAATTCCGCCCTTGTTAAATTTGCCGCGGTGCGTTAAATAGGCAAAAATCTTTATGCTTAGATAAACTAGCCTAAGCAATCTTCGCGATCAGCGAAAAGGACTTCGATTTTATGGAATTAGCATTTCGAGCAGAAAAACTTAAAAAAGTTGCCCAGCATCTAGCTTGCTTTTACCTGACTGGGTCCATGCTCCTGATGACGGGATGCTTTGAAGATGAGACCCCTCCGGGCACTGGTTCGATTTCATTTCGGGTCAGGGTCGACTCTGGATCAACGCCCTCTCATTCTGTTCAAATTCGTCAGGGCGAGTCTAAGAGCGTCAAGCTGACGGCCCCCCCATTGCCTGCCGGCATTCGAGTCACCAGTTTTGTAAATGTCGACCTCCCTGAGGCTTCAGCCCATATCGAACTTGAAACCTCTGATTGCTCAAATGCCGATCTGGCTGTGACGCCTAATTGTAAGGTCTGGCAGATCAGCCCCAGCACGCAAAGCGTTCCCGGAAAGTACAAAATCGCTGTTGATGCAAACACCGATTACCCTGACACAGTCATCGAGCCTGGTTTTATTGAGCTCGAAGTCCTTCCTGCATCGCCGCCTTCGCAGGCTAATCCAATTCAGGTCGATGCATCGTCTTATCAAAGTCCTGTGGTCTTCATTAATCGCGACCATGCTCTTTTGGGGTTTGGCGAGAACGATGCATCTCAACTCGGAGATTCTTATACAAGCTTTGAAAATGATGAGATGCCCTACGAGATCCCTCAGCCGCTTGATCTAGCTCCGGGTCAATTGTGGGATCAAGTCGTGGTTCTCAACGAGCAAGTTTTTGCCGTTAATCGCGATGGAACCGTTTGGGCTCGAGGACGCAATTACCAAAACGAATTGGGATTGAACTCGTCAGACCTCCTGCAGCGACAGTTGGCTCCGATTCCGGGTTTGAGCAATATCCAATCGATCTCGGTAGGCACGAGAAATTGTCCGACAATCGCTGGAGGAAATCCGCTGACCTGTAAAAAACAGGATGAATCAGTAGAAACAGATCGCCGAGTTGTAGGATTCGCTTTGGATCGCTCTGGTAACGTCACTATTTGGGGCAATACCGGAATGACGTCAGCGGCACAGGATTCGGACGAGTTCTTCGCGCCTCGACCTGTTTCGGGTTTGACTTCTGTTGTTGAAGTAGTGGGTGGCTTCGACTCCTCTTATTATTGGTCTGGATCGAAGAACGAAAGAGTCATCGGACTCGCAAGAACGAGCCGGGGCGAAATTTGGGCCATGGCTCCTCAAGTTCGAGTCTCTGGATTTGATGTGGTCGCAATAGACATGAGAGTGCTGCCAGTCAGGGGGCTTCCTGCCAACATCAAAAAGATGGTAGCCGGAAACTCGGGGCTAGCCTTTTTGACGGATGACGGTCTTGTTCACTTTTCAAACCTAGAATCTGGCCAATCAGACTTTGTTTGCAGTCTCAAGAATGATTCTAATACCACTTGCATCGAGCTCTCTCTTGCAACGGCTCAAGTGGCACCACTGGAGTTGTCGGCGGATGTCGTAGCAAAAGGTGTGCGTTATTATTCTCTCGGTCGAGACGGCCGAGTCAGTACTTGGGTTTTGGATCAAACCTTAGGCTTCAGTACTCCCCAGACAGTTCAAGCATTGGAGAACACAAAAGTACTTGGCGCTGGTTATGCCATCGTTGGGGAGTGCGGGGAGCTTTGGAAAATCAATGTCTATAGCCAGCAAGCTTCTGCCTCTAAACTTTCAATCCCATTTGATACCTCGGGTTGTTCTACCCAGCAAAACGCTAGGCTGACGCTCAATGTGAATGGCTCTGCTTGGGTGTCGAGCTCACCGATAGGGATTGATTGTGACAAAACAGGGAGCCATGGTGGCGGTGCCGCTTGCTCAGCAGAGTTCGCTCCGGGGCAGGTTCGACTTACGGCGGTCCTTCCGGTGGGGTCACAAGTCCAGCGCTGGAGTGGTGCGTGTCGTGGGGTGGATGGTTCGTCCAGTTTAACGGCAGTGGTCGACATGGCTTCAACGGATCAGGTCTGCGATGTCCTGGTGACAGGTGCGGCTCCTGATTTTTTCCTTAACTTAGAGGGGCCTGTGTTGATTCGTCCCAACGAGATCCACGGGTTTCAGCCTAAGGTTTGGGATATGGGCTCTTTAAGCTATGTTCCGGTTAATCAAGTGTATCCTACGGCACAATGCAGTTGGTCGGTGTCTTTGACTCTGCCTGGGCAGTCGGTGGCTAGCGTAGTGACTTCGCCCTCCTTTGTGGATTGTAGGGCGCTCGTCGGCGGTCCGTCGACCCTGAGTGTGTTCGATTTTAATTTTGAACTAGGCACTTATCAAATCACCGTAAACGCAGTGGTCCCGCAGAGCGCCACCAATCCACGTCAGCTGAACGGTGCTTTGCAAAGTCCGTTAATTTTTCAGGTGGATAACTGAGAGTTGAGGCGGTTTGCTTCCAATACGGAGCGAGTTGCAGCTTATTTCAGGCACTTCGTCCCATATCGCATCAATCGCCCTTGCCTCGGTACTTGATTGCCGCGAACCGCATCCATCGTAAAAAGCCCTTGGGCCATGGGTTGGCCAAGGTGAGCTTCAAACTGCGCTAAACACTCTGGCGTGCCCGCACCTACCCAGATATCCGGGTAAACCAGCACCGCCGAGAGCTCCGGATGTTGATCGAGGTGTTGGCAAAAGTCTTTCCAGTCTTGGTTGCTGAAGCAGCGCTGCTCCCTCCATGCATCGAACCACCCCAAATAGGGCGCTCGATTGTAGGCATCGCAATGTCCCCAAACCAACCGCGATTGATAGATGCCGTAGACACTCTTGTCGTGCCACAAGCGCAGGCATCCACCCACGGTGGACGTCGGGTAGTTAGGGCACTGCTGTTCGGTGCACATATTGTTGCCCCCAGCGTGACAAAACGGCAAATCAAGCACCGATGTACCCGGCGCCTTGTGGATGTCCTCAAGGAGCTGCACCGTTTGCGCAGGCATGTCTGGCAGCGTGGACACCGGCGTGAGCATGACAGAAAATTCGAGGACGGTCAGAGTGATAAAAAGCGCGATCCATTTGAACGTCCGAGGAGTGCGCCGAGCCCAGACCTCCTTGGCCCAAGCTTGAAACTCGGGCCAGCACAGCACCATCATGATGACGATGAGCTGGGGCATGAAGAGTCCCCAGCGGCTGGCGACGCGGAAGAATGCCATGAAGGGCACATACGCTCGCAGAAACTCTTGAAGAATGGGCGGCTCAACGCATCCATAGAGGATGCCAATGATGAGCAGCAGGGCGAAAGGGGCAATGAGCTTAAGTCCTAGGCGCCGCGTTTTCTGGCCTGCGGCACGTACGGCAAGGATCATTGGGATCCAATAAAACCAGCCTACGGATACCAAGGTCTCGGAGGAGTACTGAATTGCAGGCATCTGCCATCGCAGATTCATTCCCCGCCTAAAGACCTCGTAGACAGAATTTGCCCATAAAGGCCGCAGGTAATGTTGAATCGGCGTGAACCAACCTAGGCCCTGATCGACGTGGCCAAGTTGGTCTGCTTCTTTTTTTAACTCCAGAAACCAAGGGATTTCGATGGAGAGCCAGAGGGCGCCGAGAAGAGCTGGTGCGATGATGCCTCGATAGTTTGTTTCTACCGTGAGCAGGAGGTCTCTTTTCTTGAAGCGGTTGAAAAGAACGATGCTGATCATCAATGCGCGGACAATGGTCCATTCCATGATGAGCGGGCCCCAAAAATAGCCCGCTGTGGTGAGCATCGTGATCAGGAAAAAGCCGCGCCATGCCTCGAGGTGCAGTGACCAGCGCTTTTCACGCATGAAGCGTTGCCAAATCCAGGCGTCAAAGAAGAGGCTCAGATACATCCAGTGCTGGATGAGGTGTTCATAGTGGTGCCAGATCTTGAAGTGACGAGGAACGTGAAAGGTCACCACTAAAGCGGAGAGTAACCACGCAGCGGCAGGAGATAGCTTCATTCGGCGGAGAATGATCGCTACGCCCAAGTAAGCGATCAGCAGCGACAAGCCAAAGTGTGCCCACGAGAACGGAAAATCCCGGGTGATAAGAAAAACCAATGCCCCCAGGCCAGAGTGCTCGATGCCCCATGACATGTAGGCAACCGACTCGCCATTGGGCGCACCGTATTTATCCGTGTGAAAGGTAGGTCTGCCCTTTTGCGTCAGACTCTCGGCCATCATCTGGCGAGTCATCTCGGCGTGGCACCAGTCTTCAGTGTAGGTGCGGCCCATGGTTTGGGGGCGCACTGAAAACCAGTAAGCGATGACGATGAGGAGGCCTAGGAGTGGGAAAAACCAGCGACGGTTTTGAGCCCACTCTTTCAGCATACTTTGATGGCTGCCTCGAGCTGCTCGAGCATGTAGCCGATTTTCTGATCATCGAGCGCCGGATGGACGCCGATCCAGAAACTGCGGCTCATGACGTGATCGGTGTGAGTCAGGTCTCCGTGAACTCTGTACTCGACGCCTTTGTAAGCGGGTTGCCGAGTGAGGTTGCCGGCGAAGACGAGCCGAGTGCCCACCTTGTGCGCTTCAAGGAATGCGACGACTTTCTCGCGGTTGAGCTTGGGCGAGCAATGCAGCGGGAAACCGAACCAGCTTGGTTCCGTGCCTTCGGTGGCTTCGATGGGAGAGAAGTGCTCGCGCAAGATGGGCGAGCTCTTGATGCCGTCGTAAAGTTTTTTCCAGTTCGCGCGTCGGGCGGCAACGTACTTCTCGACCTTGTTGAGCTGCGAGAGACCGACGGCCGCCTGCATGTCGGTGACCTTTAAGTTGTAGCCGATGTTGGAGTACGTGTACTTGTGGTCGTAGCCGCAGGGTAGATCGCCCAGGGTCCAGCCGTAGCGTTTGTTGCAGGTGTTGTCTTTTCCGGGTTCGCACCAGCAATCGCGGCCCCAGTCGCGCATGCTCTCGGCGACGCGTTTGAGGCGTCCATCTTTGGGAATGACTGCGCCGCCTTCACCCATGGTGATGTGGTGGGCAGGATAGAAACTCAAAGTGGCGAAGTCGCCATAAGAGCCCACGGGGTTGCCTTGCACTTTGGCACCTAGTGCGTCGCAACAGTCTTCGACGAGGTAGAGGCCTTCCTTCTTGCACCAATCGGCGACGATGTCCGAGCGATAGCAGTTTCCTAGAGTGTGCGCGAGAACGACGGCGCGCGTCTTAGGGGTACGTGCAGCCATGATGGCTTCTGGGGTGGCGTTGAGAGTTTTTGGGTCAACGTCGATAAAAACAGGAATCCATCCGTTTTGAACAATGGGGTTTACTGTGGTGGGGAATCCGGCCGCAGCAGTGATGACCTCGTCGCCTCGTTCGAGAGGCTTGAGTTTGAGATCCCGCATCATCGGAGCGCCCAGGCTACTGATTGCGACGAGATTGGCGCTGGAGCCGCTGTTCACGAGCAGTCCGCTTGTTTTGCGATTAAAGAACTGCGGGATCTTGGCTTCAAACTCTCTCGAAAAGCGGCCTGCCGTGAGCCAAAGGTCCAGTGAGGCATCGACTAGGTGAGCCATGTCTTCCGCATCCATGACCTTGACGGTGACAGGGATATAGGTTTCTCCCGGGATGAATGGCTTGGGAGCATGAGTCAGAGTGAAAAATTCGCGGGAAAGCTCGAGAATTCGGCTTCTCGC
>CAZGCK010000010.1:8530-37049 GCA_964524175.1 uncultured Bacteriovoracaceae bacterium | reverse complement strand
TCGACGGAGGATGACATAGGCCCTGTATTCAACATGCCTCAATCCCCTGAATCAAGGACTAAAAGTTGATTCGTTCGCGTTCGACCACAAGCGGGCGATTGAGTACCTGAGTGTGGATTGAGCCGATGTACTCGCCGATCAATCCCAAGAAGAAGAGTTGAATCGAAATGAAGAAAAAGAGCCCGATGATCATAGGCGCAGTTCCGAGAATGAACTCATCCCACCAGATGAGTTTGGCGACCAAGTAGCCAAACGCGACTAAGAAGCTCATCGCGGACATAAAAAAACCAAGCATGGTGGCAACCCGAAGCGGGACTTTGGAGTGATTGGTGATCCCGAGCATCGCCATGTCGTAGAGCGAGTAAAAGTTGTTGCTTGTGATGCCTCGTCTTCTCAGTGGCTGCTTAAAAGGAACCGTCGCAGGCTGAAACCCTAGTTCAGAGATCAGGCCACGAAAGTAGGGATAAGGGTCTTTTACCAGCTTGAGCTGTTCGATCACTTTGCGGTCATAGAGGCCAAAACCCGTGGTGTTTTTGGTGAGCGCAATAGTGGAGAGACGATTGATAAAATTATAGTACGCAGTTCGGATCGCGAACATCGCAGCAGATTCTTCGGACTCCGTCTTGACAGCCATGACAACGGGGTAGCCTTCTTCCCACTTCTTGATGAATTCAGGCAGAGTCTCTGGCGGATCTTGAAGGTCCGCGGCCATGAGAATCGTCGCATCTCCTTCGGACTGCAGCAGTCCATGAAAGGGCGAGCGGATGTGGCCAAAATTGCCTTGATTGAGGATTACTTTGACGTTGCGATCGGCCTTAGCCATCTCTCGGAGAACCGACGCTGTACGGTCTTTTGAGCAGTTGTCGAGAAAGAGGTGCGAGTAGGTATACTTGCCCGCGTAACGCTCCATGACGGCTCTGACCTGCTCATAGAGCAGTGGGACGTTACCTTCTTCGTTGTAGCAGGGCGTAACGATAAAAATGTGTTTCACAGATGTGAGTCCTTGATCGTTATCCTAGCTGAGGATGGGCGTTAATTCTCGAAAATAAATGCTTGCCAGCGCTCTCGCTGGCAGATCATGCGGCGAGGCTTCCAGCCGGGTTCACGCCAGAGCTCATTCAGAAAGTAGTCGCGCCAAAGCATCCACGTGGATTGCACATGAGGAAAATCCTCAGCGCGACCTTGCAAATTGCCGCTGCTCCAATTGATCGACTCGGTGACAACGACTGCTTCGACATCGCGACCGTGTTGGAGCGCTAGCGCTTTTCTTTCGTGAAAATCATTTGTGCGCGTGAGCTCCCAGTCGGGGTGTTTGCGGGCAAGTTCGATAGTGATGTCGGGAAAAGTGGGGCACCAAACCCTGAAGGGCTTGGGATAGCCTAAGCGAGCTTCAAGTGCGGCAAGCTCCTGGTCCACGCAGTTGACGAAGTCATGGTAGACCGACCATCGCCAGCTAGGTGCTTGGTAAAGGTTTCTGGCCTGGATGACGTCGATGTATCCAAATGAGACAGTAAGGTACAAGAGACTTGCCACCGCTGCTGCTAAACAGGCTTTTGCGGCGAGATGAGCGCGCGCACGGTACAGTACAAGTAGCGAAAGTCCCGCAAAGACCCAAACAGTCACATGGATGTAATAGGTGAACCAAACTTCGGGTTTGCTTTCCCAGAGCCAGACGGAGCCTAAAACCCAACCCGCAGCAGGAAGTAAGGTGCCCAATGGGCTTTCGGGTGCAGGCTGAGATTTTTTGCGGGCGGCATGCAAAAGGCCAGCGATCAGGACGACTCCAGCCGCGAGTATCCATAGCCAAATCGCTTCAGAAGGAGCGCCGTATAGAAATTTGGGCCAGTTATCAGGACTTCCCATTTCCTGGTAGATGCCTTTGATCGCGTTTTCGACTGTGTCGAGCCAGCTATTGCCCACCGCGAGTCGCGTCCATTGCGTTCGAAACTGGCGAACAAAAAGATCGAAGTGCCACAAGACTGTGAGGACCCAGGGCGTGAGGTAAAGTGCGGTACGTAAAGCGATCGCTACGATGCGTCGGGGACTAAAAAACAATGCGGCAACAACCGCAAAGAGTAGGTGAACCGCGTTGAAGTGCGCGTATGCGCCGAGCGCTAAGCAAGCCGCGATGGGGTCCCAAAGCCCCCGGGGCTTGAATCGTTCGCTCGTACCTAGCGCGATATCGAGCACTAAAACGATGCCAATCAATCCAATCAGCGACTCAGGCCTCACAATCACTGCACCCCAGCGCGCGCCAGGATCGAGCATTAAGCAAATCGATGCGAGCGCACAAAGCAAACCGGGAAGGCCTGCACGAAAGAGTCGAATCGCGAGCCAACTCCCTGTGAGCCCAAACGCGGAGAGGGGCCAGAACTTGATGGCGAAACTCCCATCGATGCCCAAAAACCGACCCAGCCCCATGAGGATTGGGTAGTAAATTCGATAGGACGGCTCGAACGGCGCTTGGGGCAACATGACCCAACGTGGAGGCCATCTAAAAAAATCACGGCCCACAAAGTAGAACGCTGAGTCGTCGGGCCAGGGAACTGGGACGAAGGACAGCGGCGTGAACCAAATCGCGCAAGCAATCATGAGCGGTAGTGCGCCGAGGAGGATCTCGATCCATCGAGTTGATCTTGCCTGGTTCATTGGGTATCCAATAGAGACCTAATGATACTCGGGGACTTTGGAAAAGCCCGTAAATTGTTGCTTGCAGCGGGAGGAGTGCTCCTTTCGGGCCTCTTGTTGCATTTGATTTTTCGTCCTCGCATCGAGGGCGACACTACTGCGCTCGTGTACGGAGCTTATAACGGGCTCGCTTGCCTCAAGCAGGGGACTTACCCTGGTTGCGAGAGCATGGGGTTGTTTCCTCTTTTTTATATGGCGCCTGCAATGGTGCTTGGGGCGCTGGGCTTGGGCGAAAGGGCCGTGCTGCACCTGTTTGCTTACTTCAGCCTCATTTGCTTTTTCGCGTCGTTGGCGATTTTGTATCGGATCTTGGCGCGCAGAGATGAGCTCATCGCAAAGCTTGGCCTTGTGATTTATCTCAGCGGCTTTCATCTTTGCTACTCGCACTCGACGTTCACGGAGTTGCCAGCATCGACGATGGGACTTGCGCTGGTCGCATCTTGCTTAGAGGGTTCGAGTCGCAAGCGCAATGCGCTGCTTTTGTTTGTCGCAAGCTTAGCGAAAGAAGTGGCTGCCCCTTTTTTGTTATTGCTCGCCGCTTTGTCTTTTTTGGCTCGGGCCACCGCAAAGAGAAGCGGTGTTGATTGGCGGCGCGAGATGCTGCCACTGGTTGGAAGCGCGGCGGGATCCATCTTCTTGGCTATCGCTTTCAATTATTTTAGATTTAAGAGTCCTTTTAACCAGCAGTACTTTTCGCCGTTTTTTATCGTTCAGGATTGGCATCACCAACTCAGCTTCTTTTTAGGAATTTGGTTTTCTCCCTCTGTCGGAGCTCTATTGGGTTGGCCCGCGCTGATCGGTTTGATGCCTTTGATTCTGGTAAAACTCCTCAAAGATGGGGCTCCTATGAGACGCGGAGCGACTGGAGTCGGCGTCGCATTGATCTGGGGGGTCGTGACCCTGGGATTTTCAAAATGGTACGCTCCATTTGGATGGATGGCTTGGGGGCCTAGACTGCTGTTGCCCTGGCTTCCTCCCTGTTTGTTGATTCTTCTCTATGACTACGCCCCCGAGATTGGGTCGACTTTAAGCAGGATTGGGCGGAGTTCCGTAGCATCTGGGCTGAGTGCGGTGATGGTTGGGATTCTGACTTTTCCCAACTTTCGGGTTGTCGTGTTTCGTCCCTATATTGGCTGGGTCATCGATGCGCCCGGCTGTGAGGGGGTTGCCGTTCAAAGCAGCACCGCTCAGTATTATGAGTGCATGGAGAAAATGATTTGGCCCAACACGTTTCGCTACCTCAGGACCTTCATTCCGGCGCCGCGGCCCGACCTGTTTATTCTAGCCACTCTCTATAGCGTGGTCCTCGGAATCGCCCTGTACTGGATCTTGCGTAAAATGGCCGAATCCCCTAAAGTTCTGCGATGGATCAATCCTTGACCACCCCTCAGCCCGAAGCCAAACAGACGACGCAGTCTGCACCACTTGAAGGCCTGCTCACCCATCTGAGGACTCTCAAGGTGAAGCCCCACGTCGTAGGCCGCAACGTTTTGGACTTTGGGTGTGGACGCACCCTCAAGACGCTGCGAGCCCTTGAGGGGGTAGCGGCCCAGCGCTCGGGAGTCGACTCCTGTTTCTTGGGTAGGCCGCTCGAGAAGATGGACGGGATTCAAGTCGCAGGTTCGATCGAGAGTTTTGCCAGCACCCCCCCGTTTGACCGAGTCATTGCACTCGCTTGTTTCGAGCACCTCGAGAAGGGCGAGTTTGTGGGCGTGCTGAAGGCGTTGAGCAAGATCACGACGCAGGATGCTTGGATCTGCGGCACGGTGCCGACGCCCCCTTCGAAGCCCGTGCTTGAGTTTCTCAGCTACAAGCTCAAGCTGATCGACGAGTCGCAGATCCGTGACCACAAGATTTACTATGACCGCGCGCATCTGGCAGAAACTGTCGCGCATGGGGGCTGGAAGCTTGAGAAGTACTCGAGATTTCAGCTTGGGTTGAATAGCTTTTTCATTTTAGCCAAAAACTGAGCGGATGACGCGCACCTGGTTTCGCAGTCAGATGTTTTGGGTTTTCTTCGGGCTCACCTTAGTCCTCGCCTATTGGTATTCGGTGCATCCGCTCGGGTTTGGGCGCGGGTACATCGAAGATTGGTGCCATCTCGAGATGACTCGCCAAATGGCTGCCGAAGGCATCGCGCAGACCGGGTCGCCGCAGTTTTTTTCCAGCTCCGTGATGGCGCCTCATGGGCTTTCGCTCCCGTTCATGGCTTGGGGAGTGGAGACGGCATGGCTCGGTTCGGTGTTTTGGAAGTGGAACCGAGATTTTCCGTTCTACTGGGCCCTCTATGGGGTTTCGCTCACGTTCACGTTTTTAGGAGTAGGCTGGATCCTACGGCGGATGAAGCTCTCAGTGCCCGTCGCGTGGTCGATCGCGCTCGTGTTCGTGCTCTTCAATGTGCCCAGGCACTACAAGACTTGGCACCACTTCGAGCACATGATTGCGCATTGGATGTACCTGAGCTTTTTCTTCGATGCATGGGTGTGGCAGCGTTTTTGGCGAGAGCGCAGATGGTCTTGGAGCTTAGATTTTTGGCGACTGTTCTTGCTCGTCGCGATGCTCGAGACGGCAGGTTATTATTGGGGGCCCCTCATTCTCGAGTTCGTGCTCGTACGCGCTTGCATGCTTTGGTTCGCGCATAAGCGGCGCAAGCAGGGAATCCAAACTCAGATCGAGGGGCATTTAAGCCAAGCTGCCGTGCCAGCGGTTCTTGGGCTCGCAATGCTACTCAATGATCTTCGTTGGTACTGGCCGCTGTTAAAAGAAGCGCGCGGCTTCGGCGCCGTAGACCAGGGGATGGGGTGGTTTACGCCGCTTCAGTACGTGCCTCGGCCGCTTTGGTGGGATCACTTTACGAACCTCTTCAATCGGGTGACTGGGCTTCCGTGGAAGATGTATCCCGTGAATCATCCTGAGACAGCAGCAACCGTGGGATGGCTGCTTTGGATCCCAGCCCTCTTGGGGCTCAGGCAAGTGCGCAAGAAGTTCGGAGGCCAGGGCTTGCAGACCGCGTGGCCCTTTGTGGTTTTTTTGGCTGGTGCGCTTTGGTACATGACCTTTGAGCCGACTTACTTTCAAGACCTGCTCTGTCTGGTCGTGCCGTTTCTCAAGTTTTTTAGAGTCGCAGGGAGAATGGCACTATTCATTCCGCCCCTTTTAGGGGTGATCGTCGCACTTTGCTGGCCAGAGCTTTCGAAATGGCTTAAAGAAGGCTTTGCGCGCAAAGATCGCAAATTCTACGTGTGGGCCGCGCTTTTCGCGATTTCGAGCGGAGCCGAGCTTGAGCACTTGGGTGCGAAGACCACCCTGCTTCCTGCTGTCGAGCCCGAGATGCTTCGGCTTCTCCACAACGTCAAAGAATCTCCTGGTGACACCGTCTTGGACCTTCCGTTCTGCATGGCTGGCGGCAACGCTGTGTGCACTTGGCTGACTTGTCCTGGCTATCCAGCTACGACAGTGGGGCACTGCTTAAGGCAATGGCACGACAAGCGAGTTTACGGAATTTATGCAGCGAGGCTCAAAGACTCTCAATGCGATGTCTATCGTGCCCAACCCTTTAGTTCTTGGTTTACGTCGTGGCATCAGCAGCGATGTTTTACTGAGGATGATTGGAAAGGGTTCTGCAGCTACTTGAGCGAGAACCCTCGTCATGCGGCCGTGCTGGTGTATCCGGATCTTTGGGCGGGTTGGGAGCGGACGGGGTGCCGGGCTCAGTTTGAGGCTCAGCTGGGGCCAGCAGTTGAGGAGGCTCGCATAGCGGTGAGTCCCTATCAATTTGGGGATGAACCCAGGTTTACTCGAGTGCTGAGGTATCCAGGGCAGTGCCGTTGAGGCGCCTCATGGATTTAGTATTTAAATAACAATGATTTACCTTGAGGGCCGACGTGACGTGCGGTTTGTGGTTATTGATTGATTTGATCGGATTTTAGTATTAGTACGCTGGTCAACTTTAAAAGAGGTGATTCATGCGCATCCCATACTTCGTTTTCAGTGGTCTGGCCGTCCTTCAGATCGTTTCCTCAGTTTCTGCTTGGGCAACTGAACCTGCCCTCGCGGCTGCTTCAATGACGGTTCAACAGGCGATGGTTGCTTTGAGCGGCACCTATGAAGAATTGCCTGAAAGCCAATGTCCGGTGCGCAAGCTGCGATTGACTGCGGAGTTTCGTCAGCGTGGCGGGCAAGACTTTCTGTATTACGTCGTCGTGGATGATTCGAAGAACGATGAGATCGATTCGAACTTTTTTAAGGATCCCTATTACCTAGGGTGGAAGAGGCGCATCGAGTTTGGGAACAATCCTCCCGTGATCGAAGTCTTGGATTCAAACGTGAAGTTCAGCGACAGCCCATTTCATGATGACGATGTCATCATTCGCAAGAAATCAGCTCGCTACGAACTCAGTGCGGATGGTCAGCAACTCACGCTGACTTTTGAGAGCTCTGAAGGCGTTGAGCACAGGATGGCTCACTCATTGGGTGGTGTGGGTGAACGTACCCGGCACCAGCACCCGATTGCTTGCCACTATCGCAAAGTTGCCAATTGATCCGGTTGCGGCCGGATTCAATCTTTTGAATACCTCGCCGGAAGATTCTTGAATGCCTCTTCTGTCGAAGTCATCCAATTGAATCGGAGCAAATGGATGAGCGCAGCGACGCCGTCCTTCCAACTGATCTTTTTTCCCTGGAGCCGCGTACGTGGAAAGTAAGAAATCGGCAATTCATAAATCCGCGCTCTTACTTTAGCGACGTAGGCGGTGAGCTCGACTTCAATCCCAAATCGGTTGGACTTGAGCACCATGGCCTTAAGCAAATCAGCGCGGAAGATTTTATAGCAAGTCTCCATGTCGGTCAGATAGATGCCCGACATCAGATTGCTCACCACCGTAAGAAAGCGGTTCACAAAGTAGTGATAAGTGCGATGCACTTGAGCGGCGCTTTTCTTGAAGCGGCTCCCGTAAACAACGTCGGCTTTGCCGCTGATCAGGGGCTCAAGAAGCAAAGGCACATCCGATGGGTCGTATTCGAAATCGGCGTCTTGAATCATGATCAGGTCACCGGTGGCTTCCTTGAATCCACGAATCACGGCTGCGCCTTTGCCCTGGTTGGGTTTTTGCTCAAATAGCTTAAATCCATACTTGGGCTGGAGCTCTTTTAAGATCGCCAAGCTTCGATCCGTCGAACAGTCATCGACAAAGATCCATTCGCGATCGACAGGATACTGGGTTTTCATCAGCATCTCGATGACAGAGGCTAGCTGGCGTTCTTCGTTGTAGACCGGGATCACGCAGGAGAGCTTATTTGTCATCAGAGGAGTCCCTTCAAAACGCGTTTTAAGTAGGCGCCATAAGGGCTTGCCGAATGCTCGGCAGCCAGGCGCTCGAGTTGTGCGTCGTTGATAAATCCTTTGCTGTACGCGATCTCCTCGATGCACGCGACTTTGAGTCCTTGCCGCGATTCGAGCGTTTGCACGAAAACCGAAGCCTGAAGCAGAGAGTCGTACGTGCCGCTGTCGAGCCACGCCACCCCTCGGCCCATAGGATTCACGTGCAAGCTGCCGCGCTTCATGTACTCAACGTTGACGTCAGTGATCTCGAGCTCCCCACGAGCCGAGGGCTTGAGGTTACGAGTGATGTTGACCACTTCTTGATCGTAAAAATAAAGTCCCGTGACAGCCCAGTGGGACCTTGGATTCTTGGGTTTTTCTTCAATGCTCAGTGCGCGGTACTTGTCGTCGAACTCGACCACGCCGTACCGCTCAGGGTCTTGCACATGGTAAGCGTAGACGTGTGCTCCCTCAGTGAGCTTCACGCTGCGATTGAGCATTTGCACGAGCTCATTTCCGTAGAAAATATTGTCGCCTAAAATAAGGCAAACAGGTTCGTTCTTGATGAATTCCTCGCCGATCAAAAACGCCTGTGCGATGCCGGCCGGCTTGGCTTGAACCTTGTATTCGATATGGATGCCAAGCTTGCTCCCGTCTCCAAGCAGGCTCTCGATCACGGGTGTGTCTCGGGGCGTGCTGATGATCAGGACTTCTCGGATCCCCATGAGGAGCAGGGTCGAGAGTGGGTAGTAAATCGTGGGTTTGTCGTAGACGGGGAGCAGTTGCTTGCTCATGGCGAGAGTGAGCGGATAAAGTCGAGTGCCGCTGCCGCCGGCTAGGATGATCCCACGCATTTAGCTTCCCGCTTTCTGGGTGTTCTTGCTCGCCATGACGGCGGCGCTCCAGGCCGAGTTAGCAAGGTACCAGCGCACGGTTTCGGCCAAACCATGCTCAAAATCGGCGTATTTGCGCTTAAACCCGAGCTCTTCCTTGGCAAGAGTGTCATCGATGGCGTAACGGCGGTCGTGGCCCAGGCGGTCCGTGACAAACTGGATGCCGCTCTCGTGAGGCTTGCCGTCGGCGCGAGGCTTAAGCTCATCGAGCTCGCGACAAATGCGCCGGACAACATGCAGATTGCCGCGCTCGGATTCACCCCCAAAGCAGTAGGTGGCGCCTGCCTGGCCGCGTTCCATGGCGAGACGGATGCCTTCGCAGTGATCCTCGACGTGGATCCAGTCGCGGACATTGCCGCCATCGCCATAGACAGGCAAGGGTTTGCCGGCCACTGCGCAAGCGATCATGTGCGGGATGAGTTTTTCAGGAAACTGCCTAGGACCATAATTGTTTGAGCAATGGGTGGTGACCGTCGGCAGCCCGTAGGTGTGGTGCCAGGCGCGCACAATGTGATCGGCCGCGGCCTTGGAGGCTGAGTAAGGAGAGTTTGGCTCGTAAGGTGACTTCTCGCTGAACTTGCCCGTCGGCCCAAGGGATCCATAGACTTCGTCGGTGGAGATCTGCACGTAGACGAAATCTCGCTTCTTAGACTCCGCTAAACCCTTATAATACTCGAGCGCGACATTGAGCAGATTGAACGTGCCGCGAATATTGGTTTCGACAAAATGCGAGGGCGCACTGATGGATCGATCCACATGGCTCTCGGCCGCGAAGTTCACGACTGCGTCGAACTGATAACGCTTAAACAACTCCGCCACTCGAGGTCCGTCGCAGATGTCCCCGCGCACCAGTTCAAAACGTCCTGGGCCCGATTGCGAGATGTGTCCGAGATTCTCTGGGTGGCCGGCGTAGGTCAGGACATCCAGGACAATGACCTCACGCCCCTCATTGACGAGCTTCTCGACAAAAGAGCTGCCAATAAAGCCCGCGCCGCCGGTGACTAGAACAGATTTTGGATTTCTCATTGATTTCAAGCGGTCGGACCGCCCTTTCGTAATTCATGGAGGTCGCTAGTAACCATCTCTTGGATGATCTCGCTCAGCTTCTTCGTGCTCTTCCATCCGAGCTTGGTCTGCGCCTTGGCGCTGTTGCCGCATAGGGGGACTTTTTCGCCTGCTCTGAAGAAGCGCTGATCAAACTCGACGTACTTGCTATAGTCGAGGTCCACGGCTTCAAAGGCGAGCCTGACAAAATCACGTACCGAATGAGTTACGCCCGTTGCAATCACGTAATCTTCGCAGGTATCTTGCTGGAGCATGAGCCACATCGCTCGCACATAATCAGGTGCGTAGCCCCAGTCGCGAACAGCGTCGAGATTGCCAAGAGGTAGGGTTGAAGCCATTCCGAGCTTGATCTGAGCGGCAGCGCGAGTGATTTTGCGAGTGACAAAAGCGTGGCCTCTTCGTGGCGATTCGTGATTAAACAGAATCCCCGTACAAACAAAAGTGCCGTATTTGTCGCGGTAATTGCGAGTCAGATGGTAGCTTGCGAGCTTTGCGATCCCGTAGATCGAGCGAGGATTAAAGGGCGTGTTCTCGTTCTGGGGTCCCGATGGAGCGTCGCCAAACATCTCGCTTGAACCCGCGAAATAGAAGCGGCACTTGGGTGCACATTCTTTAAGGGTGGCGAGAAGCTGATGGGTCGCATTAAAGTTGGTGGTGAGGATCGAGGATTCGTCATCAAACGAGTAGCTGACAAAGCTCGATGCAGCCAAGTGGTAGCACTCGTCGGGCACGATGGCTTGGATCATCTTGTAGAGCTGCAGATGATTCTCAAGGGATCCGCGATGCAGATGGATTCGGTCTTTGATGTGAGCGACTCGGCTGATTTTGGAGTCGAGGCTCTCGGTTGCCGAGGTGCGGACGAGTCCGTGAACTTCGTATCCTTTTTCGAGCAGAAGCTCTGCGAGATAGGAGCCGTCTTGACCGTTGATTCCTGTGATGAGTGCGCGTTTCATGAGGATTTATTTGAGGCTGAAATGTGGGGTGACGGGCGCTTGCCACCGGTTATCCCTTCGCGGATTCGCGAGGCAAAGAGGCTCATGAGCTTACTTGCGCCTCGAAAAATTTCATTTTGAGGAATCTTCGATTCTCCGTGAAAGCGGTCCTTAAAGTGAATTGGGATCTCGCGAAGCTTGAAGCCTGATTGATGAGCTCTAAAGGTGCTTTCTAAAAAGAATGAGTAGCCCTGAGATTTTACTTGAGTCATGTCGAGTCTCTTCAGCGTCGCGACTCGAAAAGCTCGAAAAGAAGTGGTGTACTCCGTGAGGGGCACGCCCAACAAGGCGCGACTCGCAAAGTTCGCGCAGATGCTCACAAATCTTCGATATCCAATGTAGTCACATTTGCCACCGGGAGCATAACGAGAGCCGATCACGAAGTCTGCGTCGGAGCCGAGCTCCGAGATGAGTCGTGGGATATCAGAGGGTTGATGCGAGTAGTCCGCATCCATAGTGACGAGGACTTCGTAACCCTGCTCCTGCGCGTATGCGAGGGCCAGCTTGTGTGCCGATCCTAAGCCCAGTTTTCCCGCCCGGTGAATCACCTTGAATCGTGGGTTTTGGGCGGCATATGCGTCCAAGATCTTGCCGGTTCCATCGGGCGAGTTGTCGTCGACGATGAGCAGATCGTACTGACCTGGCAGTCCTAGGACCTCTGGGCAGAAGTTCGCGGCGTTGTCTTTCTCGTTATAGGTCGCGGTGAAAACCAGGACTTTCGAGGTTGCCATTCGCTCTACTTGACCCATTTCTCTGGGTCGAGACCCTCAAGTTTGAGGTCTTCGCGAACCATCAGCTCAACCAATTGCTTGAAAGTGGTGCGAGGTTTCCAGCCGAGCTTTTCTTTTGCTTTCGCTGGGTCGCCGATGAGCAGGTCAACTTCGGTAGGGCGATAGTATTTGGGATCAATTTTGACGTGTTCTTTCCAGTCGCGTCCGACCATCCCGAACGACAAGTCCAAGAATTCGCGGATCGAGTGTGTCTCCCCGGTTGCAACGACGTAGTCGTCGCCTTCGGGGGCTTGAAGCATCATCCACATCGCTTCAACATAATCCTTTGCGTAACCCCAGTCGCGCTTAGAGTCGAGGTTGCCCAAGAATAGGTCTTTTTGCTTGTCGGCGAGAATCTTTGCCAGCGCGCGAGTAATCTTGCGGGTCACGAAGGTTTCGCCGCGGCGAGGGGATTCGTGGTTGAACAAAATCCCGTTGCTGGCGTGCAGGCCATAAGCTTCACGATAGTTCACGGTAATCCAGAAGCCGTAGACTTTGGCGCAGCCATAGGGACTGCGAGGATAGAAGGGCGTGGTTTCTTTCTGAGGGACTTCGAGCACTTTGCCGTACATTTCCGAGCTCGATGCTTGATAGAATTTGCAGTCGAGGCCCGAGTCGCGAATGGCTTCGAGCAAGCGAAGGGTGCCGGTTCCGGTCACGTCAGCCGTGTACTCAGGAACGTCAAAGCTCACGCGAACGTGAGACTGCGCGCCGAGGTGATAGATTTCTTGAGGCTTGATCGTGCGCAGGAGGTGGTTGATGCCGCTTGAGTCGGACAAATCGCCGTAATGCAGGCGCAGCTTGGCGTCTTTGTAATGCGGGTCTTGGTAGATGTGATCGATGCGATCGGTGTTGAATGAGCTCGACCCTCGAATCATGCCGTGAACTTCGTAGCCCTTGGAAAGGAGGAGTTCGGCGAGATAGGACCCGTCTTGGCCGGTAATACCGGTAATCAGCGCTCTTTTCATAATTACCGCGGAGTTGAACATGCGAGCCAAAGAGATGTCAACTTCAGAAGCAATTGGGTGAGATGCGGCGCAGGGTGACGTGGCGCTCCAAAGATCAAAGGAGAGTGCAATTTTCCCAGATTTTTGTAATACCTCAAGGACTTCAAGACATCTTAAGGAGATCGCAACTTTGAATCCTCGCGACTATTTGATGAAAACGGCGGACGAGTCTCTTCGGATCCGCCAAGCGTTTGTCGAAGAATTTGGTGAAAATCTCATTCAAGCCGCTCGCACTTTGGGGGCTTGCATCCGCGAAGGCGGCAAAGTTCTCATTTTGGGCAATGGTGGATCCGCAGCGGATGCCCAGCATATGGCCGCTGAAATGGTGGGGCGCATGCTCGTCGAGCGGCCGCCTTTGCCCGCTATCGCATTGACGACCGATACCTCCAGCCTGACGGCTATTGGCAACGACTACGGCTACGACCAAGTCTTTCTAAAGCCGGTGCAAGCATTGGCTCGCAAAGGCGACGTTGTGATCGCGATTTCGACTTCGGGCAATAGTGCTAACGTTATTCTGGCAGTCGAGGCCGCGCGCTCGATCGGCTGCCAGATTATCGGGCTCACCGGTGGAGCAGGTGGCAAGCTCAAGGCGCTTTCCGATGTATTCTTGAGCGCTCGCCTGGGGACAAACGCCAGTCGTATTCAAGAAACCCACATCTTTGCCGTTCATTCGATGGTGGATTTGCTGGACCAGTTTTTCTTGCCAGATCACCTAGCCGCGCAAGTCAGGCCTAAAAACGCTTAGATTTTGGAGAGAGCATTGAATTTAGAAAAAGTCGGAAGCAGTTCAGGCGCTCTTTGGCAGAGGCCCCTAAAGTTCATCATCGTCACTTTCGCGATTTGTTACTCGTCGCTGTTGGTCTGGGCCTATGCTTCGGCGTGGGCCTATACCAAGCCGGGATACGTGGGCACGCTGCTCAAGACGCTTGAGGACGACACGTCCTATCTGAGTTTTTTGAATGCGACTTGGGCGGGCCAGCTTCTCTTTAGGATTCTCGAGCCTGTTTTTGGGTTCCATTACGGCGACATTGTGGTGGTCTGTTTTATGTTTCTGGCTTCAGTTACGGGGGCTGGAACATTTTTTCTTCTGAACCGCCTGGCGCTGGAAGAAGACGTAGCGAAGGGGAGACAGAAACGCTCGCTGAGCCTCGTGGATGCTTTTTTGGCTGCGCTTGTGGGCGTGATCTGGGTGGTGCTCAGCCGTAAGATCCGTGAGATGTCTGAGTTTTCCTTGCTGAATTTTTTCTCGCCCGCCCATTGGTATGGGAATGCCCGCAGTATCATCGGTGCGGATGGAACCAATTTTACCCGATTCTATCAACCAGGCTTGAGTTTGTGCATGTTGGTGGTTGGGATCTACGCTATCGAGACAGGCCGAGAGGCGGTCCGTAAAGTCGCGCTATGGAAACCTCTGATTGCATTAGCGGTAGTGGGTTTCTTTTTGTCAAAGTATCCCTGGTTCGCGACGGAGTTTTTGGTCTACGCCGGACTTCAAGTCCTGTGGGCCTTGAAGACCCGCAACAAAGGCGTTTTGAAGCTTGCGATTCCGGCAATCCTATTCTTGCTGACCTTGCTTTTGCTGAGCTTTAGCAAGCCTCCTGCGCCGGATATGGTGATTCGGCTTCCGGTCCTCTGGAATCGAAACATCCATTGGGAATACATTGTTCCGAACTCGATTCTCCTGCTGTTGACGGTGCCTTTTTTAAAGTCTCGTTCAGGTCAGCTCGCCTTTACGATCTATCTGGCGCAGGCGATCGCTACGCTCTCGAACGTGATGACTGGGTATTCAGTGACCGTGCAGTATTTCTACATGCCGGTTACTCTTCCTTCTTCGCTTCTGATCTTCACGGCTTTGCAGCATGCGCTTGGACGCACTGACGAGGAAGTCACCCGTCGGCGTGCGTTCTTGGTTTTTGGCGGTTTGGGCGCGGTGCTGAGTGCTTTGGCGTTTGGACAGCACCTGAACTGGCGCTTGAATTGGTTCGCCGAAGTCACTCGCTGGCCCGGCTATATCTATTGGGCGTTGAGTTTGCCGGCAGCGACTTGGGGGAGTTTGCGTATCATACAAGCCTATCGCAACCGCGCTCATCTTTCGACCCAGGCAATGATGGCTCAAATCGTGCCGGCTTTTGTTTCGCTTGCGGTGCTGGTGGGATTAGGTCAGCAGGCTGTAATCTTCAGACGAGACTATCACACCGTTTCTCTCGAGAATTACGATAAGACACGCAAAGCTCAAGAGTCATGCGGTCGCAGCGGCCAACCACAGTATTTTTTCTCCTCTAAGATCGATGAGATGTGGTCGGTTGCGGGTCGGTCCTTGTGCAAGAATCTGATCTACTCAGCATGGCGCCTGGATAAGTCCAATGAGGATATTGTCGCGCGCTATGTGGCGGCGATGCTTTATTTTAAGGTGTTTCCTTCGCGAGATGCGATCGTTGAGGATCTCGAGAAGCACTTTGCGATGGCTTACCATCCGACGCGGGAGTTGACGCGCAATCACTATTTTTACTCGGACACTCAGCGCTTTCATGCCCACACGATTTGGTACCTACTTTTTATCGGCTTTCACGATGAGGATCGGATCATCAAGATTCGCAATATGTTTAAGAACCTCGATTTAACGCCTTATACGAAGGAGATCGCGGACCTGGATCAAGCGGGGCAGATTTTGGTGCTAGATAATCGCCGGCCGGATTTAGATCCCCCGGGGAGGGGACTGTAGGGAAAAGCTAGGCGCTATTCACCAGCTTGCACAGGTCATCGATCATCCTCGGCGAAAGGTCCGGGTAATTGCCGATATAATAACCAAAGAAGTGCACATGTTCCGTCTCCGGGAAATCAGTAGGATTCACCGAAGGCAGCCACTTGCGCACATACGGCTGGCGAGTCTGATTGCCGCCACCGCTTAGGCCGCGTCTAAATTCAACGCCGGCTTCGCGCATGCGGGTCTCGAGGCGATCACGAAGGGTTTCGTCTTTCTCGCGCATCACCAGTACGAAGGCGTAGTTAGAGGAGCCTTCCATCAAGAAGTCCGTGCGGAAACGGTTTTTGTCCAGACCGTCCAAGAAGCGTTGAAAGTTCACCGTCCGCTTCTTATTGTTCTCGTCGAGACGAGGGAGTTGGTTAAGCCCCATGACCGCGCCGATTTCGGTGTTCCTAAAGTTAAAGCCCGGGAACGCGAAGATGAAGTCCGGGTTGAGGTCCGAGAAGTCCCTCTTGTAGCGATCTTTCGTTGCGGGGTTCTGCGTTTCGCGGACCATGCCATGGCCACGGATCATCTGGCAGGCTTCATAAAACTCGCTATTGTCGGTGCAAATCAGGCCCCCCTCGATCGTGGTGAGGTGATGGGCGTAGTAGCAAGAGAAGTTCGAGACCAATCCAAACGAGCCGACTTTGCGGCCGTTGAGGGTCGCACCGTGGGATTCGCAGGCGTCTTCGATGAGGGGGATCTTGCGGCTGTTGAGTGCGCCGAGCAGGGACTCGGTGAGGCCGTTGAAGCCTAAGATGTGGGTCAAGAAGACGGCTTTGGTTTTGGGCGTGATCTTGGAGAGGATCGCTTTCTCATTCATAGCCAAGCTCTTGGGGTCGATATCGACGAAGACGGGCGTAAATCCCAGGTGAAGCAAACAAGCGACGTCCGATACCCAGGTGAGGGGAGGGACGATAACTTCGCCTGTCCCGTAGAGTTCGCGAAAGGCCGCAAAGGTCGCAAAGTTGGCTGAGGAGCCGGAGTTGACATAGACCGTGTGTTTGACGCCCAGCCACTTAGACCATTCTGCCTCGAATTCGCGGACTTTGCGGGATTGGGTGAGGATCGGCTCACCCTTGAGGAATTCGATCACCGCGTCGAGATCGGAGCGGGTGATGTTGTTGGACATGAGCGGATGGCTAAGTTGGGTCATAAAATAAGCCTTTTTGAAGGAGTTCCAATTCTTGTAAACTCAAAGCCCGCAATTGACAACTTCTTCACGTTGCTTGTAGTCTCGCTCCACACATGAAAGTCACACTCCTTGTCCCGACGCTGAACGAAATCGAAGGCATGAAGGCAATTATGCCTCGCATTAAGCCTGAATGGTGCGACCAGATCCTGATCTCCGATGGTGGATCGACCGACGGTACGGTCGAGTGGTCCCGCGAGCAGGGTTACGAAGTTTATCAGCAGAAACGCAAAGGCCTTAGGCATGGCTTTATTGAAGCGCTTCCGCTCGTACGTGGCGATGTCATCATCGGATTTAGCCCGGACGGCAATTCAATCCCTGAGCTCATCCCGCCGCTGATCGAGAAGATGAAAGAAGGCCATGACATGGTCATCGTCTCTCGCTACCTCGACGGAGCGAAGAGCACAGATGACGATATCATCACAGGCTTCGGGAACTGGCTCTTCACCAAGACCGCTAACGTCTTGTTCGGTTCCAACATCACCGATGTGATGGTGATGTACCGCGCTTACAAAAAGTCGATGCTCATCGAGACCGGCATGGATCGCGAAGACGCATACGATTATCTCGAGAAGATGTTCTTCACGCGCATCGGCTGGGAACCTCTCATGTCGGTACGTGCAGCGAAGTACGGCTATAAGATCGCTGAGATCCCTGGCGATGAGCCGCCCCGTATCGGTGGTGAACGCAAGCTTCAGATCATTCGCTGGGGCGCGGCCTATTACACCCAGTTCTTGGTCGAGCGCTTGACTGGCGCGCCTCGCTTTGGCGCGGCGAAAAGCAGTGAGCTAAAAAAAAGTAAGGTGTGAGCAAGGGGACCTCTGCAGTGGAGGCTGAACTTGGATCTGCTTTGAGTTGGACGCAAAAGAGCTGAGTTGCTTCGATGATGCTGTCGAGGAGATCCCTTGCCCCCCCTAAAGAAACAGACAGAAGCTGAATGGGTCCTTCGCGAAAGTATTCGTAAAAAAAGTTTCATACAAAAGTGGGAGCAGGTATGTGCTTTGCGCCAGACGGCGTGGGCTTTGAAAGCAGCACGTCTCCGGTCTCAACATCCTGAGTGGACTGAGTCCCGGGTACAAAAAGCTGTAAGGGATATTTTCCTGTATGGAAGCACTTAAAACATTCCAGCTCTTCATTGCACCGTTGGAAAGAGGCCAAATCTCCTACTTTATTACTGGATCCACCGCTTCCATCTTTTATGGCGAGCCGAGATTGACCTTGGATATCGATGTCGTGGTTCATCTTGCGAAAGGTGACATACCTAAATTCATAGGTCTCTTTCCAGAAGATGCTTTTTATTGCCCTCCTTTCGAAGTGATCCAGATTGAATGTGGCCGGCGGATTCATGGGCATTTCAATCTCATTCATCCCGAAAGTGGCTTTAAGGCGGATATATACCCAGATGCCCAAGACCCTCTCCATGAGTGGGCATTCGACCATCGTAGGCGTGTGGATCTTGGAGAAGGTTCTCAAATTTGGGTCGCTCCTCCTGAGTATGTGATCATTCGGAAGCTTGAGTACTTCCGAGAGGGAGGCTCTGATAAGCACCTTGAGGATATAGCGAAAATGCTCCATCAGATCTCCCAAGAGCTGGACAAGGTATTTCTTGATAATGAAATCGAAAAGCGTGGGCTTCAGCGATGCTGGGACAAAGCGAAGCGGAGATAGACTGATGCCCAAGCCTCCGTCGAGGGGGTGGTTTTAAATCTAAAGGATTCCTTGCCTATCCAAAGGTGGCTGCGGCGGTAGCGCGGATTCAATGCGTACTTACATTCGTGCCAGGATCATTGCCGGTGCGCCATCTGCTCTGCTCACGGGCAGTACACCCACGACAACCTGTTGAGGGGCCCTTTTGAGCGTCGCGAGCGAAAGATCCTCGAGGATCCACGGGGCTTTTTTGCCCGCGCCCAACAGAACCCGATGCGCCTCACGTCCAAGTTCTCGCGCGGTGTAAGAATTCAGCGAGATGAAATCAAAGCCAATCGCCCTAAGCTTTGGGAACTTTTTAATCAACGCCCGTGCGCACTCGGGATGAATACCCGGTCCCTCGAGCACGTACTTCTGCGGATCACGCCGGCGCTTCTTTTCGAACCCTGTGCGGATGAGCAGCAGCTCAGTGGTGGGCTTCACACCCTTAAGCCCCAGATCCTTAAACTGAATCAACAGATCTTTCGGTACCTTTGCCGCAACCAACGCCACCCGATCAAACACAAAATCCCCGGCCGGGTAGTCCGAGAAGGTCCGTCCCTCCGGTATAAAATGCGCCGGAAAGTCGACGTGGGTCCCCGTGTGATTGTTCATCAGCCAAGTCTGCGAGCGAGCCGCGCATTCGGCATGGATCTCGTTGGACTCAATGATCTTGAATGGATGCCGGTTTCCGTAAACCGGGGTATCCGCGGATAGGCTATGGGAAAGAAAAACCCACTTCGACCGAGTCGTCATGGATTTCGTACCTCCCTTGAGCTTAGTGAGATCTCAAGGTCTCAGAAATCTTGCGCGTCACGCTCTCTGGGTCGATGCCGCAGAGCTTGTGCACATGCGAGCGTCCGCCGTTGTCGAAGTAGTAATGGTCTTCGACGCCGATGCGGGTGACAGGTTTGAGGACGCGTTGGTCGCTCAGGCCTTCTAAGATCGCGCTGCCAAAACCACCGCTCAAGAAATGTTCTTCGAGCGTGAAGAGCGTGTCGTAAGGCTTCACGAGCTGGGCCAGCTGTGCTGAGTTCAAAGGCTTGAGGCGGAACACGTCGATCACGCCGAGATCAATACCTTGGGAGGCAAGAGCTTCGCGAGCTTTCATAGCGGTGTGAACCATGAAGCCCGATGCGACTACGCAGGCTTTTTTGCCTTTGACGGTTTCTGCAATGCCGTCTTCAATCTTGAAGTCCGGGCGATTGTCGTAGAGATGCGGCAAAAACTTGCGGTCCAATCGAACGTAGCGGAGGGCCGGTTTGGAGTAGGAGAGCTTGGCCACTTCTTGCACTTGGCGATCATCCGAAGGGGTGAAGATCTCAATGCCTGCGAGCGAGCGCATGACAGTCAAATCTTCAGTCGCATAGTGGGTCGGGCCTGCATCGTCGTAGCCATAACCAATGCCTACACCCACGAGGGTCACAGGCTGTTTCATCGCAGCGAGTGAAACTTTGATTTGTTCAAAACAGCGGAAAGTCACGAACGGTGCCATCGCATAGGCGTAGACGGTTTTACCGCATTGAGCCATTCCGGCTGCGACGTCCATCATGTTCTGCTCAGAAATGCCCGTGTGGATGAACTGTGGGGCGAGTTCAGCGCGGAAGCGATCGAGAGCGGCGGCTCCTAGATCGCAGCAGAGAAAAACCACGTCTTGGCGTTTCTTCGCGATGTCGTAGATTTGGTCGATGAAAGCGTCTCTTTGCAGAGGCTGAGGCTTTTGAGCGGTCGTCACGGAAATCTCCTAGGCTTATTCAGTAATGGGGTTAACGGCCAGATCAGCGAGAGCTTTCTGAACCTGTTCTGGCGTCGGCATCTTGTTGTGCCAGTTAGGGCTGCCTTCCATATAGGAAACGCCCTTGCCCTTGACCGTGTTAGCGATGATGGCCAGTGGTTTGGTGTTCTCGCGGCGGTTGAAACGCTCGAGCGCTGGCATGAGCTGAGAGTACTTGTGTCCATCCAGCTCCACTGCGTCCCAACCAAAGGCGCGGAACTTATCCGTGATCGAATCGAGCTTAATGCACTTCTCGGTTTCTCCGATGATGCAGAGCTGGTTGCGGTCGACGATCGTGCAGAGGTTAGTCAGCTTGTAGTGAGCTGCAAACAGAGCAGACTCCCAAATCGATCCTTCATAGCACTCGCCGTCGCCGATGATGATGTAGGTGTTATAATCTTTGTTGGCGAGTTTGGCGTTCCAAGCGTATCCGCAGCCGACACCCAGGCCGTGACCAAGAGAGCCGGTCACGCTTTCGATCCCAGGGATCGAAGGATCCGCGTACATGCGCAAGAGTCCGTCGGACTTCGTGTACTTCTTGATCTCAGAAGCAGGGAAAGCGCCGCGCTCGGCGAGAATCGGGTAGAGGGCAAGCGACGCATGCCCCTTGCTGATGATCACGCGATCGCGATCTGGATGAGTAACTGGGCGGTCCTTGATGATGCCGCCGTAGAATAGGGAGACGAGGATTTCGTTCATCGAGTAGCTCGATGGAACGTGGCCACGTTGGCAGCCCATGACGAGATCCCATACTTGGCGTCTGAGCCACATCGATCTCTCAATTAACGGTTGGTAATTTGATGCTTTCACTGTCGCTCCTTGGACGGATTCGGATTTGCTGAAAAAATGAGAACCAGGCTACTGTGCGCCCTGCTTTGATGCCAACAAATCTCTATGAATTTGCTCGATAGACTCCAATAGGCCCTGGCCAAAGTCAATGAAGGGATTAGCAACCAGCTTGTAGGAAGTGTCGGGCGAAAACGAGTAAGGAGTGCTGGTGTAATGCCCCTGGTAGTCTTGATTCTTGTACTCGATCGTCACGTCGTTATTGAGGATCTCGGTGATGATGTTGAGGAGATCTCGATACTTGAAGCGCTCGCCGCCTGTCAGGATGATGTGTCGATTCTTGTACTCCGGTGAGAGGATCTGCGTGCTTAGTCTTGCTGCGTCGCGCACATGAATATATTCACGCTCTTCTTCTCCATTGCCTTGGAAAACGACTTTCTTAGTTTCGAGCGCTTCCATCAGGATGCGATGGATTCGGTTGGTCTTATCCGAGCGTGGCCCGTACACGGAGCCGTAACGAATCACGGTGAAGGGGAGGTCATGCTGCCTAAAGAACTCTTCTACGACACGTTCTGAAACGTTCTTGCTGATGCCGTAGAACGAGCCCTTTTTGGAGAAAACGTAGACCGTGCTCGCATAAACGAAGCGAGAAACATTGGCTTTCGCGGCTGCCTGGAGCACTCGGATATTGCCTAAAACATTGAGCTCGATTGTTTCGTAGGGGCGAGTGATCGAAGCATTTAAGTCCGCCATGCCTGCGAAATTGTAGACGACGTCTTGACCGCGAACAGCAGCATCGACGGAGTCGGCATCGAGCACATTGCCTACAATCATTTTGTTTTTTTTATTGAGATAACGCGAGGTGACTCGGTCGAAGATCGTGACGTCATGCCCTAGAGTCGTGAGCTCATCGGCTACGTGACTCCCCAAGAATCCTGATCCACCAAAGACAATGATCTTCATGCCCACGCCCTCTTGAGTCCATCAATGGCGGCCATCGCCATGGCCTGAACTGCTTCTGCTGAATTACCTGCGATATGGGGGGTGCAAATCAAGTTGGGGAGACTCAAAAATTCGCGGTCGACACAAGGCTCTTCTTCGTAAACGTCGAGCGCGGCGCCGGCGATGATTCCGTTTTTGAGTGCAGCCTTGAGGTCAGCCTGGTGAACGACGCCCCCGCGCGAGGTATTGATCAGGAGAGCTGTAGGCTTCATGAGGCTGAGCGTTTTCTGGTTGATCAGCTGATTCGTTTCAGTCGTGTGTGGGATGTGAAGAGTCACGATATCAGAGGAGCGAAAGAGCTCTTCCTGGGTGACCACTGTCGCGCCGATTTCAGTCGCGAAAGCAGAGCAGTTTTCGATGTCGTTCAGGAGCGGATGGGCGCCAAAGGCTTTGAGAAGCTTCGTGACTTCCTTTCCAATAAAGCCTACGCCGACAATGCCAACTTTCTTGCCGCGAATCTCTATACCGCCGCGCTTGAGCCAGGTGCCGGCTTTGAGGTGGTTAGAGCCAGTATAAAGATTGCGAGCCAGTCCAATCATCAAGCCCATCGTCTGCTCAGCGACGCTGTAGGCGTTGACGCCGCCGGTCCAACCGAGGCGGACATTGGCGCGCTTGAGTGCTTCTTGATCGATGTTGTCGAGACCGACGCCGTACTTAGCGACGATCTTGAGCTTAGGACATCTGCGCAGCAAAGCCTCATCGATCTTTTCTAAGCCAACGATTGCGGCGTCCGCATCTCCGAGAAACGCAACGAGCTCCTCGAAGGTGAATCTCTTCTCCTCGGCGTTGAACTTCGCGCCAGGAAAATCCTTGAGGAGTGTATTTCTCAATTCTGCGCTTCGGGAAAACGACCCCGACGTCACAACAACTTTGGGCATCACTTCACAACGTCAAAGAGGCAGGGGCGGCCCCGGCACGCTGGTGCTGGATGACTTGATAGTCGGTGATCATCGAGTAGTCACCCATGTGCACGAGCTTCTCAGCATGAGCCTTCATTTCAGGGGTGACGAACTTGCGGCGAATATCGTGCTTGAGCATGTCGTCGATGTGCGCGTCGACCTTGTCACCAAACATCCGCTTCACAAGAGAGCGATACTCCGGGCTCTTGAAGAACTTGATGTGAGCAGCGTCGCGGAAAGCCAGAACTTCTGGGCCAGAGAGCGTTTCGGTAGGTAGAGGCAGAGTCTCAAACGCGTGTTGTGAGAAGCCGGTCCAAACCTCCGGCAACGGCCACTTCTTTTCGATGGCGTAGTTGTAGAGCTGTGAACCGGGATAAGCCATGCCGCTGTAGAAGTTTGCCCACTCGGTATTGAGGCGGAGCGCCATTTCGAGCGTTTGGTTCATCGACTCGTAGGTGTCGTCAGGTAAGCCAAAGATGTAGTTGCCCATAACGTAGATGCCGGCGTCACGGATTTTTTGCACAGTAAAGTCGATGTCCACATCTCCGAAGCGGCCCTTTTCGACTCCGTCGCGGACGTGCTTGCTGCCGGACTCAATGCCGAGAACGAGCCAGTTGATGCCAGCTTGCTTGAGCTTAGCGAGAAACTTGTCCTTCACCGTATCAACACGGGCATAAGCCCAGATATTGAGCTTGTAGCCGCGTTCGATAATGTAATCGCAAATGCCTAGAACGTGGCGTTCGTTGAGGACGAACATCTCATCCGGGAATTTGATGTTCTTTGCGCCGTACTTGGTGTGTAGGGTGTCGATCTGCTGAATGATGTTTTCAGGGCTCCAGTATCGGATGCCTGATCCGCCAAACGGGGCATTGATGCAGCAGAAGGAGCATTTGTAAGGGCAGCCTAAGCTCGTTTGAATCGACGCATAGGGCTTGCGCTGATCGATGTGATCGTAGCAATGCCAGTTGTGAGCGCGGTACTTGGTCATGTCGAGTAAGTCCCAAGCTTGTCCAGGGAGCTCGGCATCAAGGTCCTTGATTTTGCCCGCCATTGGCGTGTTCTTGGTTTCGCCGTTTTCGCGCCACCAGAGGCCAGGGACCTGGTCGAATTGCATGTCACCGGACTTGAGCTGCTTGAGCAATTCGAGAACAGTGTAAGGGCCTTCGCCCTGGCAAACAAATTGATAGGGTTCACCTTCGACGGTGAGCTTTGGAATCGCCGAAGAATGGGTGCCCATGACCATGGTGAAAGCGCCAGGAGACTTTTCTTGGAAGAGTTGGCAAACGGTCCGGCCTGCGGTCATGCACTGAGAGGAGCCAGAAGGTTGCTGTCCGTAGACGACAAAGAGAGTGAGGAGAGGGTTTTTCTTAGAAATTCGATCGGCCGTTTCGCTATGGGAGAGACCCAAAGCTTCAGCGTCCAGCATTTCGACGGTGTAGTTGCGGCGACGGATGAACTCGGCGATCAGTCCCGACCACACTGGCGGTTCGAGAGCTGCGATGTCACTTCCCAAAGATTGATAGACGGCTGCGTGGCTAGACGGTGTGACCAAAAGTAAGTCTAATTTGCTCATGGCAATTTCCTCTCTCGTGCTCTCTAGAAATGATGCTGAATAAAGTTTTTTAAAGCGTATTCACGTGAAATGTCAATTTAAGTTCAAGGTCGCCCGAAGCTAAAACATCTTATTTTCAAGTGCCCACTGATAAGTGGATGCCAGGCCTTGCCTAATTGAGATCTTGTGTTTCCAGCCGAGTGCTTCAATTTTACTGAGATCCAGGATCTTGCGGGGTGTGCCGTCTGGCATGCGTGTATCGAAGCGAATTTCGCCCTGAAAACCCGTTACTTCGCGCATCATGGCGGCGAGTTCGGCGATGGTGCATTCCTTAGCCGTGCCCACGTTGATGGTTTGGGCCTCATCGTACTTGTTCATGAGAACGATAAGCGCATCAGCTAAGTCTTCAACGTGTAAGAATTCCCTCATGGCCTGCCCTGTACCCCAGACGACGACTTCGGATTTGCCGGCGATCTTGGCTTCATGAAATTTGCGCATCATGGCGGGAATGACGTGTGCGTGTTCGAGATGAAAGCTGTCGCCTGGTCCGTAGAGGTTGCACGGCATGGCTGAAATGAAGTTCTTCTTGTACTGTTTGCGGTACATTTCGCAGAGTTTTAGTCCTGCGATTTTGGCGAGCGCGTATCCTTGATTGGTGGTTTCGAGCGGTCCGCTGAGGAGATAATCTTCTTTGATCGGTTGGGCACAGTGCTTGGGATAAATGCAGGAACTACCCAGAAACATCAGCTTGGTGACATCACTTTGCGCCGCGGTATGAATCACGTTCGAAGCGATCATCAGGTTTTGATAGAGAAAATCCGCTGAGAAACTGTCCTGTGCGTGAATCCCTCCTGCTTTGGCGGCTGCTATAATCACGTACTCTGGACGCTCTTGGGCGAAGAGTCGACGCACAGACGCTTGATCGAGGAGGTCGACCTCCTGGCGCGTCTTGAGAATGAGATTGTTGTAACCTTCGCGGCGGAGGGCTTTGACCAGAGTCGAACCCACCAGGCCACGGTGTCCCGCGACAAAAATACGACTAGAATGCAGCATTTGGAGCAATCAAGCATGCGTGCTTAGGAGAGTCAATAACCTGAATTGCCCTTGACGAGTTTGCGGGAAGAGTGAGAACCCATTTTACTAATGATTATTACTTCGACTCCGTATCGGATTTCCCTCTTCGGGGGGGGGACTGACTATCCGACTTGGTTCCGTGAGCATGGCGGCGCTGTGCTCTCTTCGACGATCAATAAGTATTGCTATCTCAGTGTTCGTAACTTGGCTCCGTTCTTCGAGCACAAGTCGCGCATCGTTTATTCGAAGATCGAGAACGTTCGCACCATCGACGAGATCAAGCATCCGGCTGCACGCGAGGTGCTGAGGTACTGTGGGATCGAGCAGGGCGTGGAGATTCACCACGACGGCGACTTGCCGGCGCGTTCGGGCATAGGATCCAGCTCAGCGTTCACGGTGGGCTTGCTTCAATCGCTCTGGGCTTTGAGGGGCAGAATGTCTTCTAAGCAGTCGCTTGCTTCTGAAGCGATTCACATTGAGCGCGAGGTCTTAGGCGAGACCGTAGGTTGTCAGGATCAGATCGCAGTCGCGTACGGTGGATTCAATCGCATCGATTTTCATCCCGAGGATCGTGGCTTTGAAGTGCAGCCCATGACTCTTCGTAAAGAGCGGATTCAAGAGTTGCAGGATCATCTCATGCTGTTTTTTACTGGCACGAACCGGATTTCGAGCGACTACGCGGCGAAGATCGTGGCCAATGTGCCGTCGCGGCGTCCTGAGCTCAGCTCGATGCGCTCGATGGTGGATGAGGCGATTTCGATTCTCGATACGCCGACGCGCCCGATTACGGAGATCGGCAAGCTTCTGCACGAGACCTGGATGCTCAAGCGCGAGCTCTCTAAGGAGATGAGTAGCTCCCGGATCGATGAGGGCTACGAGCGCGCGCGCGCGAACGGCGCGATTGGCGGCAAGCTTCTGGGAGCGGGCGGCGGCGGGTTCTTCTTAGTTTTTGCGGCACCTGAATATCATGAGCAGGTGAGGCGATCGCTTGAGGGATTCCTTCATGTTTCGTTTCAGTTCGAGTCCCACGGCAGTCGCATCGTGTTTTACGACCCAAGCGTTTAAAGGAAAAAATTATGGAAAAAGTGCTGGTTACTGGGGGCGCAGGCTACATTGGCTCGTTGTTGACGGAGCGTTTGCTCAAAGAAGGCTATGAAGTCAACGTCGTGGATAACTTTCTGTTTCGGCAGCATACCTTGGGGCACTTGGTTTACCATCCCAAGTTCAATGTCCTTCGCGGAGATGTTCGCAATGAAGGTTTGATGAAGGAGCAGATTGCGAAAGCCGACATCATCGTGCCGTTGGCGGCTTATGTGGGCGCGCCGCTTTGCGATCAGGATCCAGTAGGGGCTTCTTCGATCAATAAGGATGCCATCGGGTCGATGCTCAAATCGATGAGCACCTCTCAGCGGTTGATTATGCCGACCACGAACAGTGGTTACGGCGTGGGCGACAAGGATACCGTGTGCACCGAAGAGTCGCCGCTGAAGCCCCTCTCTCTCTATGCGCGCGATAAGGTCGCCGTTGAGCGTTGGATCATGGAGCGTGAGAACTCGATCAGCTATCGCTTGGCCACTGTGTTTGGGATGTCGCCTCGCATGCGTTTGGATCTGCTCGTGAACGATTTTGTTCATCGGGCGATGAAGGATAGAGCGGTAGTGGTTTTTCAAGGGCACTTTAGGCGCAATTACATTCATATCCGCGATTTGATCGATGCCTTTATGTTCGGCATCAAGAACTTCGATCGAATGAAGTCGAACGCCTACAATATCGGCTTGTCGGATGCGAATATCTCGAAACTCGACCTCTGCAAGCGGATTGCTAAGCACATCCCAGGTTTTGTCTATCTCGAGGCACCCGTGGGCGAAGATCCCGATCAGCGCGACTACATTGTCTCGAACGAGAAGATCGAGAAACTGGGCTTCAAGACCCAAGTGGGGCTTGATGATGGCATTCGCGAGCTCATCAAGGGGCTGCCGATGCTTCGCAACTCCGTTCATGGCAACGTCTGATGAAACGCGTCTTAATTACTGGAATCGCAGGATCGGGCGGAAGCTACCTGGCTGACTACATCGCGGAGAAGCATCCGGATGTAGAGATCCACGGCATGGTTCGCTGGCATAGTACGACAACCCAGAACAACCTGGCGCAGAGTGCGTCCCGGTTGAAGTTGCATGAATGCGATCTCAACGACTTTAGCTCGATCGCGGTGGCGCTAAAAAAGGCGCGGCCGGATGTGATTTTTCATCTAGCATCGCACGCGAACGTTCGCGCGGGATTTATCACGCCCTTGTCGGTGCTCCAAAACAACGTGATGGGCACTGCGAATCTTCTCGAGGCGATCCGCATCGAAGGGCTGGATCCCGTGATCCAACACTGCAGTACTTCCGAGGTGTATGGACAAGTCGATCCCAAAGATGTGCCGATTCGAGAAAATTGCCCAATCCGTCCGTCGAGCCCATACGCGGTGTCGAAGACGGCGCAGGATCTTCTCTGCTATAGTTATTTTAAAAGCTACGGGATGAAGATCATCCGCACGCGCATGTTTACTTATCTCAACCCCCGTCGCGCCGACTTGTTTGCGACATCGTTTGCCTTGCAAGTTGCGCGGATTGAGAAGGGGCTTCAGAAGGAATTGTTGCACGGCAATCTCGACTCGGTGCGGACGTTCATCGATGTTCGCGACGCGATGGAAGCTTACTGGGTCGCGGCTGAAAAGTGTGAGCCGGGTGAGGTATACAATATTGGGGGCACGACCTCTCACACCGTGGGCGAGTTCTTGGATATCTTGAAGAAGTTGAGTTCTTGCGCGATTCCGTCGCGGGTGAACCCGGATTTGTTGCGCCCTTCGGATGTGACGCTTCAGGTACCAGATACAAGCAAGTTTTATCAAACGACGGGTTGGAAGCCGACGACGCCATTTGCGGATAGCGTGAAATTCTTGCTGGATACCTGCCGGCGCAAAGTGGTGGCCGAGGCCGATCCCCAGGCCCAGCTGGTCGCGGCCTACCGGCGCAAGCTCAGCATGGCGCTGAACTAAACCCCAGAATGCGGGGGACTATCCGGCCCCCGC
>CAZGCK010000010.1:0-8520 GCA_964524175.1 uncultured Bacteriovoracaceae bacterium | reverse complement strand
AGGCTTAGGGAGTTCAGATGTCGAGTGCCGCACCCACGGAGCTGATTGTTCTCGCGGGGGGGAAGGGAACTCGGCTTAAGTCCGTGACGGGCGATGTGCCTAAGCCGCTGGTGCCGATCCAGGGGCGGCCGTTTCTTGAGCATCAGCTCGAGTATTGGATGAAGCAGGGGATTCGGCGTGCGGTGCTCGCGCTCGGATATCGGGCCGAGTTGTTTGAGCAGCATTTTGGCCCGCGTTTTGGGGAGCTCGAGCTCGCGTACTCTGTGGAGCGCGAACCGCTCGGGACAGGTGGAGCGCTTGCGATGGCGGCAGCCGAGTTGCGAGCGGACGGCTGCTTTGCGGTTTGTAACGGAGATACGTTTATTGATTTAGATTTGGGCGAGATGGCTCGTATGCATGAGCGCGCGGGAGCGGTGATGTCGATGGCACTGGCAGGCGTGGCGCAGAACACGCGCTATGGCGAGGTCGAGTTGGATGGCGGCCGCGTGGTGGGGTTTCGCGAGAAGTCGGGGAGCGCGGGGCGCGCTTACGTGAATGCAGGATTTTATCTGATCGAGCGCTCGGCATTCTCGGGACTTAGCGAGCGTGGAGCGTTTTCTTGGGAGACGGCGGTGATGCCGCGGTTGGTGCGGGAAAACATCGTACAGGGGTTTACGGGTGTGAGGCGATTCTTGGATATAGGCATCCCCGAAGACTTTGCTCGAGCGGGTGAGTTTCTGGCGGGTGGGCGGTGAATGTGCGCGGTTCTGTAGCGGTTATTGGCGCAGGCGTTGTAGGTGCGGCAGTAGCGGCGCGACTGACTCGAGCAGGATTTGAGGTCATGGTGCTAGAAAAAGGCGCCAAGCCTGGATTTGGCGTTACGAGCCGCAACAGTGGCGTGATTCACGCGGGGCTCTACTACGCGCCTGGATCTTTGAAGGCCGAATGCTGTATCCGAGGCAATGCGCTTCTCTACGAGTGGTGCCGCGAGCGCGGAGTCGCGCATCGGCGCACGGGTAAATGGATTTTGGGCGATGCGCGGGTAGATGAGAAAGATATGGGTGCGATCGTAGCCAATGCTGAGGCGAGTGGAGTTCAGGGTTTGCGGTGGGCTAAGCGAGCTGAACTCGAACAAGTTTTTGGCACGGGCAAGGAGTGGATCGGCTTTTGGTCTCCCGATACGGGCATCATTGACCCTCACGAGCTTTGCGACTCGTTCATAGCTGAGGCGGAGTTGTATGGGGCCAGTGTTTTTTACGCAGCTAGCGTATTGAGCGCGGCCGTGCGCGCGGGTGGGGGATACCTGCTCGAGACGACGCGCGGACCTATGGATTGCGATCTCGTCGTGAACTGCGCGGGGCTCGATTCTGATCAGGTGGCTTCGTATGTTTGCGATAGAGGACAGCGGATTTATCCATGGCGAGGACATTATTTTAGGATTCACAAGAAGCTACCGTTCGACGCGCTCGTTTATCCGGTGAAGCGCAAGAACGATGCAGGCCTGGGCATTCATCTCACGATGAATCTCTCCGGTCAGTGGCGCGCGGGACCGGATACGGAATTGATCCAATCCAAAGAGGATTTTTCGCCGCCGGCGGATCTCGAGGAGAGGTTGCTCAGGTTTAACCGCGCGATCGAACAATGGATTCCGGGGATCGCGGTGTCGGATCTATCGTACGATATGTCAGGCATTCGACCCAAGTTGCGTCGGGACGAACAGGATACGGAGAAGGATTTTTTGATCGAGCAGAGCTCGCCGGGGTTTTGGAGCTTGCTCGGGATCGAGTCTCCGGGGCTGACCGCGTCGTTGGCGTTAGCGGATGAAGTGGTGAAAAGGGTGGGCGGTGGGTAAGTGCGCTTATTCTGAGTTTTTCGTACTTAAAAATGGGTGTTTGTAGTGCTCCCGAAAGTCTTCCGAGAACCGAAGTATCTTTCGCGCTTCGTGATTCAGTCGCCGCCACGGCGGCGGTAGATTAAGGAGGTTCGCCTCTCCGGCTCTCACTTCATCCAGCTCTCAACCTCGCCCACGATTTGCCCAATCAACTGGTCCGATCCCGGCATCAAATGGTCCGACGCCATCATTTTGCGCTCGACCCGCGCACGCGACTGCTCAAGCGCCTGCCATAAAGCATCTGACGACTCTCGGGGAATAAACGAATCATCCCTGGCTGTGACCATTAAAACTCTCTGCTCAGCGTCAAGCTTCCGCGCGGAACTCTCCGGCGTCTCCTCGCCCAGGTAAAGCCACAGTAAACGCGAAAGGATCCAGGCGCCTGGGCGCGCTTTCCAGCCATATCGCGGCAACCAGCTCTTCAAAATCACGTGCTCTGCTGTCTGCGGCACCTGCCCAAACGCATGGACCAGCACGACTCGAGAGATCGTGGGGTCCCGCGAGGCGGCAGCCAGAACAAACGGCGCTCCGAAGCTTGCGCCCACCGCGATCACTTGACGAGAATCAATTTCCGGCAAACCCCGAAGCACTTTCACCAGCTCCGCGATGCCCCGGACCGTATCTGGGTAAACGCGCTTGGCTTCGGGCAGATATTTGAGAGATTCTGGAAACGTCAGCTTCCTCGGCGCATTGAACGGATAATCAAAGCTGGCAAGAGCGATGGGCTTATCTGTGTGGATCAGACCCAACACGTCGGCTGCACTTTCAAATCCGCCGAAGATCAGAAGCACGGGGATTTTTTGGCCGGCTTTGAGTCCAGCGGGGAGCTTAAGTGTGGCTAGTGCCTGGCGGTCGTCTGCTAGTGGAATCGAAAACTGCCGTGTGAGATCAGCGCCCCGAGCAAAGGAATGGCTCCCTAGAGTAATTCCAATGACTAAATAGAGTGTATTTAACCATCGCACAGTCATCGATGCTACTTCTTATGATGGGTCGATTACAAGTCGGCTACTTGGGTTTACTTCCCGATCCACCCATTCACTTCCAGCATGCCCCAAAAATAGAGAAATAACGCTGTGCGTGGCCGTAGAAACCACTGCACGCGTTCTTGCGGCCCCTAAAGCCATCGGCTATGACCTAAGGACTTATGAAATATGCCTTCGCAAGCCTGCTCAAGTGCCCATCGTGCCGTTCTGACCTCAAGCTCCAAGTTTTAGAAGAACGCACTGTTCAATTCAAAACCACAGGAAAGCAGGCAGAATTCGCAGCCCTGCATTGCCCGCATACCCAGCAAGGCAGCTGCGACGAGTGTAAAAACAAAGACATCGTCGAAGGTACGCTTCAGTGCAATGCGCCGAAGTGTAAAGCTCTATTTCCGATCGTGGGCAGCGTGCCTCGCATGCTCCCCAATTCGATGGCGCAGTTTCCGGAGTTCGTCTCCAAATGGAAAGCCAAGCTCGAGAAAGAAAACGGCTTTAAATCCACCCGCACCCAATCTGAGCTCGATCGTGAGTACCAGCAGGTCGTTCGTCACTTTCAGTCTCAGTGGAAATATTGGGGACGCCTCAAGCGGAGCTTCGGCCGCGATATCGACGCATCCGTCAAATACCTGCTTTGGACGATGGCCCCTCCGGGCGCCAACAAAGAGTTCTTTGATAATAAGCTGATGCTTGATGCTGGTTGCGGCCACGGCAAATTCCTCATCGGTCTAAGTCAAATGCGTGCGCAGTCGGTGGGTATCGACATCACTCGCGCGATTGATCTTTGCCAGGATCTTGTTGGCGATCAGGCCAACGTGCATCTCGTTCAAGGGGATGTCATCCATCCTCCTTTTACCGAGGGAGTCTTCGACTACGTTTACTCAAGCGGCGTGATTCATCACACGCCAGACACGCGCAAGGCGTTCAAGTCGCTTGCCAAATTACCGCACAAGGACGGCGTTTACTCCGTTTGGGTCTATCCGTTTCGTCAGAAATGGTGGGAGCTCACCCAGGGTAGCATTCGCGCTGTGACGACGCGTATGCCTCCGCGCCTGCTCAAAGCATTGAGTTATGTGCCGGTCCCGCTGCTTTCGGTTCCTAAACTCAGGGCCTATAGCGGCACGAATCTATCGAATTCCAGCTGGGAAGAGTGCGCGCAGGTCGTGTTCGACTTTTACGGCCCGAAGTACCAAACCCATCACTCTGAAGAGCAGATTCAGGCTTGGTTTAGGGAAGAGGGTTACACGGATCTTGCCAACGGGCCGGATCCGACGAGTGTGACGGGCCGCAAGCTTTAGATTCCTGTTCCGGCTAGGATCATCGCAAGCCCGATGAATCCCGCGCATGCGTAGCTCACGAGATCCGTCGATGCAAAAATCACCGGATCATCCACGAGCTCGCCACGCCTCGCTAGAAGCCAGATCCTGCCTACCCAGTAGAGTAGGCAAGGGCAAGCAAACCACAGCAAAACAGGTTGCTTGTAGAGAATCGTCACCTCAGCACTATGAATATAGAGCGCAAAAACCAGGATCGAAAGATAACCGCTCGTCGTTCCCAGGCTCGTAAGTACACCGAGGTCCTCCGCGTGGTACCCGCGACCGCTCAGCTGACCTTGGCTTCGATCGAGCAGAATCTTGATCTCGGCTACGCGCTTTGTGAGTGCCAAACTGACAAAGATGAACATCGAAAACGCTAGCAACCACATCGAGAACACGATGTCTGAGGCGAGATGCCCTGCAACCAACCGCACTGTATAAAGGCCCGCCAGCACGATCACGTCGAGGATCGCAACCCGCTTCAGCGCAAACGAGTAGAGACAGGTCAATACAAAGTAAAATCCCAAACAAAGCGCAAACGAGCGCGGCAGGTACTGCACCAACCAGAGATCTGCAGCTAAGAATACAACGGCCCCAAGAACGGCTTCCCAAACCGAAACCGCGCCTGCGGCCAAGGGTCTGCTCTTTTTGCGCGGATGAAGCCGATCATGATCGAGGTCGACCAAGTCATTGATCAGGTAAACGGCAGAAGCGCATAGGCAGAAGCAAGCAAACGCCAGCAGTGCGGATGTCAATTCGGCCTCATTGAGAATCCGATGAGACGCCACCAGTGGCACGAAGATCAAAAGATTCTTGATCCACTGGCGGTAGCGCATGGCAGTAAGAAAGGCCTTGAGCTTTGAGCGGGGTGGGTCAAAGACATGCGAGACATGGCTGACCCGGCCTGCACGGGCCTCAAGGCCTCGAGAGGCGTTCACAACGATGGCTTCGCGAGCTTCCTGCCAAACGGTCAGATCACTTGAAGAGTTACCCGCATAGTCGAACTCTTGGCCGGCGAAGTGTTCAAGGATGAATCGTCGTTTATTGGCGCCTGAAAGGTTTTTAGTGCCATCGCTCGCAAACACTTGAGTGAAGATCTTCAGTCGTGATGCGACTTGCTCTGCGTAGAGCTGATCTGCGGCTGTCAATAGGTACAGCGCACGTCCTGATTGGTGCTGCTCTTTGAGAAATTCTACAAGTTGCGGGTTTAGCGGTAGGACGTCAATGGACAGGGGCGCAGCCTTTGCGACTTTTCGTTTAAAGTAGGCCTTGCCTCTCAAGAGCCAGGCTAAGCAAAACAAAACGTAGTGAGGTCGACGCTTGAGCAGCGAAACCAGTCCTTCATGCAACAAGTCGGTGCGCACTAGGGTCCCGTCCAAGTCCACAAAGAGTGGGCGTGTTGTGCGCTTTGCGTTAGTTGTCATGCTTTGGCTTCCCTTTTGAGCAACGCCTCTCTATAGTTTCCCGGTGACACGGGCATCGGATCTCACTCGAACGGCCAGGATTATTTCTCGTATCGTAACAGCCGTTTTGTCGGGTTACCAGCATCTACCCTTACAGGAGCGTGAGCGGGCTCTTCAAGACGTAACTGATTACACGCTGGCGCAAATCGCCAATATGCCGCTTTTTATGAAACGGCCCTATCAGGCGCTTTTGCTGTTTTTTGATTTTGCTTGCCTGATCAGATACGCGAGAACCTTTCTGGGTTTGTCGCCCGAAAAGCAGCGCGACTATGTGGGCTTTTGGCTCTCGGAGGGAGTCGGCCCTTTGCAAGATTTTTTGAAGCCCATCGTGAGCTTCTCTTTGCTGAGATACTTTGATGATCACCGAGTTTTGGGAGCATTAGAGAAAAGCAGTGTCTAATTCTTTGAGTGCCCAGATTTTGGTGATCGGTTCAGGAGCGGGCGGTGCGGTCGTCGCGGATACTTTGGCTCAAGCTGGCATGGACACGCTGGTCCTCGAAGAGGGCGGTTCTTATGAAGCTGAGCTTGAAACGCACTCACCTGAGGCCATGCGCAGGCTTTATCGCAACGGAGGATTGACGCCGCTATTAGGTAAACCCGCGATCGCGTTTGTAGAGGGGCGTTGCCTGGGCGGGAGTACCGAGGTCAATAGCGCTTTTTGGCATCGCACCCCTGCGGATGTATTGCAGAGGTGGAAGCGAGACTATGGAATCAAGAATTTCGATCCAACGGATTTAAGTCCTTATTTTGAAGAGTTCGAAGCCGAGCTCGGAGTCTCCCTGATGGACGCAAATCTGATACCTAGAAGTTCGCTAAAGCTCAAAGAGGGCGCAACGAAGCTAGGGTGGTCGGTTGACGAGATCCCTCGCGCCCAGGGCGCCAACAAGAATCTCTCTCCATTCGCTTCCGGCGCCAAGCGTTCGATGAGTCGAACCTACCTGAAGCGTGCACAAATAAGCGGGGCCAGGGTCCTCGGAGGGTACTCGGTTCGAAAGCTCATTTTCGAAGGTGATCGCGCTGTGGGCGCCTGGGTGACCTCAAATGAGCGGAAGCAGCGAGTGGATTTCAAGCATGTCTTCGTCTGCGCGGGAGCCATCCAGTCTGCACGGCTGCTGCGCGCGAGCGGTGTGAATCGAAATGTGGGCAATACCCTCCGCATCCATCCAATGCTCAAAGTAGCGGCTGAGTTCGAAGAGGAGCTCAACAGCCATCAGGATCCGTTGCCGGTCTATCAAGTAGGGCAATTCCGGCCAGAGATGAGTTTTGGAGGGTCTGTTTTTTCGCCTGGATTTTTAGCGCTCTTAGCTTCTGAAAACCGGTCTCATGAAAGTCGCATCATGCAACGTTGGAAGCACACGGCTATGTATTACACCTCCTCGTGTGGCGAAAGCACTGGCACCGTCCGAGTGTTTCCTGGAACAGGTGAGGCTCTTCTTAGATTCGCTCTCCGATCCAGTGAGGCGGATTTGCTGAGGCTTGGGCTGGAGCGGCTCGCTACGCTTCTCTTCGCTGCTGGCGCCAAGCACGTTTACCCTGGCATCAAGGGTCTGCCCATGATCTCGTCTCTCGAGGAGCTGAAGCGGATCGATCTGCGAGCGATCGCATCCCAGCGAATGTCCCTCAGTACGGTTCATTCTTTTTCGACTTGCCCCATGGGAGAGCGCCGCGATGTTTGCGCCGCCGACTCGTTTGGGAGAGTCTTTGGCTATCAAAATATCACATTGGCAGATGCAAGCCTGATCCCGGACGGTCCCGGAGTGAATCCGCAGGGCACGGTGATGGCGATCGCCAAGCGCAATGCGTGCAATTATTTGAAGGAGACTGAATGAAACTCGCACTCGTGACCGGAGCGTCGGGCTGGTTAGGGCAAGCGTTGCTCAATCGATTGTCAAAAGACAAGGGACGCGTGATCCGTGTCTTGATCCCACCGGGAACCGATCGCGCTGCGATTGAGGCAAGAGCGCCTGGTTGCCAGATCGTTGAGGGTTGGATCCAGGACCCACGGGCACTGGGGACCTTTGTGACAGACGCCAAGGACGCGACGCTTTTTCATTGTGCTGGCATCATTCATCCTAAGCTTTTTACCAAGGATCTCGATCGAACCAACACTCAGGGGACAGCGCTGCTTTTAGAGGCCGCGAAAAAGGGCGGCATTGGCCGTGTGATCGTAGTCTCATCGAACTCACCCATAGGGACCAATCCAAACCCTGATCACGTCTTTGATGAGCGAGCGCCCTACAATCCGTACATGAAGTACGGCCGCTCCAAGATGCTCATGGAGCAGTGGGTGCATGACTATCAGAAGAGAGGCCTGGATTGCGTGATCGTCAGGCCCCCTTGGTTTTATGGGCCTTTTCAACCCCCTAGGCAGACCTTGTTTTTTAGGATGATCACGAACGGCAAGGTCCCGATGCTAGGCGCCGGCGAGAACAAGAGAAGCATGGCCTACGTCGATAACATCTGCCAAGGCCTGCTGCTTTGCGAGTCCACTCAGAAAGCGAAAGGCCAAACCTACTGGATCGCCGACAAGCGGCCCTATTCGATGAAGGAAATCATCGACACGGTGGCAAGCGTACTAAGAGACGATTTCAAAATGGACGTCAAACCTCAGACGACGCGGTTACCTTCCTGGATAGGCGACTTTGCTCAGGGCGTAGATGCTGCGATTCAGTCCTTGGGGTTGTATCAGCAGAAGATTCATGTCCTTTCGGAGATGAACAAGACAATAGCTTGTTCGATCGAAAAGGCGCAGCGCGAGCTGGGTTATGCGCCTGAGGTTGAATTGCGAGAGGGGATGAGGCGGAGCGTGGAGTGGTGTCTTGCGAACGGACAAGTGATTTAGATGCTGCATTTAGTGACGGGCGGGTCGGGATATCTGGGCAGCGCTTTTGTAG
>CAZGCK010000009.1:62017-62281 GCA_964524175.1 uncultured Bacteriovoracaceae bacterium | reverse complement strand
AAGATTCTTGGTCTAGACTGCGATTTCTTCAGCATCGGATACAGCGCTCGTTGGCACATGATGAAGATCAGGGCTTCGGTCCGTGATGGCGAGTTACAGGTGCCGCTTCGACCAGCTCTTGCAGGCAGGCTTGCAGCCTTTGAATCCTGGGATGATGCCAGAAACGAAACGTTTTATGGCAGACCGGGGCTCCGGTTTGCGCTTCGTCCGAGACTGGGTGCGAGCGAAACGCACTCCTCACTTTAGATCTTACTTCCTATCGAC
>CAZGCK010000009.1:49425-62007 GCA_964524175.1 uncultured Bacteriovoracaceae bacterium | reverse complement strand
CCCACCGAATGTAAAACTTGCTCGGTCATAGGGAAACTCGCCGTATTTCCAAGTGGTACATAACCAGGCGCCGCTCTTTGTTTCCGCCCCGCAAACGCTCTGACTTACGCTTGAGGGTGGGCCGAACATTTTCAAGACCTCTGACGAGCTCATACCTTGCTTGATCTTGGAAACATTCTCAGAGTTGAACTCACCCGGTAAGCTCGGTCCCTTGCGATCAATATCAAAATTATTGAGAACAGGAGTCTTACCGTCACCGTTAAAGGTAAAGGTCGCGCGGTCGTATGGAAATTCTCCGTACTCCCAGGTGATGCAACTCCACTGCTGCCCAAATTTTCCCCCACAAGCTGCTTGGCTTACCTTTTTGGGCTCCCCATACATCTTCTTGATTTCATCCGACGTCATTCCTTCGCGTGTCTTCATCATGCTCTCGGAAGTGAATGTACCGGGCAGCGTAGAGCACGCAGACAGAAGAAATGGGAGCAAGATAAGGTTTCTCAGCTTCGATGGGATCATTTTTGGAATTATACAGTGGCTTCTCAATACTTGAAATAACGCAAAGCATCGGAGCGATCTTCCAGCGTCTGCCAGGTCATCATCTTTGCCTATGAAACAAAGCCAACCAGGAGCGCATGGACTGCTCGGAGCTTGGTTTCATCGAGACGGTCGATCAGGCAGAAGCACTCGTCCTTGATGCTAAGGACTGGCAATGGTTTGCCTGCGGCGTACTCATCGAAGTCCTGCATCGTGTACCCATAGCTCTCAACGAGCTGTCGAATTCTGCCCTTGGAAATATCCATTCGACCGGTTTCGTAGTGCGCAATCGACGAGTCGGAAATGCCATTCTGAGATCCGGCTGCGCGCATCGAGATGCGTCGGGACATGCGCATGAACCGCAGGATCTTCGACGTTGGGGTGATGATCTTTTGCTGACTTCTCTTGGGTTTCTTCATTGCGTCCGTTCCTTTGTTTGAGGTGACGAACGCTCTCGGGTCAGCAGCGATTTAGCCCAGGTGTTTCACCGGACTAAGCTGCTTAGACAAAATGGCTTGGAAGAATTTGAACAACTCGGGCGGCTAGCCAGATCCTAGCCATAAACTAGCCAAATCGGGTAACGCCGAGTCATGTCGTGTAACGAAGGATGCCGCTGGAACTGAACTAACTGCGCGAAAACTCTTGTTGTCGTTTCAAATAGAAAGCCCCGTTTGGGGTTACCAAACGGGGCTTTAAATGGTGGAGACGGTGGGAGTCGAACCCACGTCCGAAAGCAATCTGTCGCCGGAATCTACATGTTTAGGCGGTGTTTTAGATTGGCTGAGCGGCGTCCATCGCCAAACTTCGCTTAGCCTCCGCAGACTTTAGTTTCGCTCTGGGTCCATCTGCGAGAGACCCGAAGCTAGCCCACATTAATGACGTCCTCTTCCCTCTAGTGGGCGAAGAAGGAGAAGACGTGGTACTTAAATAGAATTAACTATTAAGCAGCCATTGCGTAGTTGGCTTCGCCAATTACATTTTGCCGCTTTTTTACGAGGCCTGCGGCGCCTCGACATGCATCCGAGACTTCAATACTCCCGTCGAAACCGGATCGTCCCCAAATGACAGACACTAGTCTAACACAGGTCAATGAAGAGGGATACCTTGGGTTTTGGTCAGGGACGCGCCGCTCGTGTACGGACTCGATGGACGACGTCACGGCGCCATTGCGCCACAGCAAGCTCTGAGGTCGAAGGCGGTGATGAGCTCAAGTCGCGCGGGTTCTTTTAAAAATGCCTACTATTGCCGCTGCTTGGTAGGCCCCAAATATGCAGACCTGATTGGTTCAAAACTTATGGTCGACTGACTCATCGTCAGTCCATCCATCCATTTAACCAGGAGGGTCTTACTATGTTTTCAAGATTAATCATGATGTCCGTGTTTGCTATTGGTGGCTACTTGCTCTGGAACAATCGTTTTGCGATTCAGCGCCAACTCGAGTCCGCTGGTATTAAAACTCCCCTTCTAAAGGGTAGTGTCACCGACGCTGCTCGCTCTGTCGTGGCGCAGGGAACAGGCAAGATGGACCACGGCGTAAACCTCGCTGAACGGGAGCTCAACCGCGACAGCTCTGTCGCTCAGACCGGCTTCAACAAGAAATCGGCGGTTGTATGAAGCTTTTAATCTTAGGTGCAGCGGTAGCATTGAGCGCAAGCTCAATCGCATTTGCCAATGACAGCAATGATTCGTCGGCGTCATCGGAGGGGTCGACGACCCAAACGACCACGGTTACCAAAAGTGAGGAAACCCACGCTCAAAAGCCGGATAACAGCGGTCTCAATGAGCGCGATCGCTCGGATCAGGCGATAACGGCAGGCGACCAAAAAAATCGCAAAAGCGATGTAGAGATCACCCGCGGAATTCGTCGGAGCATTGCGAAAGACGACCAGCTTTCGACCTATGCTCATAACGTGAAGATCATCACAAAAAATGGCCAGGTTACGCTCAAAGGACCTGTGCGCTCCGAGCAAGAGAAGATGATGATCGAGCAAAAGGCACAGTCGGTCGCAGGAGCAGGCAACGTTCAGGATCAGATGCAGATTGTTCGTAACGATTAACGGCTAGCGCATTAACAACTTAAATTAACAACTTAGAAGAAAAGGTGGATCATGGCAGGTTCAAAGCAAGCTGTTTTTGGGATTTTTAAAGATCGCATGTCAGTAGAAAGCGCGGTGGATGCGCTTCGTATCGCTGGGTTCAAGCATTCTGATATTTCGGTTCTGATGTCGGATAGTGAGAGCACTCGAGACTTCGCGCACGAGAAGGAAACGAAGGCACCCGAAGGAGCGACGACGGGCGCAGGGACTGGCGCGGTTGTCGGCGGCACGCTGGGATGGTTGGTCGGGATCGGTGCGTTGGCGATTCCAGGGGTGGGTCCTTTCATTGCGGCAGGCCCAATCATGGCTGCGCTGGCAGGGGCTGGCGTGGGTGGCGCTGTGGGAGGAGTTACGGGAGCTCTTATTGGGATGGGAATTCCTGAGTACGAAGCCAAGCGCTACGAGGGATTTGTGAAAGAAGGCGGTATCTTGCTCTCCGTGCATTCTGACAATTCAGAATGGAGGGACAAAGCAAAAGACATCCTCAACAACATGGGCGCTCAAGGCGTTTCATCTACGGGCGAAGTCAAAGTCAAAGACGAAGACAAGCTCCCGGGTCGCCGGGCTTCTTAATCCTCAAAAACCATCGTCGATTTCATATTCGATTTGGACTTTGTCATCATCGCCCGGCGCGAAACTCAGGTCGTTGAAGACCACGGCGTTGAGCTCAAAGTCGTATGTCCACAGCCCCCCCTTTTCGGGGGGGCCGTTTGGAAGGACGGTCTGGCCAAAAAGGACGCGAATGGTAGAAGCTTTAGGTCTATGCTCGAGGTAAAAGCGGGGATTGGCGACTAGTTGAACAAGGTCCTTGCTGAGCTTGGCCAAGGCGGTGCCGAAGTCAGGACTGCAGAGCTTAAACGTCTTTCCGTTGGTCGCGGTGATGACCTCTTCGAATGTACTTCCTGCATAATTCCATTCGCTATCGGTTACGTTGCAACCCCAGTCTTGAGGGCCTAGGATACCGTAAGAGACCACCTTTTTGAGGCTGCCCTTGGTTTGCGCAAGAAAGCTCAAAAACTCACTGGTTTCGACATCGCTCTGATCTTTCGCGTCCGTCAGAAAGATCAGAGCAAGAATCGCATCCTTGCGTAAATAGGTGGGAGAATCCTTGATCTGTCGCATGACGGGGTCAAAGGATCTCTCTCTGCCATCGCCACTCACTCCAAGTCTCCTGATGACTCTTTGAAAAACAGCGACTGGGTCAGGAGTCATCCAGTTCAGGTCGGGGCCGCCAAAACCTAAGTACGGGTCCTCACTAAGACTGGTCGAAAGCAAAGAAATCGTCCAAGAGATGCCGGCGCTTTGGCTGAAGTTCTGGATAAATATATCCGAGTTGGTTCGAAGGTTGTCTTGATGATCGCCCATGCTACCGCTGTTATCGATCACCCAAACGATATCGACTTTGCTTGCGCTTTGGGCCTCCTTCACTCGGTGAGTCTTGTTCACTATCGCCGCCTGTGGCGGGATGCTGTAGTAGAGGTACTCATCCTTTTTGCAACCGACGAGCATGATGAACACGAAAAATGCGAATAGCGGTAAATGTTTCATCAAGTCCCCTTGGGTGATTGTAGGCACCTTCCATGAGTCACTGAATGCAGTTTAAAAAGCTCGTCGGGCCAAACGACGCCATCAAATACAAAACTCATCTCTCCCTCGGGTGGTGCAGCAGGCGCTTGCAGAGGAGCAGAAGACGACACGCGGATTTGATCGGTTTGCTGGGCGGCAAGCGCCCTGATTTGGGTTAGGAGTTCAACTTTGACGAACTTCATCTTGCGGATCGCCTCGGTGAGCACGACTTGGTCGTTTTTCCATTGGCGGCGGTACTCGCTGGCTCGGCGTTTTTTGAGTGTTTCGATCGTCGCAAGCACTCGGTTGCGCGCCTGGGTCCAATGCTGCTGAGGCCCAACGGCAGGTAAAACAGCAGTGATGCTTTCGGTGCCGAGTCGCTCGAGCTTGAAGGCTTCATTCTCTCGCTGATCGAGCATCGTCTCTGCTTGGCGGGTAAAGGCGTCCTTTTCAGCAGCAAATGGAGGAGGAGTGTTCTCAGCTTTGAGAGCCTGGGTGATTTCGGCAGCCCAGCGCTTATTGTCGGACAAAAACGCATCAAAGTCTTTGCGTACCTCTGAGTAGTAGCAAAGCTTGAGGTTCGAGACAGCGCGAACGAGGTGGACTTCTGGAGAGAAAACGTCGTTAAAAAGGCGAGACGAGAGCGTGGTTAGCTCGCCTCGGAGCTTGCCCACGTCGCCCTTGCGAAGCCAAACCCAGGTGAGCTCTTCGTGTGCTTTGAAGAAGTCGGGCGAGCCTTTTGGAATCCTGGTGTAGAAAGACTCGGCTCCGTCGAGGGAGCCCGCTTGATAAAGCAGGCGCGCGACTTGGAGATAGTGAGAGCTCAACGCGGTGGCGTCTCTCTTCGATTCAAGCGCGGGCTCGACATGTCGCTTGAGGAGGGCGGCGGCTGAGGATAGATCGTTTTTTCTCGCGTGAGAAAGGGCAAGAGTCTGAGCAAGTGGGATCTTGAAAGCGCTCTCGGCGGGGAGGGCTTCGAGAATCGCTTGGGCTCGCGCGCCGGTGCGAAGCGATGCCCAAGCCTTAAGTGTCGTATCGAGGAGACCGCGCTGTGGAAGCGCAAGAACTTGGGTGGCCTGCGATTCGGAGGGGACAACTTGGCGATCCAGAAGCCATCGGTCAAAGCCCTGGCCGATCACTTGCTCAAGCGCCATGAGTGGGCGGGACTCCAAAAACGACTTGCTTTGAAGTGCGCCGATGTACTGATCTATGAAAGTCTGAGGTAGGTCGAGCTGAAAAAGAAGATAAAGCTGCGCGGCGAGCGCTGCATGGGCAAAGGTCTCGGGAGCCTTGGGCTCAACAACGCCCCAAAGGTGAGCGGCTTCGGTAAACTGGTGTTGGGCGATCTTCATGGCCCAGGCATTGACTTCGTATGGCAGTTGTTTCTCGGCTTGCCAGGCAGCAAAAAATTGCATGAGAAACGGATCCGAGAGTCGAATGGATCCGCCAGCGCCTAAGAAGTCCTGCTGGCCCTGCACGACTTGAGGGTGGGTGGCCTGGGGTTGAACCGCTCCAAGTAGAGCGTCTGCTGCGGACCCGGCGTATGCAGTGGAGGCAAGCGCGAGCCCAAGAGCGGTGAGAGCAAGAAGTCGGGTGCTCATAGGGTTTCTCCTCCGCCACCCAGGAGCAAGCCCAACTCAACGTGGCCAGTGAGATCATGCCCCAACGTTGAGCTGAGAGCGCGCTTTTGCGTGTAAATGTAATCTTTGACGCCGAGGCGGATGCTACCTCGGCGGCCTAGCCAAAAAGCAAAGCCGACGTCAAGGGCAGCGCCCCAGGATCGGCCGGTGTCCATCTCGATGACTGCAGGGCCTGCCATCCAGTACTGATCGAAATAAAAAACGCGATCCATGCTGACGCGAAACTTGCCGTAAAACGCGTTAAATCCGAGCATGAGATCGCCGCGGTACTTGACGTAAGTAGCGTCAGGCAGGAGACCCTGCAATTCGAGCAGGCGTTCGCCAGCTGTGCTGTAGCTGTTGACGACATAACTGCCACCGAGGCCGAGGCTCCAGCGGTCGGTAAAATGAAAACGATAGCCAGCATTGATTTGGTTAGAAACGACAAAGCTATCTGCCGTGAAGTTTCTCGCAGCTCCGATAGTTAGCTCGCTTTTTTTGCGAAGGGTCGAATATCGGCTCTGAACAGAGTACAGCTTTTCTTGCGCAACCGAGGAAGGGGCTTCATTGGCAGGTAGGTGCAGCGACTGGAGCTGATCCTCGAGCGATGGGTCCTCGGTGGCGGGTGGTTGCGAACCTGGCGGAAGTTCTTCTGCCCAAGCGGCCTGAGTGAAGATCATCATACAGAGAAGGCCGACGAGATTGATTTTCATGGCTTCACGCTTTCTTGGATCCATTTCAAAAGGAATTCTCTGCCAGTGCCGAGGTCCACATCACGCCATTCAAAGCCTGCAACCAGAAGGGTGCCCGTTTTACCGGAGTTCAGCTTTCTTGAGCAACTCAGTGCGAGGACGGCGTGAAGTTGGGCATTTTCTTTCACTGCAAAGGCCTCGTTGCAGCTCGGTCCGCCTGTAGAGAGCGTCATCGGAGAAGGAGACTCTGCTGTGAGTTTTCCCTGAAGTTTGCCCCCCTGAGTAGGCTGAGAGAATTGGCTACTGATTGGCCATAGTCTGACTTTTTTGAGCGCGGGTAGCTCTGTGCGGCTCAGGTAGCGACCCTTGAGCAAGACGTCCAAGCCAAGCAACTCCGCTGGGATCTTCTCGAGTTTCGGGGTGGCGATCACGACGGATGGGATTTTCTCGAAGACTTTTTTCAAAAAGGCTGGATCTAGTTCTTGCTCGAAAGCACTTGTTCCCCAAATCACGATGTTTCTGAGAGCTAGGATTTGATCGGCATTCACGAGAAGCGCAGGATTGTATACGGCTGCGCCTGGAAAAGCCTTGTGGGCAAGTTCGACTTCTGGGTCCCTGAGTCCGTCTCCTAGGATGAGCACGGGGCTCCAAGTCTCAGGCAGCACTTCATAGTTAAAGGTTTCTTGCGTCACCCCGCCGCGGAGAGCTTTCGCGACGACTATAAAAGTCTTAGATCCGGTGGTCTTGGGCGTGATCGAAAGCGAGCCGTTGTTCCAACTGACAGCATTCTCGGTGTCGCCTTGGATCTCCACACTCTTGATCGCTTCCTCATTAGGTCCTTGGATAGCTAAAGGAAATGCATGAGTTTCAAGGTTTTTGAGGTACTGAACCGTGTTGAAAGTCCATGCGCCGCGAGCGATCGTCGGAGTTGGCTGTACTTGGGCTGTGAACGTGACTGCGACAGTCTTTGGGTTACATCGAGTTCCTCTATAGACGCAGTACAAAAAGTTCGCCTTGTGAGGGGTGCCCATCTGATCGGTAGGGATGTTGCTCCATTCTACGATGGCTTGAGAGCTGGGTAGATTTCCGTTTCTACCTGGATATGGGATAGTGCGGACGATGCGGATATTGCCTGGCAATGTACTGGCGTTGGCGATCAAAATCTCTGGCGGACTTTCGCCATTGGGATCGGCCGCACCAATCATGAAGGTTGCCGTCTCTCCTGCGGTCAGCTCGTCAGGCGAGGATACGATCGGGCTCTGATCAACATGATAGACTCGCATCGAAACTTTGTGCTGGAGTGATTGGCTTGCGGGGCCTGTCACAGTGAAATTCAATCTCTTGAAGAGGGTTCCGACTTGTTTCCGAACTGCCTGATAGTTAGGGCTATAGGTGAGTAAAAAAGTACTAGGATCGGCTTGAGTAGGCATGATGATGGCTCCAGCGGGTAAATCGCTGGAGTGCACTGCAAACGGTCCCTTAGGAAAATCAATGCTGTCGATCTTGATCTCTTGCGAGAGGGTTTCTCCTTCATCTACCGTCAGGATGGTTGGTAAATTTTTGAGAGTGAGTGGTCTGAGCACATTGAGCACTCGGATCGTTGATTCTCGGCTTACTGTCGTGATCCCATCCGGAAACCCTGAGAGTTCGATACGTATCGGAAAAGTCTGATCAAACGATGAGTGAGTTTCTCCTGCAGCGTCGAACTCAGGCTTCCAGCTGAGCGTATGAGTTGCAGAATCAAATGTAGCGCCCGGAGGCAGTCCAGCGATCTTGACGAAAGTGGTGCCTGGTGATGGCACTGAGGCCAAAATCTTATACTCAGAGAGCTGTCCTTCCGTGAATTCAAGCAGAGGGGCAACGACCAAGCGGTAGGAGGGCACAACGGGTTTGGCTTCACCCGGCTCGGACTTGCTGACAATGCCTCCGGTGGGAGTTGGGACTTGGTTGCAGCCTGAGAGCCACACACAGCTGATTGCACCCACACTTTGCCAAAATTTCATTCTGTTAAACCCTCTAATTAGGAACTTACCGGACGAAGCATGAACGGATAATTTACTTTCACATTGACGCCACCGAGCGGTTTCGGAAATTTCCACGTCAAGATCCTCTGCTGAATGCATTGCTCAGCCTCAGTGTTGCCGAGCGTGCTCTTGGATACGCGCGAAAGAACCACGTCTCCTGATCCGCTGATTTCGATGTTCATCGAGACTTGGCCAGTCAAGCCTGGAACCTTGCGCAGACTGTTCTCGTAGCAGGCGCGAACTTGGCTGAGGTATTTGGCGATGGTGGCATTGATGACTGACTTATCGAGGCCGCCTTCGAGGATCACGTCTTGAGAGAGAGGCGCTGTCGAAAGCCCTCTGCCTTCACCGGAGCCCACCATGGAGTTGCCGTATCCACCCGCGCCGCCGCCTGCTCCTTTGGTGCCTATTCCGCCCAGTCCTGCGACTCCGCTATTGCCGACTGTGACACGTTTGACGCCTTGGCCCAGTCCCACCAAGAGCTCGCCGCCGCTGCCTTCTTTACCGCCGGGACCTGCGCCTGGAGACGCGTCCTTGAGCGCTGTAGGGGCTCCACCGAGTGCCTTTTTGAGATCTTTGCGGCCTAAAAGTCCTAAGAAACCTAAGTTTTGCTCAACAGCACGCTTGGCCTGCTTGTTTTGGATCTTCTCGGCAAGCTCCTTGGGTAGCGTGAGCGAAGGAGCAGGGATTGTGACGGCCTTCTGAACTTCGGGCACGATCTTGACGGTTACCGGCTCAAAGATCTTTTGAGGGAGCTCTTCTTCATATTTTTGTGGAAAAAAGAAAATCAACGCGATCGCCAGCGCTGAGAGGACGAGCGTGAGTCCGCGCAGGACCCCAACACCTTGATCACTCGGTTGTTCGAGTTTGCCGACGCGAATAGGGGCGCCCACCGCTACTTCTGAAAGCTGGAAGCGCCCAAAAGCGGTCATGAGATTCCACGCATGAGGGGCTCTCTCGACCTGGCAGCCTTCGAGGGGTTCGAGGGTGAGAGCTCCACCGGGCTGAGCGTTGAGTTTGAAGCGGCAAAGCCAGGCACCCGAGGCTTTCATTCCGTGCAGCTTGCGGGAGTTCTGGCGCTCGCGCGAGGCGCGATCGCTGATGAAGCCATAAGCTGTATGAAAGCCATAGGACTCGCTTGAAGCGGGGTCAAAGACTTTGATCAGATTTCCGTTCTCAGCCGAGAGAGCGATCATTTGATTTCCTCGCCAAAGTCCATGGTCATTCGATCGACAAAGTTTTCGCGAAGTCTCAGGAGTCCGTCGGTGCCTTGGCTGTCATCGCCCGTGACGACGGTGATTTCGGGGCGTTTGATCTGGCCCTGAATGAGAAGCTCTTCGAAGTTGACGTCCTTGCCTTTTTTGTAGCGGACGTTGGGGGATGGGGCTTCGGGCGATTGCACCGCGGTCTGCGGGGCAGAGCTGGGTAACTTCTGTGCCGGTGTGGGTGCGGCTTGCGCGGTCAGGCCTGCGAAAGTGAGTGTCAAAATGAGGGGTGCGCGTTTCATGGCTTGCCTCCTTCGCTTTCGAGCTGCGCGATGCGGCCCTTAAAATAAGCCGCGAGCCGCGGGCGCGCGCGAGTGGTGTAGTAGTTTTGCATTTCGATGAGTGTCGCCTTCGCTGTCGGATCTGCGTGAAGCGCATTCACTGCGCGCGACAAGGTGGCGGGGTCCTCGGCGACCGGAGCCTCTACTTGAGTGATCGCAGGCTGTGTCTTGGATTTCTCGGATTGTTCGGCAGCCAGTGTGTCGTAGGCTTTAGCTTTGGTCTCGAAAGGTTCAGCCATTTGGGCGATGGATTGCTGAACCTGCTCCATTTGTTCGGCATTGAGCTGCTCGGGCAGAGGGCTTTTGAGAATCTCTTGCGCGAGCTCGTGATGGGAGTTTGCGAGCATCGCTGCGAGCTCAGCTCGCAGTTTTGCGCTCGAGCCGGGCAATCGTTTGTCGGCATAGGAGACGACTTTTTTGAGAGCAGAGAGTCGGGCTTCAAACTTGCTGCGGCTAGCTCGCCCGTAGAAACCGATTTTTTTCTGTTCTCTGTCGAGTCGAAGGGCTTCAGATAAAGTCATGGCGTCCCATGCTGGGCCTGTGCTCTCGAGAGAGTTCGCCAGTATTTTACGAGTTTCGCCGGTGCCTTTGCCCTGCGATTCAAGCTGGTCGGAAATTTGAGCTCGATGGGTTTGAGTCCAAGGCAAGCCCAGTAGGCGTGCATGGATGAGTCCCGCATCCTTCAGCATGAGATAGATCGCAGGCTCTTCGGCGCCTAAAGACTTAGCTTTGCGAAGGTGATCAACCAAAGTGTTCAGCACACGGTCGCGTTCTGCATGCTTTGATCCGAGCTCATAGAGGGTCGCGACTTTGAGAAAAGACGCGGATTCGCCTGCCTTTAGGTTTTTTGAGAGCAAATCGGCAGCGTCCGAGAAATATCCGCTGGCTTCGTACTCAGCAGCAAGCTCAGTAGTGGCGTTCTGCGCTTTGAGCACCGTGAGGAGCGCTGCCTGGTTGCGTGTTCGCACAGCAACGAGCCTAGCGTTGTCGCAGGATTGTGGCACGAGGCGGCCGTTCGCGCAGAACTTCTGAAAGATCGCGAGCGCCTCGGAAGATTGTCCCTGGGTGGTCGCGAGCTCAAACTCTGCTTTCTCGGAGATGGCGCGCATTTCTGCTAACTCACGAGAGTGAGTGGCTTCGAGCTGAGGGCGAGCGGTCCATGTCAATGCCTGTTGCATGACGGCGCGATAGTCTTTTTGTAAGCCCAGGACATCGAGAGCCAAGTGCTGGCTCTCGAGCGCGAGCTGAGCGGGTTGAGCTCCCTCGATCTGCGCGAGCTCCTTGAAGATCGGCAAACTGGCTGCGTAGTCTTTGCTTTCGTAAAGCGCGCGCGCGTATGAGTATCGATACTCGCGAACTTTGGCGGGATCTTGAGTGAGTCCGATGAGGGCTCGTGTTTCTTCGATGACGGTCGGAGTGTCTTTGGCGGCTTGAGCAGTTGCCGCGCGCATTTCATGCAGCTTGAGGCTTTCTTCTGATTTGAGGGCGAAACTCGCGTCTTCAAGCCATGCCTTGAGTTGGGAGGTTTTACTTGCTGGATCCTTTTCGGAAGCGATCCACCCTTCCATCATTTTCATGCGCTCTTTGCTGCTTGGAAAAAGCGTCAGATAGAGCGAAACGGTGCTCCGAAACGTCTCGGCAAACTCGGGTCTGCTGATCCGTTCGCCATCGAGCTGCACTGTAAGGCGCCTCAGTACTTTTTCTGAGTCGGCATTCTGCACAAGATCCAAGCGATTCGTAGGAGCCATCGCCTGCGCTTGGGCTAAGGATTCTTTGAAGCGATCTATCTGGCGAAGGCCGTAATACTCCTCTGACAGCCGGATCAGATTTTGAACTTTAGGGGTCCGCGAGTTTGTAAAACTCAGGATGTGAGTTCCCGCCACACGATTGCCCGCTGAAAAGAAAGCATCTGCAAGATCACCTAGGAGTGCGGGTCTCGCAAGCTTGGATGCAAGGGAGTCGACGAGGTCGAGCGCCTTCTTGCCGTCTGTCCCGCCTTCTGCTGCAAGAAAGACCAAGAGGTCGCGGAGCGCTTCTTCGCGTAGCTGCCCTTTGGAATCATAGAGCGCAAGCTGGATCTCGGTGATCGCATCTAGCACTCGGTCTTGGTTCTTTTGCGTCCAGGCGCGACGATAATGTGCGTAGGAGCAGGTCTCTCCGCCTGCGCATAGAGCAATGGCCCGGGTGTAGAGAGTCTCTGCTTCTTTGTGATTCTGTGAGGACTCAGCGCTTTCGGCAAGTCTCAGGGCTGCCTCGCGCGCAAGCTCAGGCATTTCTTGTTGTGCCAATAGAGCCTGCCATAGGGGTGCTGCTTCTAAACTCAATCCTAGATCGGCACTGATCCGTGCCATCTGAAACTGAACCTTGAACCGGAGTTTGCCTGCGACGGGAGAGTACTGCCCAGAACCTCCGCTCATCGCGTCTTTATAAAGAGCCAAGGCACGTTGACGATATCCCAGGACTATTTTCTGTTCGCTTGCTGAAAGCTCAGGTTTACGGGTGATC
>CAZGCK010000009.1:35957-49415 GCA_964524175.1 uncultured Bacteriovoracaceae bacterium | reverse complement strand
CTAGGGCGGGCAAGCTGTAGGCTAAAACAGCCTGAACGGCCAGTATCCATGGCACAAATCGGCGAAGAGAGGCTTTCACGGTCCGCCTCCGCTTACGACGGCGAGTTGAATCGAGCCAAAGGCCTGGCTCGGCAGCATCGCCATAAATCGAGAGACAGTCGTGCTCGAGAGGTCTTTGTGAGCCTGAAAGTTGATTTCTCCCGCGAATTTTTGATCAGGATGGGTTTTCTGCCAGTGTGTGCGCAAATCCGCGAGCTTGTTCATCAGGGGTTCGGGATTAGCAAGGAGGTCATTAGTCTTGCCAACCACTTTTTGATCCAAGAAAACTTCTGTTTCTGTGACGGAGAGGACTGGCGCGTCTTTGATTTCGCGACCTGTTCCGGCGACTGGGAGTTGTACCCCTTTGGCGACGACGAGCAGCTCAGGTGAGGCTGAAAACGCCTGTAGCAAGAAAATCACGAGCAAGCTGAACATATCTACCATCGAAGTCAGCGTGAGTCCGATCACGATCATCCGGCGGCGCACGCCCCGCTTGTGTTGGCGGGCGACCAAGTGTCGCGTAAAACTTCTGGGTGCAAGTGCCGAGGTGCCTACTTGTGACATTGCTTAGGTTCCTCCCGATGGGACAACGCCTAAGTTAGAAATATGGTGTTTCCTAAGCATGTCCATGACCAGCACCAAATCTCCGTATGAAACACCTTCTTTAGGGTGGATCATTGCAGCCGAAATAGGTGAGGGCGAGGTGGGAGAGGGGAGTTTGGTTTCCGGCCATGCCGCTAGAGCTGCATCCATGGCTAAAGCAAGCGCTGGGATGTTCTCTGCCTCAAGGGCTTGCTTGCGGATCGGGCGCCCCCCTCTTTTGAAAGTGAACTCCACCTTTTGGGCTGACTGAAAGCGCGCGTCAAGCTCAAGGGAGTCTGCAGTCGTTGCAGCAGCTTCGGTGCCGCTGCTCTGCTTGACTTGAAGGACTCCTACGTTGATCCACACAGCAGTGATGAGCAAAAAACAGATGCACATCGATAGCAGGTCGATGAACGGAACCAGGTTGATCTCCGCATCCATGCTGCGACGTCGCTGTGAACCTGAAGCAGGGGTGGGTGAGCTAGCGCTAGCCATGGGCCCGCCTTTCCTTTAGCTGTTCAGCTGAGGGGCGAGAGGCTGCCTCGCGTGAGATGATCTTGCACTGACTTTTTCGGCGCTGCGATCGGTTTCGACCAAGAAGAGCAAGTCGTGGTAGATTTGGCTCGTCATCTCGGTGAGTTCACCTACGATTCGATCAGTCTTGTTCTGAAAAATCGCGAAGGCCACAAGCGCTGGAATCGCGACGAGAAGTCCTGCCGCGGTACAATTCATGGCTTCAGAGATCCCCTTGGAGAGCATGGTCGCGCGATCCGCGGGGCTTGCACTAGCAACGCCGGCAAATGAAAAGATCATCCCGGAAATAGTGCCGAGGAGACCCAGAAGAGTGGCCACGTTGCCAAACATTGCCAAAAAGCCAGTTCTACGGTCGATTTGCGAGATTTCTTGCGTGAGCGCTTCGTCCATTCGCGCTTGGATTTCTTCTTCTCCGCCTGCGTTTCCGCGAATGTGAAGTCCGATCTCCGCGATACGTCCGATGCTAGTCTCGTTGGCCGAGGCCATAGCGTAGGCTTCAGCTCCGTTCAGGTCGCCGCGAGTGAGGTGTTCAAGGATTTTTTTGCGGAAATCTTGAGGTGGATTCTTGATTTTGAAGTAGAGCGCCAGCGTGCGTTCAAGGATTAAACTGAAGGTAAAAATTCCAAATGCGAGAATGGCAAACATAAATGGGCCACCATCGCTAAACCGTTGCATGATCGACATCAGTCCTCCCCCGAAGAGAAACGTCAGAGTTTTATTAAGAGGAGCCTATTTTGCTTCGATTCAAAGAAAACGCAAGGCATTGCTTATATTTTTTTTAGAAATGAATTGTGTATATTTGTGAAGTGAAGTTGGGCAATCGCGCGAAATAATCAATTGACGAGTAGCGGTGCAGCATGGGACGCATCATGACTCATGAAGGTTATGCGGATTAATTTTAAATGGTTGAGTCGCACGGAGCGGTTAGCTCGTCGTCTGCGTCACCAAGCTAGACTTCGGTTGTGGCGCCCCGCGGCAACTCGGAGGGCTCGATTTGGGTGGACAAGTAAGCCGACAGAGATGACGTCTCGAGTGACGAAATGGATGCACTAACTGATGGAAGCTTCCTCGACTTCGGACTCTCTAACGCCCCATAGCCGGGCTTTATTCGTCGCCGCGCTGGTTTCGCTTTTTTCATTGGCCTTGGTGACATTTCTCGGCAAGTCCTACGAAACGACGCTCAGGGGCATCGACTCCAATATTCACGCCTCAGTGGCGATGAGCGTGACATCGAAGCCAGGGAGCCTGCTCCCCTTGCTGCCGACCCCAATCAAGAACTTTTCGGCGGCCTCTCCGGCTTCTGGCCCTTCGACAGGGTTGAATCCGGATCGGTATTTTAATGATCACCAGTTTCCTGGATTTTGGCTCAATGGGCTGGTGATGAGGGCTTTTGGGCCGAGCTCTTGGTCGGCCCGGCTCTTGACCGCGCTGTTTTCAGTAGGTTGTGTGGTGCTGGTATTCTTGATGGGTTGGCGCTACCGCTCTCGAGCGTTTGGGGTAGTGGCGGCGCTCTTTCTTACTTTTAGTCGAGATTTTATTTTAACAAGCGCGACGATGAGTCTGGATACCGTGCTTGCGTTCTTTATTTTGCTGACCTTCTATCTGTGGCAGCGAGGGCGTTGGCTGGGTTTAGGCCTCGCTGCTGGCGCGGGCCTTTGGATGAAGACGCCCATCGTGCTTTTGGTTTTTCCTGTAGGGGTGGTCACAGAGGCGCTCTTAGGCAAACTTAAGCCTCATTTGATGAAGTGGATCGCGTCCCTTACTTTGGCTCTCGTTTTAGGTGTCGCATTCTGGACCTACGTGGGACTGGCGGGCGGTTGGGATCTAGTGATCGACTACTGGCATCGCCAGCTTTGGGGCACGGTGGTGGGTGGGCGCTCCGTAGGGCTGGGGACTCAGTGGGGATTTTTCTGGTATTACGTGCGCACGGGGTTTTTGCCTGGCTTGCCACTGCTTATCTTGGCTCTTGCGCTGATTACGCGGCGTAAGCTTTGGCGACGTCCGGAGTATCTGTCGTCGGGTTTAGCCGTGCTCGTGCTTTGCGCGGTGGTCACGGCTATTCGCTATAAATTGGGGCACTTTGTGAATCCTGTGTTTCCCTTTTTGGCGATTCTCGCTGCGGAGTCCGTGGCAGGATGGTGTGAGCGCAATGAGTCCTTGTTTTACGCCGGACTGAACAGCGTCGTCGTTGCAGCAGCGGCGGTGCTTGTGACTTCACCCATTTCGCTCGGCCCTGAGCCCTTTGTCGCCATGAAAAGGTTTGTGCCGTTCATCTCCACCACCGGAACCTGCGACGACACGATCGCGATATTGCAAGGCGGTGAGCCCGTAGGTTCTGAGCTTGATTATCGTGTTTATCTTGGTTTTTATACGGGGCGCACGGTTGAGGTCTATGGTTGCGCCGATCTCAAATCCCGATCGGAGTCGGGTCATCTCCCTCGCTGGGTCATTCTGTCGCACGAAAACTGGTTGAACTGCGTGGCAGAGGATTCTCGCGCAAAGTTTCCGTTTAAGCTCCGAGTCGGTACTCAGCTTTTGCTTGGGTCGCAAGAACAACCCATCCCTGATGCTGCCCATTCGAAAGGTGTCGTGGATCTCACGCCACTTGAGCTCGAGGGTAAGGCAGTGACCGATTGCAAGGCGCCGCCGTATCCTCGGGATATGTGGCATCGCTACCTCTTTGACTAGCGTGGGCTGGTGGTCTGCTACTGGTTTTGCGCGTTCTTAATTTTTGCCAAGCGAAAGCCTAAAGGGCTTAGGTAATGACATGGGTCCTGCTCTTTTGCTTGAACCCTAGGTGTCTTTTGCGTTCACGGGCCTCACTGCCGACCCCACCAGTAATAATCGATAATGCGTCGGCATCGAAAGCGGCGTGAGTTGGATGCTGAAGTTCACAATCCCCTGTGCGCCTTTTCGAAAGGCCTTGTACTTGAGCTCGCGCTGAAGCGCCTCTAGAGCGTTTTGGTACTCGGATGAGTTTTCGGTTTCAACTGTCAACGTCCGAAGGGATACGCTTGCCGTCACCGCGTCGATCACGACGTGAGGAAGCATGCCGGGCAAACTATCGGCGGCAGTGAGTGGGATTCTCTCGGCAGGGTGATTAGGGTTGGCGCTCGATGAGTGGGACTCGCGCTGGCCGCTGTCCTCGAGGGCGACCTCAGTAGCAGTGTCTTCTCGATTGGCCAAAGCTGAGTAGATCTCGTCGGCGGGGCCCAGTCGCATATGCACTTGCGCCGACCGGAGCGCGCTGACGAGCAGAACGCCTGCGTACTCGCTGATACGAGGGATCAATACCTCGTCGCCATCGAGTTGAGGCTCGAGATCGATTTCTCGAATCCCCATGTTCTCGCGCGAAACGATGTCGAGCAATCTCGCTTTCTCTTCGGGCGCTAGCCTGCCGCTGATTCGTAGGCTAAACGGAAACGCTGCAGGCGCGGAGGCTTTGCCTAAGTTGATGTTGTCCGAGAACTGGCGAACTTTCTCCATGGGCGAACGCGGAGCTTGTTGGTCACTTAGATGCGTTTGTTTGATCGGAGGCTCAGTGGGTGCGTCTGGCTTGGGCGGAAGATGAGCGTCCGGGCCCATTTGGCTAAACGAGGTAGAGTTCCCAGGTTGGGTTGGCAATGGGATGGGGTCCGGTACTGGAGTTGTGGAGAGGGGGGGCAGAGGCTCAGGCTCATTTTGAAATTCAGGAGGCTCGCTCGAAAGATCGAGTGCCTCATCTTGAGTGATAGACTCAAGGTCCGGGTCTTGGGAGGAATGAGTTTGAGCAAAGCCCAGGGCGCTTAAGTCAGTGCCTCCGCCGGCTAGAGGGCCTTCGTCCAGTGCAGGGGCAGTGACGGGAAATTGGGTCTGATCAGGGGCGTGCGGCTCGGGGGCAGGAAGCCCTGTGAACCCATTCGAAGGATTGGCGTCGAACTCGATCCCCGGGTTCGTCGCAGGTGACGCGGGTTCGCTTACTGGAAAATCGGTCTGCTCAGGAGGCGGGTCAGCCGCAGGATTGGTCTTGCCGTACTCTTCGAGGCTTTCGAAGTCGTCGACTTTCTCGAACTTCTGCTCCTCCATGACGGAGCCTGCAGGAGCATCTGGAAAGGTTCCCTGCTCCTTCATCTTCCTGGCGACTTCCATGATGCCTGTGAGGTCTTTTTTATCGTCCGATGACATCTCCCTTAAAGGTTAGCATGTGGCCGGAAAGGGGCGAATTGATTGTTTAAATCGCACTAAACTAAATAAGTTTATGAAAAGAGTGGTAATAACCACTTAGTTGACTATTTTAGTCTTGTTTTAGATATTTTTCAGGCACAATCTAGCTTTGGGGAGGGTCTCAAAGTGGGGGCTGCCGTAGCGCTAACAGGAATCAAAAAGTCTTATTGTTCTAATCATGTGCTGCGTGGGGTGAACCTAGTCCTTGAGGCTGGGCATTTTTACGCTCTGATCGGTCGCAATGGCGCCGGCAAATCGACGCTCATGCGAGTCCTTACTCGGCGCGAGCCAGTCGATAGTGGCGCAGGAGTCGTCATGGGTGAATCCATCGAGGCTGACTCTGATAGCTTCAACGCTCAAGTGAGTTACGTCTCCGAAGCGATCGGCTACCCCATCGCCATGTCCCTGAAGGATTTGTTCGCGGCGTATCCAAGTTTCCACCCCGGTTGGGATTTCGCTCGGTTTAATGAACTCATGCGCGGTTTGGGGTTGGAGGATTCGAAGCAGTTCGAGCAGCTCTCTCGGGGGCAAAAGATGCAAGTCGCGATCTGCGCGGCGCTCGCCGGCAAGCCAAAGCTTTTAGTGCTAGATGAGGTCACCTCCGTTCTCGATGCTCGGGCGCGGGAGTTTCTCATGAGCTACTTGTCCGATTTTGTGAGGAACGGCGGCACCGTCGTGATGGCAACCAACATCGTCTCTGAAGTGCGCAACGTGGCCGATCACTTGGTGCTGCTCCAGGATGGGGTTGTTCAATTCAGTGAGCCGGTCCAAAAGGTTGCAAATAAGTTCGTGCGTCTCAAGGCGCGCGCACGTCAAGAGCATGCGATCCTCTCCAACGCCGAATGCATCGAATGCGGGCGCTTTCAGGATGGAAGCCTCTTGTTTATCGCTCCGCTTGAGTTGGCGGGAGGCTTGGAAGTGCCCGAGGATCTGCGGGACTCGTCCGGACCCGTGACGCCGGAAGAAGCCTTTATCTATTTTAGCAAACGGGAAGGGAGCTGAGCCATGCGCGCATTCCTTAAATTTTTTGCTAGGCCCATATTGAAGTATGTGGGTGCAGGCGTTGCCATACAGCTCGCTGCTATTTTTCTGATTAGTCGAATTTCTTCAACAGAGACAGAGGTTGTTGCTAGGGTTATCGTGCTGTGGTTGTTAGCTCCCTTTGGTGTCTATTTAAAGAGCGCGCATCTCATCGGAAAAAACAAAGTGTGGATGCTTTCGTTGCCGATTTCAAAGTCAAAGCTTGTAGGGACCTTTTACTTGCTGCACGTGATGCTTGCTAGTGCAGTGATCGTCGGGCAGATCGCAGTGGCGCTCGTGGTTCTGTTGGTCGGTCACATTGAAAATCCTTCGCAGCCAAGACTTCAAGGGTCAGTGGTGAACCCACAGCAAGAGGTGCTCGATGCAATCTCGTTTTTTGCGGATGGGTCAGTCTTGCGAGGTGATATTTACTCGTGGGCATATGCCCTTGGGGTCATCTGTTTCTTTTTATTTATATTCAATATTATCAGTTTATTTCCCTATGGGATTGCTCGTACCGACAGAAAAGTGGGCATCACGCAGGGAATTCGCGAGAACAAAGTGGGCCACGCTGCGCTTCTTGGTTTATTATTTGCGTCTCAAACCGCTCTTTGGAGGTTTTTTGATGTAAAAATTGTGTATATATCGGTTATATTTGTCGCCATGTCCTCGGGTGCCTGCAATGCGATCGCCTGGGCCTTTGCATTGAGTCGTACCCAGAGGCGTCGTTACATGGCGATCGCTCTCTCGTCGGCTGCTTTGCAAAGCATGCTCTTATGGGGATTGGCCTATTCAGGGACTCGCTCCCAATCGGCTGAGGTGGTGGCTGATTCTCTGCATGCTCTTGGGCCCTATGCTCCTCGGCTCACTGAGGAAAAGCTCCGTTCGTTGCTAAGTCTTTCTAGTCTCCGCTTTGGTGCTGCTCACGACTTGGTCAAAGCCTATCTTGAGATACCTGCTGCTCAGCGGGCATTGACTCCCGAGCAAGCCTTTAAGAATCGTGGGCTATGGGTAAGTCGTGAACTCTATCCTCTCTATGATGCTCGGTCCATGAGCTGGGCGGGTGTGCAGACGATCATGACCAATGTAAAGAAAGTTCCCGATGACCCCCGAAGGGTGGCTCGGGACATTGCACGACTTGCGAGTGCGGAGTCTGTTGGCGGGCACCTCAAGGAGCTGCTCCATAGCAAGGATGAGATAGAGATCGCGGTGGCTCTCCTTCATGCGCGGTACCATCGCAAGGTCGAGTGGATTGCCCTGATCGAAGAAGCCTATCCAGCTTACTCGGATCGTTTTAAGGCTGCGGCGCTTAAGTCTCTGTCAGTCTTGTTGGGTCGTCAGATCACGGAGGATCGGAATCGCCAGTTGGCCTCGAAAGTGGCTCCGACTCAGCTCACGGCTGACTGCGCAGGATGGAATCTTCATTCAGGAGCGGAAGATCCTGGGCGCTTCAATGTTTGTCTTAGAGAAGCCGCTTTGATACGCGGCCCTCATGCCATGGTCGAGGTTGAGCGCAACGAGTGGTGGGGTAATCCTCTTTCTGCTAACCAACTCGCTAGCGCTCGAAAAATCCTAAGCCCTTAGGCCCCGTGACACTTCTTGTATTTCTTGCCGCTTCCGCACGGGCACACGTCGTTGCGTCCGACTTTGGCTACGTCATTTGCTCCGCCCGAAACTGGCGTGCCCAAGCCTGGGCCGCCGCCCATAGGGCCGCGGTTCATGCTCATTTGGCGAGGGCCACGCATGAGGTGAGTAAAGTCAGGCGCAGCTTGCTGCTGGGGAGCGCTGCCCGCGGCTGCGGGGATGAGTCTGCCATCGGGGCTCATTTGATATTGGATCTTACCGCCGCCAGCAGGGCCGCTACCCGCAGGGATCGGCTTAAGATGTCCAAGTCCCGGAGCGTCCGGATGCATGGGTGCCATGCCTAAGCCTGGACCGGGTTGCATGCCCATGCCCTGCGCAGACGGATGGCTTTCGATCGCACCGCGAGTCGGATCGCCAAAAGCTTCGGCTTCCATCTCTGCCAGATCGTCTTGCGGAGCAAGTTGAACTGCATAGAGTTTGCGGACGACGTCACCTGTGATCTGGCTCATCATCATGCCAAAGAAGCGGAAACCCTGCTTCTTGTACTCGATGAGCGGGTCCTTCTGGCCGTATCCTTGGAGGCCGATGCCTTCACGCAAGTGATCCATCGCAAGTAAGTGATCTTTCCAGAGCTGGTCGATGGTCGTGAGAAGAATCATCTTCTCAAGCTGGCGTACGACGTGTTCGCTCATCTGCTGTTCTTTTGCTGAGTATGCTTTCTGGGCCAGTTCAATGATGAGCTTCTTGAGTCCTGCGTTGTTGAAGGGCTGAATGTCTTTTTCGCGAACATCTGAGTGAAACTGAAGAGTGGTGCGGATCGCGTCGTTGAGCTCTTTCTCGTCCAAGTGAGCTGCGCCGTCGACGCGCTTGAGCTTGCCGTTCGGGAAAAAGTCTTCAGAGATATCGGCGGCCAGCTCGTCGACCATCGAGAAAACCATGTCTCGGAGCGACGCGCGGGACAGAACTTCTTTGCGCCAAGCATAGACCACTTTGCGCTGCTGGTTCATGACGTCGTCGTACTCGAGCAAGTGCTTACGAATATCGTAATTATGGCCTTCGACTTTCTTCTGTGCGTTCTCAATCGCCTTGGTGATCCAGCGATGCTCGATCGGCAGGTCTTCTTCCATGAAGCGTCCGATGTTAACGCTTCCAAAGATTCGCATTAGATCGTCGTCAAGCGATAGGTAGAATCGGCTCTCGCCCGGGTCGCCTTGGCGGCCAGCGCGACCGCGGAGCTGGTTGTCAATACGACGGCTCTCGTGACGTTCGGTGCCGAGGATGAAGAGACCCCCTGCTTTTTTGACGTCTTCACGCTCTTCTGCGCAAATCTTGTTGAAGCTCGCAAGCGATGCTTCGTACTTGGCTTTGTATTCAGTAACGGCTTTTTCGAACTCGGTCGGATCATCAAAGTCTTTGCGCAAAGGGGCGGCGCCCGCGTCGGCTCGCGCAAGGACTTCAGGATTGCCGCCGAGCAAGATGTCGGTTCCGCGGCCGGCCATATTGGTGGCGATCGTGATGGCGCCTTTGCGTCCAGCTTGAGCGACGACTTCGGCTTCGCGATCATGCTGTTTGGCGTTGAGGACGTGATGCTTGACGCCTTCGCGCTTGAGGAGGTTTGAGATGACTTCGGATTTCTCGACCGAGACGGTGCCAACAAGCACGGGTTGGCCTTTTTCGCGTAGGCGCTTGATCTCGTCGACGATGAGCTTGTACTTGGCTTGAGCCGATTTAAAGATCACGTCCGCGTTGTCGAGACGGACCATCGGGCGGTTAGTTGGAATGACAGTGACGTCGAGCTTATAGATCTGCTTGAACTCGGTGGCTTCGGTGTCGGCGGTGCCAGTCATGCCCGAGAGCTTCTTGTACATGCGGAAGAAGTTCTGAAACGTGATCGTCGCAAGCGTTTGATTCTCGTTCTCGATGTCGACGCCTTCTTTGGCTTCGACGGCTTGGTGCAAGCCATCGCTCCAGCGACGGCCTGGCATGAGACGGCCCGTGAACTCGTCGACGATGCAGACTTCGCCGTCTTTGACGACGTAATCGACGTCGCGTTTGTAGAGCAGCTGCGCGCGCAGGCCTTGATTGACGTGGTGGAGAACTTCGATGTTCTTGGGATCGTAGAGGTTGGAGATGCCCAGGCGAGCTTCCATTTTGTCGACGCCAGTTTCGGTGAGGGCGGCGGTCTTGGATTTTTCGTCAATGGTGTAGTCGACATCTCTTTTGAGGCCTCCGTCGGCCAAGATGTGACGGTCGATCTTAACGTAGAGGTCGGTCGTGTCGTCGGTCGGACCGCTGATGATGAGCGGAGTGCGCGCTTCGTCGATCAGAATGGAGTCGACTTCGTCGACGATCGCGAAATTGAGCTCGCGTTGAACGTAGTCTTCGAGTCTGAATTTCATGTTGTCGCGCAGGTAATCGAAGCCGAACTCGTTGTTGGTGCCATAGGTGATGTCGCACGCGTAATTTTGTTTGCGTTGCGCATCGGTGAGGCCGTGGACGATCACGCCCGTGGTGAGGCCCAAGAATTCGTGAACCTTGCCCATGGTCGCAGCATCGCGGCGAGCGAGGTAGTCGTTGACGGTAATGACGTGAACGCCTTTTCCGGCGAGCGCGTTGAGATAACAGGGAAGGGTCGCGACGAGCGTTTTGCCTTCACCGGTGCGCATTTCGGCGATGCGGCCGCGGTGAAGCGTGATGCCGCCGATCATCTGAACATCGTAATGGCGTTCTTTGCGGACGCGCCAAGCGGCCTCGCGCACCACAGCGAAGCACTCAGGCAGGATGTCTTCAAGGGTCGCGCCTTTGGTCAGTCTTGCCTTGAACTCTGCCGTTTTGGCGCGGAGTTGCTCGTCGGAGAGCGCCTTGATCCCAGGCTCAAGCGAGTTGATCTTGGCCACGATGGGATTGATCGACTTGAGCTCGCGATCGTTTTGGGTACCGAAAACCTTTTTTGCGACGTTCTGTACGGCTTGAATCATTTGGGTCCAGACTTTAGTCGGCCCGAGGGGGAGTGTCTAGGTTAAGTTGAGGTAAAATCCGGGGTTTAGCTTTAGTTTGTAAAAATAACATGTTGCATTAAGTTGCTCTGGGCAGCGGCTGCTCAATCAGGTGTTAGGGGCAGGGGCACTGTGTTCGTGACTCATTTGCTAGGGGGTCATTGCTAGAGAGTTTATACAGACTTTTGGAGCGGGAAAGATGGCCTTTCTGCTCTGTTTTTTTTACTTCGGATCAATTCTCTAAAATATAAGACAGCGGATCTACCGGAGTTCCGTGCACGCGCACCTCGTAATGCACATGCGGGCCGGTCGACCGACCGCTATTGCCCAAAAGCGCGATCTGCTCGCCGCGCCTGACATGTTGGCCTTTGCTCACCATAAGCTTGCGCGTGTGACCGTACCAAGTCTCGAGTCCGTAGCCATGATCCAAGATGAGCGTTTGCCCGTAACCCGATTTGGTGGCGGCAAACGCAACGACACCATCCGCTGGTGCTTTGATGAGCGTACCGGGGCGATTGGCGATGTCGAGGCCTTCGTGCATCTTTACTCGTCCGCCGTAAGGAGATTTGCGGATCCCGAAGCCCGAGGTGAAGTAACCGATCGCAGGTTTGCGAGTGGGAAGAGCAGCCAAGAAGGCTTTTTGGTCGGCAAGCAGCTCGTATTGATCTTGGAGCATCTGCTCGACATACAAAGTCTCGCGATTGAGCTCAGTAAAGCGCTCATTGAGTGCTTCGTAATCCTGCTTGAGCTCGGCGTCTTCGGGACTGAGGGGGGCGCTCGCTGAAGCGGTGTTGTCACCCGATGGTGGTGTGCCAGAGGTCGTGATCGCTTGCGCTAGTGCTGCCTCAGAAGCCGCACTTTGGGCGGCTGTAGCAGGTCCAAATGCTGGAACGGACTCTGCTGCAGTATCTGGAGAGGTGGTGGCGATATCTGCTGCGGTCTTGGGTGCAGGTGCTCCGATATTCGAGCTCGCGTCGGGAAGTTTTTGTTGGTTGAGCGTCTGAAGTAAATTGCCATGGTCTTCGATGTTGGTGATTACCTTAAGGCGAGTTGCGAAGGTCTTGACCCGCTCCATGGTGTTCTCAACAGTGATCATCTTGTTCTTGAAGATTTGAACTTGCTGTCTGAGCTTTCGGTTCTCGAGCTTGAGCTGTTTGTTCTCGCCGATTTGGCTCATGACGTACCAGTAGTCGAACACCATCACTGTGGCGAGGAGGGCGATAAACGCAACGACTACTGCTGCGCCGCGGAGCATCCATGCCGGCAAGACAATCTTGCGAACTTGCGCGGTTTTTTCGGGAACGATCATGAGTGTGTAAAAACGGTTCGACACGTGACTCCCTCAGTTGTTCTGTCTATTCGAGGATCTCGACCAAGATGACCGAAATATTATCATCGCCACCGCGCGCGTTGGCTGCTGAAACGAGCTGGTCGACGGCCCTCTGGTGTGAGCCATCGTCGGCTGCCGCGCCTTCTCCAAGAAGATTGTGCACGATCTCGAGAATATCGGGGTCTTCTAGCATGCCGGATAGTCCATCCGAGCACAGCATAAATAGGTCGCCCTTGCGAGCTTCCATCTCGTAGATCTCGACCAGTACGCTGCTCTCAAAGCCTACAGATCGAGTGATGACGTTTTTCATGCGATCGGTCTTGATCGCATCCCGCGCGATGAGGCCTGCGCGCAGCTTCTCTTGAACCAGCGAGTGATCGCGCGTAAGTTGCCAGACCGCGTCTTTCTTAAAATAGTAGCAGCGAGAGTCACCGACGTGGCCAATCGTGAGTTTGCCGTCTTTAAAAAGCATCGCGACGGTGGTGGTCCCCATGCCCTGGAGTGCAGGCTCTTTGATGGAACGTTCAAAGATCGAGCGGCTGGCTTTTTCGATGGCTTCGGTAATGATCTTTTTAGGATTCCAATTGGCTTCACGTTGCACGGAGGTGCGTATGGATAATGGGACTAAGTCCACCACCATGGCGCTTGCGATCTCTCCGCCTCGGTGCCCACCCATTCCGTCGGCAACGACAAAGAGCGCGAGATCGGGACAGGACGCGATGTTGTCCTGATTCTGAGAGCGTTTGCGGCCAATGTCGGTTAACTTACCGACCCCAAATTTCACTGGATAAGGTCTCCTCGGAGCTAGACTCCGCTCACGGAGAGTTCAGCCACCCTTGCAGAGGGTGCGCCGACGTTTCCAAAAAAGCGGAGATCATTACTAATATCCGTCATTCTTTTGAAAAGTTCCAACACATTGCCTGCGACAGCAATGCCGCGCACCGGAGTGGTGAGTTTTCCTTTCTCGATGAGGATGCCAGAGGCGCCCAATGAGAAATCGCCCGTCACCGGATTGGCGGTGTGCAGGCCCATCGCCCGCGCTCTCGACACCCTGCACGGCGGCACGCTCACGGTCGCCCAGGTTCCTCTCTTCATCGACGGCAACGCCGCGACCTCCGGCGTCGCCGCGACGCTGTCCGCGGGCGCCCACACGGCTTCCGAGACCAATCC
>CAZGCK010000009.1:22904-35947 GCA_964524175.1 uncultured Bacteriovoracaceae bacterium | reverse complement strand
CGGATTGGCGGTGTGCAGACCCATGAGATGGGTGATGAGGATGCCTTTAGAAATCCCGTCGTAGAGTTGTGAGGGGCTTTTGCGGCCGGGTTCCATATAGAGGTTTGAGAAACCAATGGACGGGGGGCTTTTGAGTCCGCGTACGGCACTGCCGGTGGACTCGACCCCTTGCTTACGTGCGTAGTACGAATCAAACAGAGCGTGCGCGATCAGGCCTCCGTCGACCAGGTGAGTTTTGCTCGAGGGCGTGCCTTCAGCGTCGAAAGGAGAGGTCGCATAACCTCCCGATAGCATACCATCGTCAACGAGGTTGACGTTCTCAGACATGAGGCGCTGACCGATTTTTCCGGCCAGCATGCTGCGGCCCTTGTCGATTTGCTCGGCCGAGAAACTGGCGGATAGAAATTCTACAAGTTCTGCCACGACGTCATTGCGCAGAACAGCGGGGCATTTGAGCGTCGGTCCTGGTTTTGCGCCTAAGAGCTCAGTAGCTTGGCGTGCGGCTTGTTTGGCGACAGAGGCGACATCGAGATTGTCTAAGTAATTTGAAAAGCCAAAGTCGCCGCCCATTTGGCTATCGCCGTCTTGTTCTGCCTTGGCTGTGATATTGGCGCTAAAAAGAGTAGATTGGTGCTGAATATGCTCGCCGTGAGAATCTACGAGATGGATCTCACTCATGCTCTCGGATACGCGCGCTGCTCGAACGCCTTTGATGCGAGAGTCGGCCGAATGGCAAGCGGCCTCGAGTTGCTTGGCCATCTCGACCTTGGTTGCAATCGGGGTCTGAAGTCCTGTTGAGTCGTAGCTATCTACGCTGGGGTAAACGGCCGAGCCAAAGGAGCGGAACCCGGCATACTCATCCTCAGGCATGTGTGCCGCGACATCGGCGGCGGTACGAACGGCGCGTTCAATTGCGTCTTTCTCAAGAGAGGTGGTGAAGCTGAATCCTAGGCGTCGGTCCTTGATCAGGCGAACGGCAATGCCTACGTCTTCAGCTTGGGTGATGCTTTGGACTTGCTGCTCTTTAGACTCGATCTGAGTTGAACGGCGGCGTTCAAAGTAGAGCTCAAACTGGTCAGGATTGAGCTGCTCCAGTCTCTTGATCGCGATCTGCAGGGCGGGATGTCCAAGATAAGAATGCATAGGGGTTCCTCCGCTCGGGTGCGTCGTCGAAAATTGACTCCGCTACAGCGGAGTCGAGAATGACTTCGTTCTCGGTCGCCTTCCTCTTGCTGCGTACTCCATGTACGCTTGGATCGGGCGGCTCCCTGCCTTGACTCTGCTGTGGCAGACTCAAGCGTCCGTGAGGATTTTGACGATTGCAGGGCTTGATCGGTCGGTTGAATGGGTTAGGACTAAAAAACTCACTCAAACCGAATCGTTAGGCGTCAAACCGAGACTTGTAAGGTAGCTTTACAGAGTTGGGAGTGTAAAGGTAAAATAGACACAGGGACTGGCGGGTGAAGTCCCTTAACGCGCAGGATGATTCAAAGCGTTACCCTCGACTCTCTTAAAATTTTAGCAGCAAGTGATTGAAAACACGTACCTAAGGAAGGTGGCGGGCATGGGTCAAAACGGAAATCAGAATGCATCGGGTACAGATTGGGCGCGGATGTTGGGCGATGCTGCCACGGTGCGCGACTTCAAGAACTTTCACTGGGAAGGGTCCTTTAACGAGTATCTGGATTTAGTGAAAAAAAATCCTGCGATCACGCGCAATGCGTTTCAACGCATGTACGACATGATCCTTACGTGGGGCACGGGATCTTACGTCGAGTACAAGAAGAACATTATTCGTTACAAATTTTTTGATGATCCTATTGAGCACGGAAAAGATGCTGTTTTTGGCTTAGATGTGCCGCTCATGAAGCTCGTGCATTTCTTCAAGAGTGCTGCGCTCGGTTACGGAACCGAGAAGCGTGTTTTGCTCCTACACGGTCCCGTTGGCTCCGCTAAGTCGACCATCGCGCGGTTACTCAAGAAGGGCATCGAGAACTATTCGCGTACAGACGATGGCGCGATGTACACCTTCAAGTGGGTCGACCCTCAGAGCAAGTTTGGCGATATTTTGGGCAACCAAAAAGAAGTGATGTCGCCGATGCATGAGGATCCTCTGAAGCTCGTGCCGGATGAGTTGAGGGGCAAGCTCATCGATGAGCTCAATCGGGGCTCGAAATCCACTTATAAGGTGACCATCACGGGCGATCTGGATCCCTCTAGTCGCTTTATTTACCGGGAGTTTTTGAAGCGTTATCAAGGGGACTGGCAGAAAGTCCTCGATCATATCCGCGTTGTGCGCTTGGTGTTGTCAGAGAAGGACCGCATCGGGATTGGAACCTTTCAGCCAAAAGACGAAAAAAACCAGGACTCGACCGAACTCACGGGCGATATCAATTATCGCAAAATCGCTGAGTATGGATCGGACTCCGATCCGCGCGCGTTCAACTTCGACGGTGAGTTCAATGTCGCCAACCGCGGCATCGTAGAATTCATCGAGGTTCTCAAGCTCGACGTGGCGTTCTTGTATGACTTACTTACGGCTTCTCAGGAGCACAAGATCAAGCCCAAGAAGTTCGCGCAAACCGATATCGACGAGGTCATTATTGGTCACACCAATGAGCCTGAGTTCAAGAAGCTTCAGAACAATGAGTTCATGGAAGCCTTGCGCGATCGTACGGTGAAGATCGACGTTCCTTATATTACCAAGCTAAAAGAAGAGACCAAAATCTACGAGAAGGACTTCAACGCCTCTCGCATCAAGGGCAAGCACATCGCTCCGCACACGGTCGAAGTGGCCGCGATGTGGGCGATCCTCACGCGCTTGGAGCAACCTAAGAAGGCGAACCTTTCGCTGCTTCAGAAGCTAAAGCTTTATGATGGCAAGACGCTCACAGGGTATACCGAGGACAACGTTAAGGAGCTGCGCAAAGAAGCGATTCGCGAAGGTCTCGAAGGCATTAGCCCTCGTTACGTGCAGGACAAGATCTCCAATGCGTTGGTGAACGATAAGGCCGGCGACGTGGGCTGCGTGAATCCATTTATGGTGATGAACGAGCTCGAAGGGGGCTTGAAGCATCATGCGCTCGTGGGTTCTGACGAGAAACGCCGCGAGTACCGCGAGCTTCTCGCTATGGTGAAGCAAGAGTACGAGGATATCGTTAAGAACGAGGTCCAGCGTGCGATCTCGGCCGATGAAGACGCAATCGCCAAGCTCTGCGCCAACTACGTCGACAACATCAAGGCTTACACGCAGCGCGAGCGCGTGAAGAACAAGTACACGGGCCAGGACGAGGAGCCAGATGAGCGTCTGATGCGGGCGATCGAAGAAAAGATCGATATTCCGGATAGTCGCAAGGACGATTTTCGCCGTGAGATCATGAACTACATCGGTGCGCTTGCGATCGATGGCAGGACTTTTGATTATAAGACCAACGAGCGCCTACATAAGGCTCTTGAGCTCAAGCTGTTCGAAGATCAAAAGGACACGATCAAGCTCACTTCGTTGGTTTCGAACGTCGTTGATCGCTCGACCCAGGAGAAGATCGACGTCGTAAAAACCCGACTCATCAAGAACTACGGCTATTGCGAGATTTGCTCGACCGACGTGCTGAACTTCGTGGCGAGTATTTTCGCCCGCGGGGATGTGAAGAAGAAGGGGTAATGATGAGGAGTGTCGGCGATGGTGTTGCGTCGACAAGGCTTTTTGTAGGGCAGTGAGTGGAGTTCATGATCTGGAAGGGAGAAAAAGCTCGGTGATTTATAATATAAAAAGAGACCACTCCCGCTTTCGCCAGATCGTGAAGGGGAAGATCAAGCACGATCTAAAGAAGTACGTCACTCATGGCGAGATGATCGGTCGCAAGGGCAAGGACATGGTGACGATCCCGATTCCGCAAATCGAGATCCCTCACTTCAAGTTTGGCGATAAAGAGCAGGGCGGCGTGGGCCAGGGCGACGGCAAGCCTGGCGACCCCGTCGGAAACGGAGATCCACAGCAAGGCGACGGGCAGGGGGAGGCAGGCAACACTCCTGGCAATCATTCGATCGAGGTCGACCTCACGCTTGCTGAGCTTGCTGAGATCCTGGGCGAGCAGCTAGAGCTACCTAAGATCGAGCCGCGCGGCCATAAGACTCTCAAAAGCAAGACCGAGAAGTACACCGGCATCGCCAATCAAGGACCCAATTCGCTGAGGCATTTTAAGCGCACGTTTCGCGAGACTCTGCGCCGGCAAATCGCCTCGGGCACTTACAATCCCGACAAGCCTGTCATCATCCCGATTAAGCGCGACATGCGGTTCCGCTCCTGGAAAACCGATGTCCGCCACGAGAACAGCGCGGTCATCATCTATATGATGGACGTGTCGGGCTCTATGGGTGATGAGCAAAAAGAGATCGTTCGGACGGAGGCCTTTTGGATCGATACGTGGCTGAGGTCCCAATATAAAGGCATCGAGACCCGCTACATCATCCACGACGCTACCGCGCGCGAAGTTGACGAAGACACCTTTTTCAAGACCAGAGAAAGCGGCGGCACGCTCATCTCTTCCGCCTACAAGCTCTGCGAGAAAATCATCGAGACCGATTACGCGCCTTCGGACTGGAACATCTATCCGTTTCATTTCTCCGACGGCGACAACTGGTCGGGCGAAGACACCAAGCTTTGCCTCGAGATTTTAGAGAAGAATCTGCTCAACGTCTGCAACGTGTTTTGCTACGGCCAAGTCGAGTCGCGCTACGGGTCGGGTCAGTTCTACAAGGACCTCAAAGAACACTTTGGGGGCGAGCATGAGTCGGTGATCCTCTCGAAGGTCGAGAACAAAGAGGGCATCTTGCAATCGATCAAGGACTTCTTAGGGCGGGGCAAGTGATGAAAGGGAGGCGCTAGTGTCGAGCGACGAGTACATGAGCAGTCAGTTACCTCCCGACTTGCTCAAAATCCGCGATGAGATCCGGGGCTATGCCGAAGGCTATGGGTTGGATCCCTTCGAGACGATTTTTGAGATGGTCGATTCAGAGCAGATCAACTCGCTTGCGGCGCTGGGCGGGTTTCCTGTGCGCTATCCTCACTGGCGTTTTGGCATGGACTACGATCAGCTGTCGAAGGGCTATGAGTGGGGCTTGCAGAAGATCTACGAGATGGTGATCAACACCAATCCGTCTTACGCCTATCTGATGAAGTCCAACAGCATTGTGGATCAGAAGACCGTGATGGCTCACGTCTATGGGCATGTGGATTTCTTCAAAAACAATTACTGGTTCTCCAAGACCAATCGCAAGATGCTCGATGCGATGGCCAATCACGCCGTCAAGATCCGCAACTACATGGATCGCTACGGGCAGGACACGGTCGAGAATTTTATCGATCGCTGCCTCACGATCGAGAACCTCATCGACCCTTATTTGCCGTTCGTGAATCCTAAGCCCAGAAGTAAGGCGGACGGGCCGTTTGACGAGCATGAGCCCCAGACGCCAGAGGTTGGCAAGCTCAAGATCGATCGGTCTTACATGGATAAATACATCAATCCGCCTGACTTTATCGAAGAGCAGAAGAAGCGGATGGAGCAATCCCAGAAAAAGAGCAAGCGCGTGCCCGCGGAGCCGCAGAAAGACGTGCTTGCGTTCTTGCTTGAGTACGCGCCGCTTGAGCAATGGGAGCACGACGTGCTCTCTATCGTTCGCGACGAGGCTTATTACTTTGCTCCTCAAATACAGACTAAGATCATGAACGAGGGCTGGGCTTCTTACTGGCACTCCAAGATCTTGACCCGCAAAGCGCTCAAGGATTCGGAGATCATTGATTTTTGCGACCATCATGCAGGCGTGATGGCCATGGCCCCGGGCCGAGTGAATCCCTATAAAGTGGGCATCGAGCTCTTTCGCGATATCGAGGAGCGCTGGGATCGCGGCAAGTTTGGCAAAGACTACGATGACTGCGACGACATGGTTGCTAAGGCTAAGTGGGACAAGAAGCTAGGGCTCGGCATGCAGAAGATCTTTGAAGTGCGCCGCGTATGCAATGACATCACGTTCATCGATGAGTACCTCACTGAGGAGTTTGTTGAGCGCTATAAGATGTACACCTATCAGTTCAATCGTCGCACCAATCAGTATGAGATCGCGGAACGGGATTTTAAGAAGATCAAAGAAAAGATGCTGTTTCAGCTCACGAATATGGGTCAGCCTTTTATGTACGTCACGGATGGCAATTACCAGAACAAGGGCGAGCTGCTTCTGTCTCACAAACACCAGGGCATGGACCTGGATGTAAAATGGTCGCGCGAGACGATGCGCTCGCTGTCGGAGATCTGGAAGCGCCCCGTGAACGTCGAGACTGAGATCGATGGACAGAAGAAGATCTTCAGCTATCTGAACGGCGAGTTTTCGGAGAAGTTTTTGTAGGGCTAGTTAAAACTGGTCCCTCAGTCTTTTGATGTTGATCGAGTCAATAGGATGATCACACCTGGAAGGGCATTTTGTTGGGAAAACACCGGATATTCTCGTCTTCATTGACTGGGTACTACGCAAAACCAGCGCCAACGTTCAGCAATTGCCCTTTTCCCTCAATCCTAGCAACACGCTAGGGTGGCAGTTTCCACTGTCAAAAGTTCGTCGACTTGGTTTGAATAACTCTCTCAAATCCAGGTAAGTTTCTTCCGATAGGGTGTCATGTCCTCAGCACACCCTCACTTTATTTGGAAAGACCTCTTTAAGCGCGGAAACTCCGAGAAGAGAGCAATTATCGAAGTTCTCAAAGACAGCGCTTTGTTCAAGACGTTGAGTGGACGAGAGCTCGCCTATGTCTCGAACTTCGTTTACGAACGCGTGTATCAAGCAAATGAGCCGGTGTTTCGCCAAAATGACCGTGGCATGGGGATGTACATCATTGCCAAAGGGCGGGTGGCGATCAAAACGGATAGCCCCAACGGTCCCGTGCTGGTGACGATTCTTGAAGAAGGAACTTTTTTTGGCGAGATCGCTCTGGTGGACGAGGATAACGTGCGAACCGCTTCGGCGGTGCCGCTCGAGAAGACCGTGGTCGTGGGCTTTTTCAAACCAGACCTTCTTGAGATCACGGATCGCAAACCGGATACGGGCGTAAAGATCCTCTCTCAGCTGTGTCGCGTGCTGGGACGTCGCTTGCTTGAGACCACGGATCGCATCACCGTGCTCAGCCGGGATAAAAATGCAAAAGCAGCCTGACATCCAGTTTAGGCGAGACCTCGTCAAGGTTCTCTTTGTTGCGGCGACCATTGCTGCGGTGACGGGGATTTTTGTGGTCAATCCAACGCTCTCGACGCCAACGGTGCTGTCTGTGATCGCGACGATGCTGCTTTCTCCGTTGGTTTCGGCCCTTGAGCGGCGAGGTCTTTCGCGCGTTTTTTCGATCGTGTTGATATTCACCTTGATCGGGATCTTCGTGGGAGGCTTGGGTCTGTGGGCCTCGCAGTCGATCTCTAGCGAGTGGAGCGGGTTTAAAGAAAAGGCTCCTGAGCACTTCCATTCGGCGATTCTAAAGCTCAGGGGATTTGAGAAGGATGCCAAGGCAAAGTACGCTTTTTTAGACTCGGTTCATCCCACTGACTCGCTTCTGGCATGGGGTCAAGAAACCGGGCGTTGGTTCGTAGACAATGGCGCAGCTCTCGTGGGCTCAATACTGACCTGGGTCTTGTTTCTACCTCCGTTGACGTTCGTGATGCTCAGCGATGGACGCTCTATGCGGCGGAGGCTTTATCATCTGGTGCCCAATCGATATTTTGAGGCTTTCTTTTTGGTGAGTACCGATATCACGACGGCGATCTCTGATTACCTGCGCGCCAAACTGGTCGAGGCGTTTTTAGTGGGGCTCATGACGACGATCGGGCTTGTGATCGTCAAAGCTCCCTATGCCGTTGTACTAGGAGTTTTAGCCGGTCTGACTAATATTGTGCCTTACGTGGGCCCAGTGATCGGCGCGGCTCCCGCGCTTCTCGTTGCCGCGTTCGACACTTCTGGGAGCGCTCTGCTCTGGCCGGTAGCGATCGTCTACATCGTCGCAAACGTCATCGACACGATCGTGATTTTTCCGGTGGTGGTCGCAAGCCTCGTGAAGCTGCATCCTTTCTTGCTGATTGCAGTCGTTGCGATCGGGCAGCAGTATTACGGGCTGGTGGGCATGTTGATCTCAATCCCGATCGCAACGGCGATCAAGGTCGTAGTCGGCGAGATCTACACGGCCATTTATGAGAATCGCGTGGCTCGAGGGCGCGAAGGGGCTCGCCCGACGGATGAAGCATTTGAAGAGACCTTCTCCAGGCAAAATTAGCTTTTGCATTTTTTTATTAGGGACTTTTGCGGTCATCCCCGTCGCTTTTGCTAACGACTCGTCTTCTGGTGCCAGCATGGGGTGCCCGACTCTCATTGCTTTGATTAGGTCTCACAATAATTTGCCAGCCGATGGCTACACTCTCGCAGAGATGGATGCTGCATTCAGGGAGGTCGACGACTTGAGTGCAGCGATCGATGCGCTGAATCCGAGTGGCCCCCCAGTTCATCCGGTTCATAAGACCGCGCTGCTTTCTGTCGACGAGCTCAACAATTTTGTCGCTCTCACTAAAACAAAGTACCCGGATCTCTATAGTAATGACCTGGTTTATAGGGCGATCGCGCACACCTCTGGAGAGGCCAATGAGAATCAATCCGTGCGATTGGCTGAAAACCTAGCATCCGCTGTTATGCATGAGGCGGACAAAGAAGCAGTCATCAAAAGGGCCTATCGATGGACTACAGAGTTCTTAGGCGATGCTCCGGCGGCGTCGCCTGTGGCGAGACTTTCGGTCAAAGAAAAAGCAAAAATGATCGGTGTGAAGCCGGATGAGTTGGGGCGTATCGCTGCCAGATGGAGAGCCGCTAGTCAGGCAAATCATGAAGAGTTGATGCAGGCTCTGTACGCCGTTGTCATCTACGATCCCAACCGGGCAATTGAACGGGTCGGGGCCTTGGCCCCTCAGGTTAGCCTGAAGGAGTCAGTTAGGTGCATGACACCTCCTCAGCTCAAGGAGCACATCGAAGCAGCACGTCGCGTGCATTACGTTGAGAAATATGATGCATTTGTGGAACTGGTGGATCGTGTTCAGACTTGGCAAAAGAGCGACTATTTAGAGGCGATTCCTAGAATATCAAGTGCTGCGATCCTAGGCACCGACATGGGCGGTACGAGCCTGATCAAGTTTTGCGATAAAGTACGGCAATCGGCCGGTCGGTACAATCTCACGCATGGAGAGTTAGAAGAGATTCAAGCCGCACTCTTTAGTGATGTAGCTCTTAATCGACATCTTTCTAAGCCCGAAAAGCAGGCGTTTGAAAGTATTTTAGCGCGCTCCTGGGGCAAATCGAGTGTCGAACGAGATACTGCTGAGCGAGTGATTGCTGAAGGAGGAGCGACTCAGGAACCACGTCAGATGATTCAAGCTCAACCACGCGCTCTTGTCCCGCTCCCTGCGTCGGGATCCGCTTTGTCTCAAGCGGGCTCGAGCTCTTCGAGTTCAAAAACGCCTCTTGGGTTGGCGAGGCAGAAACCCTTGGTTCCGGCTCATGAAGGATGGGTGCCCTTTAAAGCCAATCTTAAGAAGGCAGAAGAGACTTGGTTGCAGCGACGGAAGCTCAAAGCTTACAGTGATCTTCTAGCCAGCACTCATGACTGGCCCTTCAAAGACTATTTGGCGGCACTCACGGAGATAGGCAAGAGTGTTTCTCTCCATGGTGGTCTCAAAAATAAAGAAAAAGATCAGACAAGAATCTCGTTTCTATCAGAAATGTATACTGAAACGAGAAAGCGGAAGTTGTCTTGGGAGGAGGCAGCCGATCTCCGACTTGAGTTTGAGCGGATGAAGTCATCGCTAAGAATGGACTCAGACGCTTTGGTGGATCGGTATGTGTCGGACTGGATTGTCGCGCCTCCTATTCGATCGATTGAAGATGTGGGTCAACGATTGAGTAAAGTGAATGGAAATGGATTGGAAGTTAAGAAGATTTATTTTGACGAGCTCCTGCGGGATATTGCCCCCCTTGAAGGGCCGCTTAAACTCCAGGCTGTCTTGAAAGTAGTGGATGAATTTAAGAGTCTTGAATCCATTAGCCCTAGTCATGATTTGATTTACTTGATTGGTTCTCTACCTAAAGAACACTATTTTACTGCGCTGAGTAGGGCTTTGAGTGCATTCGAATCGAGATCTAGCACTTTTCTATTCAATGTCAGTCCGATTTTTGGAGTGATCCGGGAACAGGTTATGGCGAAAGGAGCAAGTCCAGAGCAGATCAGTGACTTGAAAGAAAGAATGACCGACGCTTTTTTAAAACGTTCGGTGGTTTTAGCTGAGGACCATTATGCGAGACTGGTTTTGGACCTTCCTTGGGAGGTTGAGAGTGTTTCTGTGGGTTCTTCGCTGGTTGCTGTCCGCCCTGCTGCGAGTGCACAAGACAGAGAGCCAGCTCGTTCGATGGCAGCTATCGTAACTCTCTCCAATCGAACGTCGCAAAAGACGGTTTCTCCTGAGGACTTGATTCGATTTGAAAAGCACTTATCAAAGGCGGGGAGTGTCCTAGGAAAGGAGCGGCGTCTGACGGCCTACACGAATCTCCTGCAAAGTATCCGAGAACGGCCTTTCAGCGAGTATTTGCCGGCGGTCAAAAAAATATTGAGTGGAGTTGGTAAGATCGCCGGAATGAGAGTGAACTCCGGCGACAAAGAAAATGATCTTCAGTCTTTTCAGAAGGAAGTGATGAGTGAGGCTCAGGGTAGGTCTGTTTCCTGGGAAGAGGCAGATGACCTACAATACGAAATCGAAGTCGTGCAGAACGGAACCCCCGGGCTCCCCGGTTTATCTGTCGTTGATTGGCAGGTCCCACGGCCCCCGATTCGATCAGTCGTGGATGTGGAGCAATTTCTAGCTCGAGCCGATCGGCATCCCATTTTGGCCTACCGTGACCAGGCCTTAACTGAGCTTGTGATCCAAGTTCAAAAACTGGGTCCAGGAGAAACTCAGAGAAAATCTTTGCAAGCGATCCTCGATTATTCTCCTGGTCTTTCTCATTTTAAGTCGAGCGACAGGAAAGAGCTATTTGCCATGGTGGACCCTGAAGGGCCTTTGCGGGGTCAAGTCCTCACGCGCTTTCTCAACAGTATTGTCGCGAGTGAAAGTCCTTCTATTTATTTGGTACAAGAACTTTTTGCGCTCCACACTTACTTGCCTCGAGATGACTGCTATGCCTCGCTGCATGTCACGTTGGATGCGTGGTTTTCTTTGAGTAAAAGTAGTCACTATGAGGTGGCAAATTCGAATTGGCTGGAAACGATCCGTGCGCTGGCTTTACAGAAGAAATTTAAAATTGGAAACCACTTTGCAGGGGCGGCCGTCTCTAATCATGTCATGGATCGAGCATTCGTTTACCGGCTTCTCATTGATCGCTGGACCTCTCCATGACCGGCTGAAAATGATTTAGCGCGGATTCATCTCCCGCGCTCAGCTATTGTTCAGCGGCCTCCGCTCATGCCATGGGTTAGGGGGGTGTTTCAGCTGATTTGGGCTTGTTTTGTAAGCCCTTCGTGCAATTTGCCTGGGAAAACCAGAAAACAGTCCGTATTCATCCCGAAAGCGGCTCTAGGCAGGGTTGAGCGAGAATGATGATTGGGTCAAGACCAAGTTAGAGTTATTCACTGCGTTAAACTTGAGGAGCGGCGCGTGAAATCGACTCAAAAAACGTTAGAAAACCCAAGCGGCATACGGGATTAACGCAAACCTAAACGTCAATGGGTAGTGGGTTAGGATATTTCACACCCCTATATATTGTGGTGTGGCTTTGACAGCCGCTGCGCGCAAGGTGCACTCTTAAGGGATCAGGATGATGTTGTTCTAGAGAGCTTCAAGATGAGGCTCTCACGACCCGGAAAGGTCGAAAACTGGCGGAACTCGCCTCACAAGGTTTACAAAAACCTTTCGGAGAATTCGCGATGACGGACCAAATGGATGTTGGCCAAACAGATCTAGCATTAACAAATCATTACAGTCAGAAAACAGGGACGGAGCATAAAGGGATGGAGTCGAGGGGGCAGGAAATTCAGGGATCGGCAGAGTTAGTAAAAGCACTCAAGGGGAAGTCAGGGAGGTCTTCTAAGCAGGAGAAGTCTTCCAAGCAAGAGAAGTTGCTTCTCAAGACTACGCCCGTTGCGAGCCGCAAGGGCACTCTCACGATCGAAAGGCACTTTACCAAGACCTTGCACCAAAAGGGCTCAACGCCACTCGATGCTGTCGACTATGTGAAGGCGTCCTCCAAAATTAAAGACACAGATGGGCGCACGGTATTCTTGCTTGAGAACGTCGAAGTGCCTGCCGGATGGAGCCAACTAGCGGTGGATATCTTGGTGTCGAAGTACTTCCGCAAAGCCGGCGTGCCGATGAGTGGGCATGAGACGTCGGTCCGCCAGGTGGTGCGCCGGGTGGCTCATACCTTGCGCACGGCTGGCGAAGAGCGGGGCTATTTCTCTGCTGGAGCGTCAGCAGAGGCTTTTGAAGACGAGCTCTCCTACCTTCTGATTCATCAACGAGCCGCGTTTAACTCTCCTGTTTGGTTCAATCTGGGTCTCTACCAAGAATACGGCATCGAAGGTTCGGGCGGGAACTTTGCTTGGGATGCTCATGCAGGGCGAGTGACAGAAACCAAGAACGCCTATTCGCGGCCACAGTGCTCGGCTTGTTTCATTCAGTCTGTAGATGACGATTTGATGTCGATTTTTCAACTCGTGAAAAATGAAGCGCGTTTGTTTAAATATGGCTCAGGCACTGGGACCAATTTCTCACAATTGCGCGGGGCTCAAGAGAAGCTTTCTGGCGGGGGGCTCTCGTCGGGTCTCATGAGTTTCCTCGAAGTTTTTGACAAGGGCGCCGGAGCTACTAAGTCAGGGGGCACCACTCGTCGTGCTGCGAAGATGGTTATCTTGAATATCGACCACCCTGAAATTGAAACGTTTATCAACTGGAAGGTAAATGAGGAAAAGAAAGTAGCGGCAT
>CAZGCK010000009.1:16533-22894 GCA_964524175.1 uncultured Bacteriovoracaceae bacterium | reverse complement strand
CTCGTCGTGCGGCTAAGATGGTTTGCCTCGATATGGACCATCCCGAGATCATGGACTTCATCAGTTGGAAACAGCGCGAAGAGCGCAAAGTGGCGGCCCTGATCGCCGCAGGTTACAGCTCGGACTTCAATGGCGATGCTTATAAAACGGTTGCTGGCCAAAACTCCAACAACTCAGTTCGTGTCACCGATGCCTTCATGCATGCGGTCGAGAAGGGCGAGAAGTGGCACACACGCGCGCGCACGGATGGCTCAGTCATTGGCACCTACGAAGCTCGCGAAATGTGGCAGAAGGTCGCTGAGGCGGCATGGGCTTGCGCGGATCCAGGCGTCCAGTACGACACCACGATCAACGACTGGCACACCTGCTCGGGCACCGATCGGATCTATGCGTCCAATCCTTGCTCAGAATACATGTTCCTCAACGATACGGCCTGCAACCTCTCGTCAATCAATTTGGTGAAGTTCCTCAAGGACGACGGTTCGTTCGATATCGAAGGGTATCGTCGTGCTTGTCGCATCATGATCATCGCTCAAGAAATCCTGGTTGATCATTCGAGCTATCCGACCGAGACGATCGCAAAGAACTCGCACGACTACCGTCCTTTGGGCTTGGGTTATGCCAATCTGGGCACCTTACTGATGCTCAAAGGGATCCCTTACGATAGCGACGAGGGTCGTGCATGGGCAGGATCCTTGACAGCAATCATGTGCGGTCACGCTTATGCCGTGAGCGCCGAACAAGCTGGGGTGATGGGGCCTTTTGAAGGGTACGCCAAGAATCGCGAATCGATGTTACGGGTGATCCGCAAGCATCGCGAAGCGGCCTACCAGATCGATGCGGGCAAGGCTGCTCCTCGCGCTAAACGTGCGGATGGCTCGGGTTTCTCGATGACGAGTCTCACGGATTTGGTGAGCGCTGCTCGCCAGGACTGGGATCTTGCGCTTGGATTGGGCGAGAAGTACGGCTATCGCAACTCGCAGGTCACGGTGCTGGCTCCGACCGGCACGATTGGCCTTCTCATGGATTGCGATACCACGGGTGTCGAGCCTGATTTTGCACTTGTTAAGTTTAAGAAGCTGGCGGGTGGAGGTTATTTTAAGATCGTCAACCAATCGGTGACGGCTGCGCTCACGAACTTGGGCTATACAGCTCAGCAGAGCGAGGATGTCCTTCGTTACGTGTTGGGATCTATGCACCTGAGCGGCACGCCTCACGTCAATCGCGAGATGCTCAAGGCCAAGGGGATGAACGAAGCCGAGATCGCTAAGATCGAGAAGACGTTGCCAGGCACCTTTGAGCTTTCGAGCGCGTTCTCTCGGTTCTCGATGGGCGATGAGCTTCTCAAGCGCATGGGGGTGACGGCAGAAGAGATGGCTAAGCCAACGTTCAATTTTCTGCGTTGGGCAGGATTGAGCGAGGCTCAGCTGGCTGAGGCTAACGAAGCGATCTGCGGCACGATGACGGTCGAGGGCGCTCCTCATATCAAGGACGAGCACTTGGCTGTGTTTGATTGCGCCAACAAGTGCGGAGTCAAGGGCAAGCGCTTCATCGCGCCGATGGGGCATGTGCGCATGATGGCGGCTACTCAGCCGTTCCTCTCGGGTGCGATTTCCAAGACGGTGAATCTCCCTCACGAGACCACGGTCGATGAAATCAAGGATATCTACTATCAAGGATGGAAGCTCGGACTCAAGGCCGTGGCTCTCTACCGCGATGGTTGCAAGCTGTCTCAGCCGCTATCAACGAAGTCGGACAGTGCGTCTGAGAAGAAACCAGAGAACTCTGGCGACAAGAAGGATGCTATTGCCCAGGCTAAAGTGATCCAAGTTGGCGATGCTTCGCAGATTGCCATGACCGAAGCAGCGGCTCGCGCCGCGATGGGTGCACAGTTCACGTTTGCTCCGGTGAGGCGCAAGCTTCCGGCTAAGCGTACGGGCTTCACGCAAGAGGCAGAAGTGGCGGGTCACAAAGTCTATATCCGCACCGGCGAGTACGACGACGGCACCTTAGGCGAAGTCTTTATCGACATGCATAAGGAAGGGGCGGCTTACCGCTCGATGATGAATTGTTTTGCGATCTCGCTAAGCTTGGGCCTGCAGTATGGGGTACCTTTGCAGGAGTTCGTCGACAAATTCACTTTCACGCGGTTTGAGCCCTCGGGAATGGTCAGTGGGCATCCGAACGTCAAGATGGCGACCTCGATCGTGGACTACATCTTTCGCGTGCTTGGGATGGAGTACTTGGGGCGCACGGACTTCGTGCAGGTGAAGCCCGTGGATCTGACCGCAGAGAAAGATGCTGCGAAGATGATCTATCCCAAGGACACGGCTCGGATGATTGCTACGGGAGGCCCCGTGGCTGGAATCGAGCCTCAGATGGAGATGAAGCTTCCAGGGACAGTTGAGCAGCCGATGGGCAATCATCTCGCGCAGATGATGGGGGATGCGCCTCCTTGCGATAGCTGCGGCCATACGACGGTTCGTAATGGGGCCTGCTATAAATGCCTCAATTGCGGCAATAGCATGGGCTGTAGCTGAGCTGGCTTGATAGCTGAAGATTTGACGGGGCCCAGAGCGTGTTACGCTTTGGGCCTTTTTTCTAAAACTTTGTTGGAACTTATTGCCGAGTTACGGTGCATGCGAAGTTTGGCATTCTAAAGAAGAATGCTGGATAGATTGCCGTCAGCGCTGGCTTTGCCGCTAGTGCTCCTTTCAATGTGTATTGGTGCCTCGGAAGCATGGGCTGAAGACGCCTTGGATGCTCCCGCCGTCATCGATAGCGACAAGGTCAATCCGCCGAGCGCCTATTTTGAGTATCCCTCGGTTTCGATCCCGCTCGGTAAGCCTGGGGCGGTGCCCATCTATGATTTGCGGTTTCCGTTCAACCCGGAGACTGGATTCAATACTCATGATTTCAAAAAAGTAGAAGTGAAGGCGGGTGAGGAGCTCAAGATCAGCGCCTTTGATATTGGCTACACGATCGCCAAGTCAGCCGTCGGTCGATTCAATGGGACTGAGCTGCCGCAGTTCTCTGAGATCCTCAATGGGTTGAATACACAGGATACGGAAGCGTTTTTAAAGGTTGTCACTCGATTGGCAGAAGAGCCGCGAGCAGCAGAAACGAAGGATGAGTGGGAGCGCGCTTTAGAACGCCATGTTCAAGTCGAGAGACGCTCGATGCCGCCGGAGAAGAAGGGTGAACAGTGGCTCATGTTCAATCCAGAGATTTATGGGAGCGGGTATTTTGAAGTCTCTGGAACTCGGTTTTCGAAAGGCGTGCACGGGCGGCGATACTTTGTTCGGTTGGCGGATGTGATGAATGGAAGGGCGCAACTTGATCTCAAGAAGCTTAAACTGTCAGTATTGAAGAGTCTCTCGGTTTTTGTGGTCAGGCAGCTGGGCAAGGAGAAGCATCGATTCAAGAAGCACGATGAGACGATTGTTAAAATGACGCAAAGCCTGAACAAGATCTGCGAGCCCGGAGTGTGCTTGATTGAGGGCGAGAAACTCGGAGTCTTGGTGAATGATCTTTACCGTGCATTGCTTGCCGGGGAGCGTGAGCGGTGGGGAAAAAAAGAGGCGGCGACTCTGTCTGCGCGAAAGCATTTTTGTGTGTTTCACATGATTCATGAGATGTGTCCGGGACTCGAGGAGCTCGCGCAAGCCGATCAATGGGTGGCAGAGAACAAGCTCGAGTGTCAAAAGGTGGGATCCTACACTGAAGGGATTATGCCAGAGTGAGCTTCTTGGATGGCTTCATTCTCAATCCCAGCAGCACTGACAAGATCAATAGGCTTAAGTCGCCCAAGTAGAGCAGAGGCAGCCTTGTGGGGCTTGGGGGCTGGGCATTGGATTGGGTGCTTAAGGTCCCGCACAAGAAGGGGCTTCCGTGAAGTTTGAATTCTGATATTTCTTTGAGCGCGTATTGAACGGACAGCCCAGTCAAGCACGGTGGCGATGCGCCCGTGGCTGTGATTCGCGCTCTAAATCGGATGTAAGGGTACTCGCTGAGCGTAGCGATGTCGCCCGCTGCTACCCCTGAGCTGTAGTGAACTCCATCGGAGGATCCTTCGTAGGTGACTCCGAGCGTGCCATTGGTTCCGCAACCTTGAGTTTCGGTGGCGGAGAGGATGGAGTAGATGCTTTTACTAAAATCGATGGGTTTGGAAACGACGACGTATGCGACACCGGTGGGCGTAGACAGCGTTTGCGTCTGAGCTTGGCCTCCGAACGATCCAGCGGTGGGGCCGTCCCAACGAAAAACTCCGTTTGCGCCGGCTGTACCGGGGTAGGCCCCCGCGCAGTTGGCAATTGCGCTGTCACCGGCAGCGCCGCCGGCGCGAGTGAGGGTCGCGGCTCCCGAGACTGACGTGGCGGACTGAAGCCAGATTGCTCCGCCCGCACCTCCGCCGCCACCGCCACCGCAATCCGATGCGCTTGCATCTGCGATGTTCGCAGCATTGTTGGGGCCACCTGCGCCGCCGCTGACGTTGAGTGTGCCTGTCACGCTGAGCGCGCCCAGCGAGAGCAGGCGAATCGCCCCTCCTCCGCCACCCCCTGCTGCGCCTCCGACTTGATGTCCCGCCGATCCGTTGCAAGTGGCGTCGATGCAGCCGCCACCGCCGCCGCCGCCGCCGCCGCCACGAAAAGTGCTCTCAAAGTTGGCGATGCTCTGGGCGTTTGCCCCCGCGCCACCGCCTGTTTCGTTGCCGGTTCCGCCGCTCGTGCCTGCGGCGCCTCCGGTTCCACCACTTGCTGTGCCTGCCGCGGAAGCTGCGCTGTTGTCGAAGGATGCGCCGTTTCCTCCTGCGCCGCCGCCGCTGCCTGCGGCGCCTCCTGCAATGATACCGGTGCGGTGATTGCCCAGGCCCGAGGTGCCATTGTTGGTGCCGATGGTTCCGGCGGCAGAGAGTGTGGAGCTTATGCTGGCGGCTCCGTAAACGCGAATGATGAGCGGTTGGTTGCCCGTGGCGGCAATGGTGTAAGGCGAGGCAAGGGTGAAGGTGCGAAACTGGTAGGTACCCTTGAGGGAGGTATTAAACGTTATCTGTGTACCGGAAACGCTGATGCCGCTGATAGTGGTGGGCGGTGCGCTTTGCGAATTAGCGACGAAGTCGCCGTCGGAGAGGTCGCCAAAGTTGAGTTCGCTGCCGGCTGTGCCGGCTGGGGCGAGGGCACCTTGGATGCTTTGAGTAGTGGTGTTCCAGAGGCCGGTGCTATGGATGGGGTCGAAGTATTGAGTTGAGGAGAAGTCGAAGACGAAGCTATCGGCTTGAGCAAGGCGCGGGGCTAGGCAAAGGGCTGCGGCGAGGATGGGGGCGCGAGTGGGGCTCACCTACTCGATGGTAGCGGGTTACTTTTGGGGATGCACCTAGATCGTAGAAACTGGTCCTCCAGCCTGTTGCTAATAGCGCGGACGTGGAGCAATTGTTGAGTGTTGGCGCCGGTTTAGCGCATTACCCAGACTCTTGCTGGTGAGAATTTCAGCGCTCATCCCAGCAAGAGTCCCTGACTCTGCCTGGCTCTGAATGATAAGCGGTCGATATGAGGGTTCCTGCGCGGGTTTGGGCGTTCCTAAGAGGGCCTTCTAGCGGATTTTATTCGACTCTTTAGATCAACATCAACAGGCTGAAGGACCAGTTTTTAGATCCCAGTCACCCAATGAAACGCGTTTCGCACCAGGGTGTCGACGGCGGCGGCGGTGCCGATCTTGTTGAACGTGGTCATGTTGAAGATGACCACGCGGCCGTTGCCGCATTGCCCGTCGAGGACGGCGGAGTAGGTGCCAGCAGGAGCCGAGGTGCCTGTGCCGCTTGAGTTGAAGGTCGCAGCCTCATGCAACCACGAAGCATTGTAGCCGGTGACACCAAACGCTGAGGTGACGCCGCTCAAGTAGCTCGGAGCCACTCCCTGCATGATCGGGTCGCTCGGGTCTTGAACGTAGATGCGCGAGTTCTGAACGGGAAGCAGCGGACCGCCACCAGAAACTTGCCCGGTAAAAAACTCCGCGAGCGAAACCATGTTGGAGAGAATCGTCGAGCTGCCCACTACCGAGTCAAAGAGCAGTCCCGATCCGTCATACTCAGTGATGAGGCTTCCGCCACTGTTCACGTAGGTGTGAAGCGCAGCTGAGTAGGCCGCGGTGTTCGCGGTCTGGGTGACGACGCGAGAAACCACCAGTGCGGTGATTCCATCCGTGGCAGGGAGATTTGCTTCAACCTGTGCGCGCGAGTACACGGTCGGGCTAAAGCCTAGCGATTGGAGGTTAGCAACAATGCTCGCATAGGCAGGGTCGGCTGAGTCGATCGAGAGTCCCACGCGAATTGCGCTTTTTGGGGTAAACGTGCCTCGGCCGCCGG